>NZ_SODQ01000007.1:0-458195 GCF_004368805.1 Novosphingobium sp. PhB55 | reverse complement strand
CATCGAACGCATGTTCGGATACCTCAAGCATCAGCGCCGCATCGCTACCCGATATGACAAGACCGCGCTGTCATTCGCCAGCTTCCTCAATCTAGCTGCCATCCGCAGATGGATACCGAACTTTGTCAACAGAACCTAGCTGCCATCCGCAGATGGATACCGAACTTTGTCAACAGAACCTAGTTCGCAGCGGGCTTGATTAAGTGCAGCAAGTCTTCCGCGATCGTGGGCCACGGCTGCGCCAAATCGATCGTTGCGATAGTAATCAGGTGCCCTCGAATACGGTAAGTCTCTCGCAAGGCTGTCCCGTTCATCGGATATAGCAACATACCTTCACAATTAGCGAAAGCTGGGTCCGCTGCTGCGTTTTGGAGGTAAGCAAACAATTGGTATAAATTTCCTGAATGAAAGCTGTCACTTCCATAAAATACGCTTTGCAAAGCATTGCTATAGTATTTTGTATCTATTATTATACGTCTATTGTCGCATTTCAAATAAATGTCGGTCACCATTCTTGGTAATCGACCGGCTCCTGTCGTCGACACAGACTCTCCGTCCCAGCGAATGGCAAGCGGAAGAACGGCGAAATCGCTTTGCTCCGCCACGTAGAAGTTTCGAACGAATTGCTGGAACGTGAGGGCCATTTTCTTCTCGTCACGCAGCACGTCGGAGAATGCAAAACCGTTGCCATCGCTATCGGGCAATAAGCAGTCGAACGCGAGTTCAGCTACCTTCATGAGTAAATCGTAATAGGCGTTGTTCCGGTGGAGCTGAACGCGTGCAAACGCGGAACGCTCAAGCCAAATATCGGAAACCTCCGGCATTCGCTTTGCGGTATGCGTTAATTCTGCAGCCAACGCAGGTTGAATGTTTCTGGCACGCGCAAGCCGTCGCAGCGACGCCTTAATGATCTGATTATGGAGAAGATCGTGGCTGAGTTCGTCAAACTCACAAACTAAGCGGCGTACACTCCGTGAGTGCAGGCGCAGAGACGCGCCCAGTTCGATCCGCCCCCGTACTGTTGCAATTTCGTCACTGTAGTCGCGATAGTTGCGGTCGAGCCCACGACGAAGCAGCTTTCGAGTCCCCTGTAACAGGACGCGACCGAGAAGGTTGGGAAGATCCGGGCTTTGGCTAGCACCGACCGGAATCGACTGCGCTTCTTCGAACCGGTTCCAAGCATAGCAGAACAGGTAATAGATGTTCTCAATTGAGATCACGGACGCAATCTCAAAGCGGTGCCATCAGCTGGCTCGCCCACTGTTCGGCCTTTGCCGGAGCGTCGAACCAATATTCGCGGAGCAGAGGGGCAACTTCAGTTCGAATGATACGACTGTACCAGTCGGCCTCGTCCTCACTCGCATTCGGGCCGCTACAGAAGAAGCTATGGCCGATAGCGAAGCCGGGCCCGAGGTTTGTGACATCCTCCACGATCTCAGCATTCAGGACGCCAATCCGGTCGATAACAGTCGTAATAAGGCTGTCCGACACGTTAGCGGTTTTGAGTTGGTCGCGAAATTTTGGCGACGCGAGATTGGCTCGCACGTCTACAAAGCCAAAGCGCCGGCGCAGGGCATAATCTACCACTGCGAGCGAACGATCGGCGGTGTTCATCAGCCCGAGTAGATAGACGTTGCTGGGCACGAAAAAGGGGGCTCGCCCTGATGCGAGAGGCATGGCCCATTCGGCATCGCGCTTGTCAGGTTCGATCAGCACCATGAGCTCGCCGAGGATCTTGCTTAGATTGCCGCGGTTGATTTCATCGATGATGAACACGTAGGTCCGCTCCGGATCGCTCTCGGCCTCTCGGCAGAATTCGACGAACTTTCCGGGTTTCAGCGCAAAGCCTGTCTCAGTCGGCCGGAAGCCTTCGACAAAATCCTCATAGGAATAGGACTGATGGAACTGCACGAACCGCAATCGATCGCGATCTTTGAAGCCCATCAATGCGAACGCCAATCGCTGCGCGGCGTAGGACTTCCCAACGCCGGGCGGGCCTTGCAAAATGATGTTCTTCTTCGCGCGCCACAGCAGCATGATGTCCTCAGCATCGCTTTTGGACAAGAAGAGCGTCTCCAGCGCATCATCGAGCGAGTAGGGCGGCAGCTGGCTCGTTTCTTCGCCTGTGGCCTGTTCTCTGACGTGCGGTAGATTTTTGCCGGCGAAGCTTTGATATGCGCGATTGAGGATGGAGAGCAGGCTGGGCGTTGCCTCTGTGAGATAACTCCCTTGATTCAGTTCGAGTTTGCGGTTGAAGAAGAGCCCGCGCGCGCCGCTATCTACCAGCTCCCTCAATTCTGTGCTGAAGGGCTCGGTTTCTAAAAATTCCGACCGTGGCAGTGGCGGATCAAGCTTGGCGTGGTCCTCGAGCGCAATCCGATATCCCGGCTGATCCGCCCATTCAGTACCCACTACACCGGTGAAGCTGTCATCAGCCGGAGCTGCGACTACCGAGACCTCCGTTATCGCCTTGTTGTCTGTGAGGTGGAACACAACATCGCCCTCACTTGCTTGGGTCATTGATCCATAAATTTGGCGGCCGTCTTTGGAGGTTTGCGGTGACCACAGCGCCCTCCCTAAAGCATGGTCGCCTTCCAACCGATCCGCACGGCCGGCGACCAAGGTCTTCTCAATCCAGTAGCGCGGGCCACCTTCTGCTCCGGCGCCATCGATTCTAGATTGCTCGGACCTCGCGGTATCCGCTGTATGGTCATAGAAGGGCCAGAAGCCTTCCCGTGGTGGCATTGGAGGTAGCCAATTGGAGATCTCGTTACGCTTTTCGTTGAGCAGTTTGGTAAAAGCCGCCTTGCCTGCTTCATCACACTCGAACGAGCCTTGCAGTCCAAGTTCGCCGGAAGAATGAGAAAAGCGAATACGTGCTGGTGCCGCATCAAAACTTGCTAGAGTAGCTTTAGCGCGGTTTGCGTCACTGGCTCGCCGGCCAAATCGGATCTGCGGGATGTTGGTGCGATACCAATCGAGGCCCAGCTCGTGAACTGCGCGAGCCATTGCGCAAAAGTTGAACGTTTGTTCATCGGTCCATTTGGTACGCCGGCTCCTGAAATATTCGCAGCTGTCGAACAGGAGCAGAAGCTGGTCGTCAGTCATCGCAGAGGTACCAAGCTCGTAGGTGAACGTCGTCGTGCTGCTTGCCATTGGGCCCTCCATTTTTGGGGGAGGGACGCTTGCCATTTCCTGGAACATACGGCCGCCAAGTGCCTGGCAAACATTCGCATGAGCAGCGCTAAGGCCGAGGCGATCATGGACATCGCGCGCAACGATCGTAACGGAACTCTGGCCCGCTGCACGAGCCGGAGCTACAAAATCGTTTAGCGCAAGCTTGCGAATGCGATCTGCGTCGGCTTCCAACTCTTAATCTCCTGACAAAATCAGATATATATCAGCGGATTAATAGTGCCGACGCAAGCTGTGAAGCGAATGTCTTTCGTCAGTCTCAAAACACTAATCGCGAAGCCAAGGCATCCGACCACAACATGCACCATTCTCGGTCAATTACCTGCTCGAGCGAGCCTGGCAGCAGGTGCTCGCTAAGGGTAGTGATCGAGTGTAAGGAAGGGAGGGCTTGGAACTTTGCTCCCATTGGTGCGGCATGCGCGATCTGACCGTTGTTGACGGGAGCCGACCGCATGCGAGCGGCACCTTTTCCTGCAGGCCTGTTCTAAACAGGACATTCGCCTATCGGCCAGTCTTGGGCATCCAGGATAGGATAGCTGCCGGTCCGCCCCCGGGGATGCTAAATTGGGTGCTGGACGACCGGGAAGGGTCGTCTGCCGGAGGGGAGATTCCGAGGTCGGCGATCAAGAAAAGCCGGGTCAGCACCGGCTTCTAAATTCTGACAATCATCGCATTAGCAGCAGGGCAGAGAGATGGAACCCTTTCGCGTCATCGACCTGGATCGAATGGTAGGGCCAGAAGTCGCGAAGGACTTCCGCATCAGGATGCTTGTGTCCCTTGGCCGGATCGGATGAAAAGATGCTCGCCACCGGCCGGAGGCGGGCTGCCATACCGACTTCGCTGTTGCCCGCCGCGCCATGATGCATGATCTGGACGATGCCCGCTTTCTCCAGGCGCTTTCCCTTGCGATAGAAATCACGAAAGCGCGCCCAATAATCTTGTTTCAAGGTGCCGTCGCCGGTGTGAACCTGAGCGAAGCGTACGAATGCCTCAGGCAGGCGAACGGGATGGGATGCTGCCAGTCCGGCCAGACTGAAACGCCTTCCAATGGGCCCGGAATAAAGGAAAAGCGAAATAAGGTTCCTATGCTTCGAGTTTTTGAACTTCGCTTCATAGAGACGCTTCAATTCATCGAGTCGCTCGTCGCGCTCGGTTTCCTCGTTCTTCAGTCGCTTCGCCAATGCACGGGCATCGGCAACGAAAACGGCATCCGCACGAGCGGCCATGGTCACATCATTGTAGGGTACAAACTCCCAGAAGCCTGGCGACAGAAGGCGTCCGCCCGGCGCTAAGAATTTTGCCTCGCTGGATCCTTGATGGTCAAGTACCGGGTCATCGCTAGCTTCGGCGGGCGGGTCTGCGCGCTCGGCCTTGAGTGGTCCTTCTACCGGGCCGCCAAGCCCCTCCATGACCGTCGGCTCAATCGGTCCTTCAGAGTCATCCGGAGCATCTGGTGCATCATCCGGACCGCTCGGGGGCACCAACAGGATTTCACCGATTTCCCCACCCAAACCCCGCAGATAGCCGACCGGATCTAGAAAAAAACCGAAGGCAGGGTCGTCGGCAATAACACCCTGCTCGATCGCAAGAACCAGCCGTTGCCATAAAGGCAAGTATGGCAAGAGCAGTGTCTCGATGCGGCAGGTCTGGATCAGTGTCGTGAAACCGCTGATATGGTCTTTGTCGAAATGCGAAAGGACGGCGAGCTTGATGGCAGATGCGCCGGCACGCTTGCGCGCCGTCTGATCGCGAGTGATCGCTTTCTTGATCAGTTTCTGTTGCGACACGGTGCCGCAATCATAAACCCAGCTAACCGCTACGCCATTGCGGCCCTGAATGATGCCCGAGGCGAAAAGCCCCTGGCCGACCGGCCACCAATCGAGCCGCAACGTACCAACCTGCCGATCGCCTACCACGTCATCATCTTCCGCATCCACGCTCACTCCGGGGCTAGTCACATATGAATTCGGGTCCACTGCCCCGCCGCCCACCCACGCCGCCATGAAGGCGGTCACCTCTTCTGGCATTGCCGGTGGTAGGGTCGGGAACAGCCAGCCGTTTCGGATTTCCGCAATCCTTGCATGGTTCAGATCACGGCCGGGCCGGGTAAAATACGCGAGGATGGATTGATCGGTCGGCTGCGGCTCTAGCATCAGCATGCCCTTGATCAAACGACGCTCAACAACGCTAAGGCTATGGGCGGACGCCATGACGCTTCCTAACAGACAGACACGCAAACGGGACTAGTACGGACCAACAGAAGCTGCTTTTGCTACCCATCTTTGGTTTCCGAACCGTTGAGGTGATGGCGTTCCGCTATCTGGCAGGCTCTACTGTAAAAAAATACATCACTCATCGCCCGGGCCATATCGCGGCCGGAGAGCAATTTGGGATCGCCAGATTAAGTGCCGTGTCCGAATATGGCGCGCAGCGGGATGATCGTTTCGCGCTGATGGAGCGGCGGGATTTGGCGGGAACGTCAACTATCTGCGAATCACGGGCATTCAAGATGGATAAGCGGACCGGCCGCACCGGGAGTTGAAAAATTGGAGGCCTAATGACCGATTAGGGTCGACCACGGAAGAGGCTGCTACGCGCCCATGGCGGTCGTTCCGGGCCTGATTTGACGTGACAGGGAGCCGACCTTCCGGTTTCCCTTGCCGCCCAGGGCCACCAACGGAGCGGAGGGGCGCTGAGAGACCGTCCAGTTTTGGGCAATCGCGTCGAGACAGCCGTCATTCCGATCACCTACGCGGGTAAATGTTCGATCCACAGTGCTCCGCTATTTGCCTTGAGTTCTTCGTCCCGGGTATGGCTTTTAGCTGATCGCCGATGCAAAAAGCCGCTCAAAGGAGTCGGGGCATTCATGCGTCTAAGTTGGAATGAAATTCGGGCCAGAGCTGCGACATTTGCGGCGGATTGGGCAGGCCAGGGCTATGAAAAGGGCGATACTCAGACCTTCTACAACGAGTTTTTTGAAATATTTGGCGTCCGCCGCCGGTCAGTTGCTCGCTTTGAGAATCACGTCAAAAAGCTTGATAACAAGTCCGGGTTTATCGATCTGTTCTGGCCGGGCGTGTTGCTCGTCGAGCAGAAAAGCGCCGGTCGCGATCTCGTCGCGGCCTACGATCAGGCCGGGGCATACTTCGACTCCCTGAAAGAGGTTGATCGTCCCCGCTATATCCTGCTCAGCGATTTCCAGTCCTTCGAGCTGCATGACCTCGATGAGCGCGAGCACATCTCGTTCAAGCTGGCCGATCTTCCTGCCAACATCGACAAATTCGGCTTCATCCTCGGTGTGCAAAAGCGCACGTTTCAGGACCAAGACCCTGTCAACGTTAAGGCCGCAGAGCTTGTCGGGAAGCTCCATGATGCTTTGGAAGACTCAGGTTATACCGGCCACGACCTCGAACGGTTCCTCGTCCGCTTGGTGTTCTGCCTGTTTGCCGATGACACCGGCGTTTTCGAGCCTCGCGGAATATTTCTCGAATTTTTGGAAACCCGGACAAATGAAGACGGGTCTGATCTAGGGGGTTGGCTGACAAAGCTGTTCGAGGTTCTCGACACTGCTGAAGATAAGCGCAGCAAAAATATTGATGAGGACTTGGCGCAGTTCCCCTATGTAAACGGCGACCTGTTCAAAACATCAACGCGCATCCCGGACTTCAACCGCTCAATGCGAGAAGCCCTGATAGAAGTGTCTGCCTTCGACTGGTCCCCTATTTCGCCCGCCATCTTCGGATCGCTGTTCCAGTCCGTGATGGACCGAGCAGAAAGGCGACGGCAGGGTGCGCATTACACGACCGAGAAGAACATCCTCAAAGTCATTGGGCCACTTTTCCTCGACGAGCTGCGGGCCGAATTTGACCGGCTAAAGGCCCTGCGCATCGCCAAAATCGCAAGGCTTACTGAATTTCAGGAAAAGCTTAGCAAGCTGCGGTTTCTTGATCCCGCTTGCGGTTGCGGTAACTTCCTCGTCTTCGCCTGCTCGAACTCGACGTCCTGACCGAGATATTTGCGGGTAAAGACCAGCTCATCCTGGACGTCTCTGCTCTCTCAAGGGTTGACGTCGATCAGTTTGCGGGCATCGAGATCGGCGAGTTTGCGTCGCGCATCGGGGAAACGGCGATGTGGATGATGGATCACATCATGAATTCGCGGCTCTCGCTCGCATTCGGCAAGAGCTACGTCCGCATCCCGCTTAGGAAGTCGCCCGTGATCCGGCATGACGATGCTCTGGATGTGGCGTGGGAAAGCGTTCTGCCGCCTGAGGAATGCACGCACGTCCTCGGAAATCCGCCCTTCATCGGACATGCATTGCGCGACGATGATCAGAAAGCGGGTATGCACCGCGTCTGGGGCCGCGACGGTCAAGTCAATCGGCTCGACTATGTTACCTGTTGGTTTAAGCTCGCGACTGACTACGCGCAGAAGAATCACGTAATCAAAATCGCCTTCGTATCGACGAATTCGATATGTCAGGGCGAGCAGGCTTCGATCCTGTGGCCCCAGCTTTTCCGGTCGGGGGCACGGATTTTCTTCGCTCACCGCACGTTCGAATGGCTTAGCGAGGCGCGAGGCAAAGCAGCGGTTCACGTCATCATAGTCGGGCTCGATTTTGATCGCGACGGACCAAGGCAGATATACGACTACGACAATGTGAAGGGCGATCCTCACATGTCGATCGTTCCGCAGATCAACAGCTACCTAATTTCCTGCCCGCAAATATTCATCGCCGCACGGAGCCGTCCGCCTGCCGGGATGCCCAAGCTATTCCAAGGCAGCAAGCCTGCGGACGGCGCACGAGTTAAAGGGCCGAATGGCAAATTCGTTACAACGAGCAACCTGATCCTCAATGAGGAAGACCGGAAAGCAGCCCTCGCCCGCGAGCCAGGCATTGCAAAATGGCTTCGCCCGTATGTCGGCGGACAGGAGCTTATTTCCGGTGAGTGGCGATGGTGTCTTTGGCTCAAAAACGCCACTCCGGCGGACCTGAAATCCTCGCCCGAGATTCAAGAACGCCTCGCCCGCGTCAAGAACGGGCGGCTGAAGAGCCCAACGGCCAGCGTTCGGGAATTTGCGGCAACGCCTTGGGTTTTCACGCAGGACCGACAGCCGTCATCGTCCTATCTGGCGGTCCCCGAGGTGTCGTCAGAGACTCGAGAATACATCCCCATCTGCGTTCTCGACGAGAATGTTATCGGCAGCAACAAGCTCCTGATTCTGCCTAAACCTGATCTCTGGATCATGGCGGTGCTGACATCGGCCATGCATATGGGCTGGATGCGGACGGTCGCAGGCAGGCTAGAGAGTCGCTACAGCTATGCGCCAAACGTCTATAATTCTTTCCCGTGGCCCGTCGTCGATGATGCTAACAAGGCAAAGCTAGAAGCCTCAGCGAAGACGATCGCGGCTGCGCGGCAAGCATGCGCCCCCGCGCCGTTGGAGGACCTGTATGATGCCGGGGGCATGCCGGTGGACCTGCGCAAAGCGCACAAAGCAAATGACCGACTGGTAGACAGGCTCTATCGAAAAGAGAATTTCGCCACCGAGCGCGAAAGGGTGGAGCATCTGTTCAACCTGTTCCAGACGCGATCTGCGCCGCTCGTGGCTGCCGGTGGAAAACAGAAGAGGAAGTCCCGCAAGAAATCTTGAGCGGGACCTCCGTATGCCAACCGAAAGCGAGACTCGACGGAATAAGCGCGCGTGCCGGCGTGCGAGCGGCAGCAATCACAATTCTGCGCTCTTAACCCGACATTCGCCTATCGGCCAGTGTTGGGCGCTGAAATTGGGAAAGCTGCCGGTCTGCACCTCGCGATTGAAAGTCGACGGCCGAGCAACCGACTAGGGTCGGGTTTCGCTGATTGCGAACGCCGCATCGTGGGACTTAGCGGACATGAAAATGAGATACCTCAAAGGTCAGCTTCTAGCCTAAAAGGCGACATTAGTCGGCTCGGCCTGCCATGTGCCTTGATTGCGGGTACGTCGCGCACAACCAAAAATGCCGGTCACCAAGCGGTATTGGTTGCTTTGATCGCGCAGTCTTCACCCGCCACGCTAAGGCCGTTTCCGGCGATTGGAATTCGCACGCTTCACGTCGACGGCGTGGACGAACTGGCAGGACCGGCCGGAAGACCCGGTCCTGCCCCCTCGTCAATCGTAGAGCCGGCCCGCGCCTTCGGCGCTGTCATGCTCGGGATCGGCGAAAATGTAGCCACCAGGCGATTTTACGATCTTGCGGGGGTCGTAGGTCCCCTCTAGCTTGTCGATCACGTGGCGGGCGATCTTGCGCACTCCGCGATGGTCCTCCTTTGCCGATCGACGAATGGCCGGCAGAATTGGACGCGCTTTCTCGCCGCAGTATTCGATCGCCGCGAGTGCCTGAAGGCGCAGCGGGCCATCGTCTTCGACATCGATGATTGTTCCCAGCGTCACGAGCGCATCGTGATCGTTCGATTGGCGGACAAGAGCCTCGCAAAGAACAATGCGGGTGGCCACGGATGGATCGCCCAGCATCGCCGCCTTGATGGCTGCCATGTGTGGCTGCGCATGCTCGCCGGCGATCAGCAAACCCATTGCTGCCCAATATCGGATGATCTCGTTTTCGTGGCGAAGCCCATTGAGGAATGGCGTCAAATCGGAACTGCGCGATGCGGCCAAGGCTGCCATCCGCATCGCTTCCCTAATCGGATAAGCCCCCGGAGCCCGGCTGTTTACGTAACCCTCCGCGCTGCAAGCTTCAGGTATCAAGCCATTGTCGTTGATCGCCAGCATCTGCGCATCGAGTGCACTTCGAAGCTCCGCAAGCTTGGCGCGGTGCACAGGACCATCGGCAAGGTTCTCGACCATGTGCGGATCGGTCTGTACATCGTACAGTTCCTCATAGGGCTTTTCACCCCAAAAGCGGTCCTGAACGGCATTCAGCTTGCCTTCGAGGTGCATGGCTTCCCAGTCGCGATAGCCGGCGGCCTGCATCATGAATTCGACGTGCTGTCCCCACGGACGATGCGGATTGTAATTACGAATGTAACGGAAGCGCGTGTCGGTGACAGTGCGGGTTAGATCGTATCGCTCGTCCATGCGATCGCGTCCGCCGAAAGCATACTTCTGACGCTCGCCCCGGTGCGGACCAAAAAGAGCCAATCCATGCACATGGGCGGGTGGCGGGGTACCGACCATCGAGAGGACCGTCGGCATGAGATCGTTGAACGTCACCGGATCCGTGACCTTCGTACCGGGCTTCCAGGGCGAGAGGTGCTGCCACTTGGGAGGGACATAAACCACAAGCGCGCAGCGCAGGCCGAGATCATAACAGAAGCGCTTGCCTCGAGGGGTAATGCCGCCGTTATCTGAGTAGTAGAAGACGATGGTATCGTCTGCCAATCCAGCGTCCTCGATCTCTTTGAGGCGCGCTGCAAACTCGCCGTCCATCTTCTCCATAGCGTTATAGAAAGTCGTGAAATCACGGCGTACGCCCGGACTGTCGGGTAGATAGGGAGGGATTTTCTGGCCAACCATGTCCGACGTCACCTTGCCGTCGAGGGGCCGGAAAAGGCAGCTTTCGTGCGTCGTGAACGTATTGAATACCGAAAAGAATGGCTGGCCGGGGCGTCGCTTGTTCCAATGAGCCTGCTCGCTAGACTCGTCCCACATGTCCATCACGTAATCGAACTGCGAGTTGTAGTTCTTTTTCTGGTTGTTGGCTGTGTAGTATCCGAGATCCTTGAAATACTCCGGATAGCCGCGAACGGAGCGCGGCAGCACCTCGTCGGTCGAACCGAAGTCCTCCGCTGAACCGCATGCCGCCGGATTCATGCCGGTAAGGATGGAAAACCGCGACGGCCCGCAAACCGGCGAAACGCAATATGCCCTGTCGAACAAAACCCCCTTTCGTGCCAGCATGTCGATCGTCGGCGTTCTTGCCAAAGTATCGCCGTAAGCACCGATGATCGGAAAGTTATCCTCGCTGGTGAACCAGAGGAAATTGGGCATTTCTCCAGGCCCGGGCTTTGCCGCCTTTGCAGAAAGAGGACCTGCTGCAGCGGCGGCGGCGCCAAATGCGCCATTGCGAAGGATTGAGCGTCTGTCGAAAGTCATGTCGCGGCCTCTCTTACGGGCGTCTTGTAGTTGATCGGACGGTTGAGGATCTTCATTCGGTCAGGCGTTCGAGATGCTCGCATCCTTCCGGCACCGGATAGCGACCTAACGGCGGCTTTGGTGTCTGGGGGTCCGAAAGCGTCTTCTTGCCACGCTTCTCGACCACTCCCTGCGGCAGCCGGGCGCGGAGCTGCGCGACGATGCCTGCATATTTCGGATCCTGCGCAAGGTTGTGCTGTTCACGCGGGTCGCGCGCATGATCATAGAGTTCCCGGCCGCTGCGCCCGCCTTCCCACTCCGTGTAACGCCAACGATCAGTGCGGATCGAACGTCCTCCAAGGATTTGCGAGAACGCGGCGCCGTGCCAGTCTTCCCGCGCCGGATTTTGGAGCAGCGACACCAAACTACGACCCTCGTTGCTCGGGTTGGCCGGAAGTCCTGCGAGGCTGGCAATCGTGGGATAAAGGTCGAGCATCTCGACGGTCTGGGACGCGACGCCCCCCACATTGCCGCCAGGCGCGCGCACGATCATGGGCACTCGTGTCGCTTCTTCCCAGAGCAACGATTTCTGCCACTGGCCATGCTCTCCCAGCATGTATCCATGATCGCCAATCAGGACGACGACCGTGTTCCGGTCAAGACCCAGGCGCTTCAATTCTTGAAGTACGCGGCCGACTTGAGCATCCACGAAGCTCGTGCTCGCGTGGTAGGCCGCAACCATCTGACGTTGTTGATCCTCGGTCATTCCGAGGTTCATCATGTCGCTATTCGTTGCAATGGGCAGAACTCGGGAAAGCGTGTCAGGCGTTTCCTTCGCCAGCGTCATGGCTTTCGGCGGGTATTGTGCGAAGTACTTTGCAGGAGCGATTTCCGGGACGTGGGGACGGTAGAAGCCCACAGCCAGGAAAAACGGTCGGCTCTTGTTCGCCTGAAGCATCGCGATGGCTCCATCGGCAACCTTGCCATCTGTGAAATCGGTGTCCGGCGCGTTGTGGGCCAGCCATGAGTTGGCGCGCCCGAGCCCTGGTATGCCCGGTGTCAGATTGTGGACTTGCCCTTCAAGATCCTTGTCGACGCCGCGCGGATTTACCACCTGATCCCACGACTGCGCATCGTCATCACCAGAGGTGCCGATATCCTTCGGTACTCCCTGATGGAACACCTTACCGACTCGAGCGGTGAAGAAGCCATTCTGGCGGAAGTACTGCGGAAGGGTCACGACGTCTGGGAGCGTGCAGCGAAAACGCTCGAACGCTGCGCCCGGCCCGATTGTGTTGGGACGCAGGCCGGTCAGAAACGAAGCGCGCGTGGGACCGCAGATCGGAAACTGCGTGTAGGCAGGTTGGAACCTCACGCCCTCGCGGGCGAGGTGGTCAACATTGGGTGTGCTTACCGGGGCACCGTAAATGCCGAGATCGGTATTTTGGTCGTCCATGATGAGCAACAGTACGTTGCGGTGGGCTACCTGTTGCGACGCAGATGCCCTGGGAGGAGCCTGTGTGGTGAGAGGGGCTTGGGCGTCGGCAGGCCCAGCAAGCAGCGACACTGCAGCACCAAGCAATGTCGACTTCATCAGAGGCTTAGAGCGCAACCACGTCATAGACTTTCACCTTCAAAAACGGTCAAGATCACGAGCTGTGGTGACGCTCCCCGAAAAATGCGCTCGTACTCCAGCCTCGTATGCGTCGTTCGAAGGCTCACCATCAAAGCCGGGTACGAGATGGGTCAGGACAACGCTGCCCGCACCTGCACGGGCAGCCAGTTGGCCGACCTCGTCGGGGGTCAGGTGATCTTCCTCCATGTGCCGCATAAAGGCATCCGGATCGGCGATTAGGCCCTTGCCGCCCTCACGCCGCGCCGCAATCTTGCGCATGGCTATCGGGTCCATGACCTCGGATATGAGTACGTCAACGCCCATCGCCAGACGTTCGATAGCCGGACACGGCCCGGTATCGCCTGTGTAAGCATAGGAACGTTCGGCAGTTTCGATCCGGTATGCATAGGAGCGAGATTTCAATGACGCTTCTGAACCGGCAGGAAAATTGTAATGGCAATTGACGGCCGCGAGCACCTTCAGATTTGCATCGCGATAGACTTCCACAGGTTGCGGTGTATCGAGCGGCAAGTCGGTCGCCTGCACTATGGTAGAAAGCGGTGGTTGGCGACGGCCGTCCTGAACGACCGGGCTGAGTTCCGCAGGCCGGTTGGCTGACGCGATGCTGGCAACCATGGCGGATGTGCCTGGCGGTCCGATCAGGTCCATTCTGTCTCCCCGCCCGCTTATCCATCGGTGCATAAGCATCGGCGCCAGCCCAGCATCATGATCGACATGATGGTGCGAGATGAATGTCGCACGCACCTGTTCCAGCCCTATTCCAGCATTGGCGAGGCGGTGAACCACGCCCTCTCCCGCATCGAAGAGATAGGCGGTGCCGTTCACGATAAGGACATTGGCCGGTTCAGACCGCTGCATGCGAACGACAGGGCCGCCTCCTGTCCCAAGGGTAATCCAGACCGGCCGCTCGGACGCTTCTCCTGGAGACGATGCAGCTGCCGTCCCCATGGTGACCATAGGCAACGCAAGCGCCAATGCTGCGGCTGCAAGCTTTCCTCTCATTTTCAATCTCCGGCTTTGGCGTGATCGGAGGGAACACCCTCCGATCACGCTCATTTCAGAAGTCCATCGAAGCCTGGAGGCCGACCTGGCGAAGCCCGGCCAAGGTATTGAAAACGCCGTACACGTTGGCCGGCGCACGCGAGCCATCCTGATTGACCAGCGCGGAGAACTGCTGCGGCGCGGTGTGATTGAAAAGGTTCTGTACGTAGAGCGCCACGCGCCAGCGGTCGTCGACCTTCGCGCCAATTCGGGCGCCAACGGTCGCATATCCGCCGTAAACAAAATAACTGGACGCGCTGAGATCCGAGAGGCGCTCCTTGGTCTTGTACGACACATCGAAGCCGACGAAGCCATCGGCGCTATCCGTCAGAGCAAAGCTGTAGTCCGAATAGACCGACGCCGAAAATCTGGGGGCGTTGGCAAGCTGCATACCGCCCAGGTTCGATCCGTCCTGCGCCAAGAAACCGTCAGGATATTTGACGACATTGTAGATGAAGTTCGCGTTTATCCGCAGGTTATCCCCGATGCGGCCGAACAGGTCGCCTTCGATGCCCTTGGATATGACCTTGGGAATGTTGAAGGGCGTGCAGGTCGTGGCTTGGCTGACGTCGATTGCGCACTTCGAGCCCTGATAATCCTTCACGCGCGTATAGAATCCGCTGAGGTTCGCCAAAAGCCGACCACCCAACCAGGTCGACTTGACGCCGGCCTCGTAAGAGGTCGGAATTTCAGGCAAAACAATGGCGGGATTGTCATTGTTCTGAATGGGCGCAATCTGAGCGTTCTTGTATCCGCGCGAGACGGTCCCGTAGAGGAGCAGATCCCGATTTGGCTTGTACTCCACTCCGCTGCGCCAGGAGAAATCGGTGTCGGTGGACTTCAGAGAGGCGCTTCTCTCGGTTCCGCCAGCCGACAGATTGACCACCAGGCCACGATGGCTCACATCCGAATAGTTGAGGCGGCCACCGGCAAAAACGCTGAAGGCGCCCGCGTTGTACCGCGCCTCGCCAAATCCGGAAAAGTTCTCGGTGCGCCATTCCTGGAAATTGTTGAATGCGCCGGGGGTGATGTAGACATTGCACAACGCGCTGGTCGAGTCCGGAAAGCAGCTCGCGATCGGAAGCGATCCCTTCCGGGTGTAAATCTTGGTAGAGGCCCCAGCAGCTGGTCCGGCAATGCTGGAGACGTTGTTCCGATACCAGAACCCGCCTACCGTGAAGGAAAATGGCCGCTTCGCATCCGAAGACAAGCGCACTTCCTGCGTCAGCTGGTTATAGTCTGCAGAGACACCTGATTGCACGCTGGTGAGCGCGAGTGCCTCAGGAATGTTGTCGATGTCGTTGTTGGTTGTGCTGGTAAGTTTGCGCCACGCTGTAATAGACGTGAAAGTCAGTAGATCGTTGAGCGCGACATCGAACTGCCCCGAATACCCCTGGGTTTTGTACCGTTGCAGATCGACGGCATCGCTGCAAGTTTCGTAGTTGTTGATGCTCGGCTTGAGCCCGCAAGCTGTAACCCGGTCGTAGGAGCCTTGTCCGGCTCTCTGTTTCACGAACGCGCCCGGCACGTAATAGCCGGTAGACGCGTCATAGGTCAGCGGAACGTAACCCGTATCGCGCACCGTCAGGAAATAACCGTTACCCCGCGTCTCGTCATTGTACTCCGCCGAAAGGTTGAGCGTGAAATCCCCCGTTTCCAGCTTGTATCGCCCCCGGAAACCCCATTCCTTGCGGTAGTCGTCGTTGCCCTTGTAGATGTTTTCGGTGACCCCTTGTGTCCAAGCACCGTAACCGGTCACACGCAGCGCCGAATTGTCCGTCACCGGCAGATTCACGGCGCCACGCAGGACCTGCTTGCCGAAATTCGAACCGGCGAAATCATCCGCGGTGAGATCGACCGAGACGCGTCCTGAAAAGCGTGAGGGATCCGGCGCGACCGTCGTCATGTTGATGACGCCCGCCGAGACCGATTGACCGAACAACGTGCCCTGAGGACCACGCAGCACTTCCACCCGCGCGATGTCGGAGAGGTTGCGCACGTTTGTGAGACCCTGAACGACTCCGTCGACAACGATGCCCACGGAAGGTTCGGCCGCGCGCGAGCGCGAGAAGGTCCCAATGCCGCGAATATAGCCGCCGCCCCCGGACCCGCCAGGCTGCTCCGCCAGCTTAAGCGAAGATGCAGTTCGACCGAGGTCGCTGATTTCCTGAATGCCTTGAGCTTGAAGCTGGCTCGCTCCCACCACCGTAACCGGGATGGGCACATCCTGAACGCTCTCCGCCCGGCGCTGCGCGGTGACAAGGATGTCGGCGGACACCGGTTCCGAACCCGCCCGATCTCCCGCCGTCCCGTCATCCTGCGCGAAAGCGGCGGAGGAAAATGAGACAGCGCTGACCGAAAGCAACAATGCGCAATGAAATTTCATTCAAAATCCTCCCCAAGGTCGTTTATGTACGCCTCGTGGCGCATCAACGTGCCAACGGTTATCCGAATGCTAATTCTAGTTCTAGCATTTTCTTGCCTTAAGCCGGTTGATCCCTCATCTAAAGACCAACGTTGTCATTCGGACATGACCTAATTCAAGAGAATCGCGAGCGGCAAATTGCGGAGGAAATGCGGTGATAAGTGCCTAACAAGGCGCCCAAATCTAGCGAAATTCCGATGGTCGCAGGCGCGGAACTGAGGATTCGTGCAACGCGTCAGGAACGCAGCTTGCATACACGGCACCAAGCGTTGGCTGCGGTGGAGCAACTGCTGGGCTCCATCCCCCTACAGCAGCTCACGTTCGCCCAAGTCAGCGCTGCAAGTGGCATCTCGGTAGGCGCGATCACCTTCCGATTCGGAAACCGCGCGAACCTGATCGGATTTGCTCTGACGTCCCTAGAGGAAAAGACAACCCGCCAAATCGCGCGGATTTTCGATGCCATCAAGGAATGCGGACCGTTGGAAAAAGCCTTGGAGGGCGCGCTTGCAGATGTGAGCGCCGTATTTGCGAATTATCGCGTGCTTTTCAACGATGAGGCTTCTGCACACCTACGCGCTTCAGTTCTGGATGCCGCTGCGAAAGGGCTCGAGACACTTCTAGTCCAGCGCTGTCTCAGTCCGCCGAATTATCTCGGTCGGAGGTACATGAACCTCCTCTCCCATATCCTGATCGAAGCGCTTGCGGCTCGCCCTGATCGCAAAGATCTCTCCGACTTAGTCGCCATATGCTCACTCTGCCTGAGGAATAGTTCAGATGCTTGATAAAGAAGCTAGCCGCGCACCTGCGCGCCGTCGCCGCATAGCGTTCGCAGCCGTTTTCACATTGTTTGCAGGATTACCCTGTGCGGGCCAAGCAGCTCCGGCTTCCGGCGCGCAATGGGTGACGCTGGGCACCAGCGGCGGCCCGGCAATCCAGGCGGAACGCTCGCAAATTGCCAATGCATTGGTCGTCAACGGAGCAGTCTACCTGTTCGACGTGGGCGACGGGACCCAGAGGCAGATGGCGAAGGCTGGTATCCCCGAGAGCCAAATCCGTGCGATATTTATCAGCCACCACCATCCAGATCACAATGCCAGTCTCGGGTCGCTGATGATGACCCACTGGACATTTCACCCCGGAGACCTCCCCGTGATCGGCCCTGCGGGCACAATTCATCTTGTGGAAGGGCTGGCCGACGCAAACGCGCCGAGCGTGCTGGCAAGCTATCCTACGGCAGGGCCGGCCAAACCACCCCTGGCAGGCATGCTCAAGGCCCGTGATCTGCCTGAGCATCTTTCCCAACCGACCCTTGTGTTCGAAGACGCGAACATCAAAGTCTGGGCGATCGGCGTGGATCATTTTCAATCCCCACCTTCGATCACACTCGACCACATGCCGGACTGCGTCGCCTACCGGGTCGAGGCTGGCGGAAGAACGTTCGCGTTTACAGGCGACAGCGGCCCGTCGTCGCGGTTAGGTGTCTTGGCGAAAGGTGCTGACGTGCTTGTCAGCGAAATTGTAGAGCCGTTGGCCATCGCAGCTCGCATTCGAGCGAGCGCACCGGACACGCCTGCCCCCGTGCGCGAAGCCATTATTGCGGGCATGACCCGCAACCACCTGACACCGGAGGAAGTCGGCAAGTTGGCGGAAAGCGCGGGCGTCGGCGAAGTTGTTCTGACGCACTTCGTCCCCTCACCCGAGGAAGCTGCGGATCGCGGCGCCTACACCCGGCCAATCTCCGCGCGCTTCAAGGGTAGGGTGATAATGGCTGGCGATCTGGACCGGTTCTAAAAGACTTCAGTCGACGTCGGCGCAGAACTCTCGGATGCCCGTCGTCGATCCCCTCAGGCGCAGTTCCTGACGAAACACAATATCACGATCCTCGCGCGCGATTGCCGCTTCCACGGCAGCGCGCGCTATCTCCTTAATCGGTTGCCGAACAGTGCTGAGCGGAGGGAAGGTCATCCGACTTTCCGGTGAATCGTCAAATCCGGCAATCGCCACATCGCTGGGGACGGAGAAGCCCAGCTTTGACGCGACGGCCATTGCCGCCAACGCCATTCGGTCGTTGGCGGCAAAGATCGCAGATGGCCGCTCCGGCAGCGCAAAGATTTGCGTCGCTGCTTTGACGCCGGAGGCAAAATCGAAACCACCACGCATGAGCAAATTGCTGTCGTGTGGAATCCCGGCTTGAGCGAGTGCGTCGCGCCACCCTTCCACGCGCGCCTCAGCAGGCTTACTCGGGTTCGGTGGCCCGATCATCCCAATTCGACGATGTCCCCTGTCTATGAGGTGCTCGACCATGGAACGGGCTGCGTCGCGGTCCAGCATCCGAATCCGGCTGCCATAGCCGTCTGTCCCCGCACCAATGCGGACGGCGGGAATGCCTTCTTCCTCCAGAAACGCCAGAATCCGCGAGTCGTCCGGAAATGGCGGCACTAGGATCACGCTATCGGGCTTGGCCAGGAATTCGAGCCGCACCCCCTCGGGCGCCTGCCAGTCTTGCGGCTCAAGAACTTCCATCACGAGGTGGTAACCCGCCTCGCGACAGTGGGCAGCGATCTCGATCATCAAGCTCGTCACGAAACCCAGCGCCTGCCGCGGTACGACCAGCGCGATCAAGTAATTACGATGGCTTGCAAGCTGGCGTGCCGCGAGACTGGGCCTATAACCGAGCTGGTTGATCGCTGACTGCACCCTGTCGCGAAGTTCCGGCGCGACGCTGGCAACGCCGTTGATTACCCGAGAGACAGTTTTCGTGGAAACACCTGCCAGCCGTGCAACATCATCTGCAGTGCCCAATGGCTGCACTCCTTGCTTCTGACCAACGCGCATCATTCATCGTAGAGATTGGGTCCGAGGTCGCGGTCATCCGAAGTCGAACCGCGTATTATGAGATTGTGCCGGAACGCCATATCGGGCTCCTCCCCTAATATGGCCACCTGAACGATTGCGCGGGCAAAATCCTCAACGGCATAGTTGACTGACGTCAGCGGCGGATAAACGGCGCGGGCCACTGGCGTGTCCTCGAAACCTGCGACCGCGAGGTGGTCGGGCACGCGATAGCCCAACTTTTGTGCCATCGCCTGGACGCCTACTGCCAAAGTGTCACTTCCTGCGAAGACGGCGGTTGGCCGCGAACGCTCGGCCAGCATCGCCGCGAGGGCCTCCGCGCCGTCGCGCGAACTATAGCTTCGGGTGGCTACCCACGTCGCGTCAGGCTCGAAACCAGCTTCCAACATTGCTTGCCGATAACCGTTCAGGCGCTGGCGGGCCATTGGGTTTTCCAGCGGCATCCCTATGTAGCCGATCCGTCGGTGGCCCTGAGCCAGGAGGTGCTCGACCATCTGGCGCGCAATGACCTGATCGGAGGCATTTATTGCCCGGCCATAACCGTTCTCTTCCCCGGCGATCCGTACGACCGGTATTCCTAGTGCTTCAAATCTGCCAAGAACCTCGAGGTCGTTGCTGAAACGCGGCGCGGTGACGATAATGTCTGGGGCAAGTGGCATTTGCGCGAATGCCTGCAGCCTCGTTCCCTGATCGACAGCTTCGGTAACGAGTTGGTATCCGTGTTCCCGGAACGCCCAGGACAGCGCCACAATCAAGCGAGGCATGAAACCAACACCGGCGCGCGGAACCATCAATCCTATCAAAAAGGAACGTCCAGCTCTCAATTGCCTCGCCGCGACATTCGGACGATAGTCGAGCTGCGCTATCGCATCCTCAACCGTCATCCGGGATTTTGGCCGGACCCGGGCGTCGCGATTGATTACGCGCGACACGGTCTTGATTGAAACCCCTGCGAGGGCAGCCACATCCTTAATCGTCGTCACGCACTTAGCCTCCGGCGCCTAGCTACTAGAGGGGACACCGTAATAAAGCACTCATTTTGATTTTTTTCCCCGCAACGTCGAGCAGCCTTCATCCTTGCCCGCAGCGAAAAGTAGCAGCTCTCTCGCCCGTGATCATACGGTTGCTTTTCCAACAACCGGACTTTCAGGCCGTGACGTCGGAATGTCCGAGAGTGGTCGAAACTTGCTGCTCCCAAGTATGCCCCGCAAACAACGAATTTGTTCCTCAAGCCGAGCGATTCACAGTTCTCGTTCGAGTATGAGCGTTTTCATATGAAGCTCAATTCTCGCCGGAACATGCACGTGCGGGGAACTTGATGATGTTGTCCCGGTTTTCCACGTCCTGCTGGACGAGCCGCAAATCGCCTTGCCGTTCTTGGCTACGTGGCCGTCGCTCATGGACGTCGGAAATGTCATTCCGGTCCACGCCGGAAGAGGTTGGGCTCCCGTTCTCCGGCCGACCGCAATTATCGACATAGTTGCCCCAGTCCTGAAGCATCCGGCTTCTTTGAGTGAGATGCTGCGCGCTGTTGTAGGCGGCCCGAACGGTGTCATCCTCCGCGTGAGCCAGAGCCAACTCGATCCAGTCCGATCGATAGTTCTGGGATTCGTTCGCCCAGGTCGAGCCCAAGGCCCGGAAACCGTGGATGGTTTGCTTGCTGCGATATCCCATTCGATAGCACCCGTAGAGCATCGTGTTCTCGGACATTGCGATCCCGGCTCGGTCTCCAGGGAAGATGAACCCGCCAGGTGTCGCCTTCGCCAGCTCCTTTCGCCGCCTGAGGATCAGAACCGCCTGAGATGACAGGGGCACCAAATGCTCGCGCCTCTTCTTCATGCGCTCGGCGGGCACTCTCCACACCGGGTGCCTGCCATAGAGATCCTCGATCTCGCTCCAGACCGCAAAGCGAACTTCACCAGTGCGGGCCCAGGTCAGCAGGGTGAACATCATGGCGTCGCGGGTTCGATCACGCCTTCGGCTTCCATCTTCTCCGTCGTAGCCCGCGATGGCACGAACGAGGTCAGGCACTTCATGGAGCAGCACCCGCGCCATGTGCTTTACTCGCGGCCGGGGCTTGAGGGCACCTAGGAGGTGGACGGTCGGATTCTCGCGCGCCCAGCCGTTTGCGATCGCGAACCGATAGACTTGGCTCACGCACTGGTTGGCGCGCCGGCTGATATCGAGAGCCCCCCTCGCCTCAATCTTTCTGATCATGGCCAGAATCTCTGTCACGGCTACCTCGGTAAGGGGACGGTGTCCGATCACAGGAAAGACATCACTTTCCATCCGGCTCAGTACCCGTTTGGCATGAGCGGCATTTAAACTGTCCGAACGATTGGCGTGCCACGCGCGGGCCGCCTTCTCAAAGGTGCGTTCAGCAACCTCCTGCTCCTCGGCTTGCACCACCCCTGGATCCCGGCCCTCGGCAAGGCAGACCCTCGCATCGTCGCGCTTCGTCCGCGCCGCGGCGAGCGGAACGTCGGGATATTTCCCGAAGCTCAGGAGCTTCTCCTTGCCGCCGAATCGGTACTTCATGCGCCACAGCTTTGAGCCGTTTGGCTGCACGAACAGATGCAATCCGCCGCCGTCCGTCAGCTTGTACGCGCGGCTTCTAATGGCCGCATATTTAGCTTCGAGTTCCTTGAGAGCCATCTGGGGGTATCGCCTGTTGGGGGTGCCGGCCAAAAATACCCCCAATTCCACCCCCAATTCAAATCGACGTAGGCGGCCCCGCATGGACGCGAGCGGACGCCGGCGTACCAATGTGAACGCTATAAGTGGCTGATTTTATTTTGAAAAAAGACGTTTCCGGATGTCTGCAGACAAAGCTGGACTACCGCCCAAAAGCGGGATTGGTAGCGGAGGAGGGACTCGAACCCCCGACACGCGGATTATGATTCCGCTGCTCTAACCAGCTGAGCTACTCCGCCAAACCAGGGCCGCCGCGTGGGGGACCAGATCCGGTGCCTCGCATTGCTGCTGGGCAGGCCGCGTCCTCTAGGGGTAAGGTTTCCATCGGTCAACACCCAAAAATGCTTTTAGCCGCGAAAAGCTATCGAGCGGATCGGGCGCCACAATCCGTCCTCCCAGGCATGGAGGCCGAAGCCGCGGAAACGGAAGGTTACCGGGCGCAAGCGCGGCTCCAGATCGGCCTGGAGCGCGCGGGCGGCGGCTGGTTCCACCTTGTTCTGGATCGTTATGTGAAGCCGCAGGGGCCGACTGTCCTGATCGGTGAGCAGCCCGTACATGCGCTCTGCGATCTGGGCATGCAATTCGGCCATCTCAGGCGATTCGATGGCGATCGCCGTGCCGCCGCCCAGCTTCATCACGCCGGCGATCTGCGCTTGCGGTCTGCTTGCGCGGGCGAGCGTCCCTAGAACCTGCAGCAATTCGGCCTCCACGCGCGGCGGAAGGGCATGGAACAGAGTGACGTGGGCGCGAAGGCGGTTCCGTTCGGCAGGATAGTGCGCGCGGCGCAGGCCGTCCGCCCAGTCCAGAACATCGGCAGGCAGTTCCGCCGTGACGAGCAGCGGCGCATTCGGCTTGCGCTCCGGCGGCAGGATCTCACCCTCGCGGTTCATGCAGTCTGCTCCTTCATTGCCGCGCCCTCCCCCGCCGTAACGGTTGTCAGGGCCTTGGCGCCAAGGCAAAATCGCCCATTCACCGTCCTGCGCGAAAGGAAGCGGGCATGAGAAAGTTCCGGGTCATCGCCGTTCTCATACTCTTGTGGAATCTTCTGGGCGATGCCGCCTATCTCATGCAGGCGACCGCCAACCTCGACGAGATTGCGCTGCGCGATCCGGTGCAGGCGCAAGCCTTTCGCGCAATGCCCGGCTGGGTCTGGGCGGCTTACGCCGTTGCCGTGTCGAGCGGCACCATCGGCGCGATCGTCCTGCTGATGCGGCGCGGCTGGGCCTGGGCCCTGTTTGCGCTGTCGCTTGTCGCCGTGGTGATCCAGTTCGGCTGGACCTTCCTCGGCTTCCACCTGCTCGGTGCGAAGGGACCTTCCTCCGCCGTGTTTCCACTGCTGATCGTGGCGGTCGCCCTCGCTTCGACGGTCTACGCCCGCCGCAAGCGCGCGGACGGGACGCTGAAGTAGCGCCCGCGCCGTCAGATCTCGCCGCGCGCGCGGCGGATCGCGAACCACTTCTTCACGTTCTCGTTGTGCTCCGAAAGGGTCGCAGCGAAAACGTGCCCGCCGGTACCGTCCGCCACCATGTAGAGCGCGTCGGTCTTCGCCGGATTGAGCACGGCGGCAATCGATTCGCGGCCGGGATTGGTGATGGGATGCTTGGGCAGACCGGCCATCGTGTAGGTGTTGTAATCGTTGACGGCGCGGATTTCCGACTGGCGGATGCGGCGGCCTAGCGGCTTGCCCTTGGTGATCGGATAGATGATCGTCGGGTCGGCCTGGAGCGGCATGCCGATGCGCAGGCGGTTGGAGTAGAGCCCCGCCACCATGCCGCGTTCAGACGGCTTGCCGGTTTCCTTCTCAACGATGGAGGCTAGGATCAGCGCCTGTTCCGGCGTCTTGACGACCAGACCGGACGCGCGCTTGGCCCAAAGCTCTGCCAGGGTCTTCGTCATGGCCCCTTGCATGCGCCGCAGCAGGGCCGCGCGCGGTTCGCCATTTTCGTAGGCATAACTGTCGGGCAGGACGGACCCCTCTTTCGGCGTCGAAACGTCGCCACTGAGGTGCTCCTGCGCGTTCAGGCGCTCGTAGACCATGATCGAGGGCATGCCCTCGGGCACCATCACGAAGCGGCGGACCATGTCGTCGCTGGAGATGATCGCCAGCACGCGCGAAGCACTGGCATGGGCGGGAATGGCGAATTCGCCCGCCTTGATGCCGCTGCCGCCGCCGAAGACGCGGGCACGCAGCGTGAAGCCGCGCGCGCTGCGGATCACGCCCTGCTTTTCCATCCGTTCCGCCACGGCCGAGAGGCTGGCCCCGGCCGGAACGAGGAAATGCTGGTCCTTCTTGAGCGGTCCGGATCCGTACCAGCCTCCCACGAAGGACCACAGGGCAATCGCCGCCACCAGGCCGATGGCCGCGACGAGTATCCAGTTGCGCCGCGACATCATCGCCTTCAGTCCTTCTCGATCAGTCGATCTTGCGCATCACCAGGCTGGCATTGGTACCGCCGAAGCCGAACGAATTGTTCAGCACGGCACGCACTTCGCGCTTCTTGGCGACGTGCGGCACCAGGTCGACGCCTTCGCAGCCCTCGTCCGGATTGTCGAGATTGAGCGTGGGCGGCACGATCTGGTCGCGCAGCGCCAGGATGCAGAAGATCGATTCCACCGCACCGGCACCGCCGAGCAAGTGGCCGATGGCCGACTTGGTCGAGCTCATCGAAACGCCGCCGATGTCATCGCCGAACAGGCGGCGCACGGCGCCGAGTTCGATGGTGTCGGCCATCGTCGAAGTGCCGTGGGCGTTGATGTAGTCGATGTCGGCCGGGGTCATGCCCGCCTTCTTCAGCGCCATCGCCATCGAGCGATAGGCACCGTCGCCAGTGGGCTCCGGCGCGGTGACGTGGAAGGCATCGCCCGAAAGGCCGTAGCCGATCACTTCGCAGTAGATCTTGGCGCCGCGCGCCTTGGCATGCTCGTACTCTTCCAGCACGAGAACGCCCGCGCCCTCGCCCATGACGAAGCCGTCACGATCCTTGTCGTAAGGGCGGCTCGCCTGTTCGGGGCGGTCGTTGTAGCTGCTGTTGAGCGCACGGGCCTGCGCGAAACCGGCAATGCCGATCGGGCAGACGGTGGATTCGGCGCCGCCCGCCAGCATGATGTCGGCATCGCCGTCCTTGATCATGCGCGCGGCGTCGCCGATCGAGTGGGCGCCGGTGGAGCAGGCGGTGACGACCGCGTGGTTCGGGCCCTTGAGGCCGTACTTGATCGAGACCTGGCCCGAGATCAGGTTGATGAGGCGCCCGTGCACGAAGTGCGGCGATACGCGGCCCGGGCCCTTTTCGGCCAGCACCAGCGATTCGCTTTCGATGCCCGGAAGCCCGCCGATGCCCGAACCGATCGAGCAGCCGGCCATGAGCTTGTCTTCCTCGCTCATGTCGGTGAGGCCGGCGTCTTCCAGCGCCTGGCCCGCGGCGTCGATGCCGTAGACGATGAAAGGATCGACCTGGCGCTGGACCTTGTGGTCGACCCGCTTGTTGGCGTCGAAACCATATTCGTGGTCGGCCGGCTTCACCTCGCAGGCGATCTGGCACTTCTGGTCCGAGGCATCGAAGCGGGTGATCGGCCCTGCCCCGCTCTTGCTCGCAAGGATGTTGGCCCAGGCGGTCTCCACGTCGGCCCCGAGCGGGGTGACAAGACCAAGTCCAGTGACGACAACACGACGCATTCATGCTCTCCGAAAAAGCAATTTGGCCGAAAATGCGGCCGGTGCAAACCAGCCTGCAGAAACGGCAACAGGCCCGCCCCCTTAGAGGTCGAGCCTGTCGAGTTCAATCCGGTTATGAACCGGGATCACAGCCGCCCGCGCGCCGACACCTGGCCGGCCTGCGCGAGAGTAGCCGAAAAGCCGGGCTCAGCCCTTGTTCTCTTCGATGTACTTGATGGCATCCGAGACGGTGCTGATCTTCTCGGCAGCATCGTCGGGGATTTCGACGCCGAATTCTTCTTCGAACGCCATGACCAGCTCGACGATGTCGAGCGAGTCAGCGCCCAGATCGTCGATGAAGCTTGCTTCTTCCGTCACCTTGTCGGCTTCGACGCCCAGGTGTTCGACGACGATCTTCTTAACCCGATCGGCGGTATCGCTCATTGAATAAACCCCTTCAAAAATTCGCGAGGTGTGAAATCTCGCCTGCCGCCCTAATGACTGGGGGCCGCGCTGGCAAGCCTCGCACGCAAGTTAGGATCACGACGTACAAGCGTCATGGCCCGATTTATCCACGACGCGTCCCTGTTTCCAGATTGTTTCCCGAAAACGGGGCTGCATCGTGGCGGTTGAGGCGGCGGAACAAGCCCCGCTGCCATGCAAAAATTCGAACGAACTCAGCTCTTCTGCGGTTCCACCACACGCATGTGCAGTTCGCGCAGCTGCCTGGACTCGGCCGGGCTCGGCGCGCCCATCAGCAGGTCTTCGGCGCGCTGGTTCATCGGGAACAGCGTGATTTCGCGCAAGTTCTGCGCCCCGCAGAGCAGCATCACGATGCGGTCCACGCCGGCCGCCATGCCGCCGTGCGGCGGCGCGCCGTACTGGAAGGCGCGGTAGAGGCCGCCGAAGCGATCTTCCACGTCCTGCTTGGTCAGGCCCACCATTTCGAAGGCCTTGACCATCAGTTCGGGCGACTGGTTGCGGATCGAGCCCGATGCGATTTCGTAGCCGTTGCAGACGAGATCGTACTGGAACGCCTTGATCGTCAGCGGGTCCTGGCCCTCCAGCGCTTCCATGCCGCCTTGCGGCATCGAGAACGGGTTGTGCGCGAAATCGACCTTCTTGTTGTCCTCGTCCCATTCGAAGAACGGGAAGTCGACGATCCAGCACAGCTCGAAGCGGTCCTTGTCGATCAGGTCGAGCTGCTCGCCGGTGCGGATGCGGGCGAGACCGGCCAGCTTGGCGGCCTGCTCTTCCTTGCCGGCGGCGAAGAACACGCCGTCGTTCGGGCCGAGATCCAGCGCTGCGATCAGCGCGGCGGTCTTTTCCTCGCCGTGGTTCTTGGCGATCGGGCCGCCGGGGACGCCGTCCTTGATGTTGATGTAGCCAAGGCCAGAATAGCCCTCGCCGCGCGCCCAGACGTTCATCTCGTCGAAGAACTTGCGGCTGCCGGCACCAGCGCCCGGAGCCGGGATCGCGCGGATCACGCCGCCGTTCGCGACGA
Organism: Novosphingobium sp. PhB55; assembly: GCF_004368805.1. Taxonomy (NCBI): domain Bacteria; kingdom Pseudomonadati; phylum Pseudomonadota; class Alphaproteobacteria; order Sphingomonadales; family Sphingomonadaceae; genus Novosphingobium; species Novosphingobium sp. PhB55. The sequence continues at coordinate 431,119 of NZ_SODQ01000007.1, read as the reverse complement.
TGCCGGCGAAGATGCCGAAGCCCGATTCGACGAAGTGTTCGGTCACGTCCTTGATGATCAGCGGGTTGCGCAGGTCAGGCTTGTCCGATCCGTAGTCCAGCATCGACTGGGCATGCGGAATGCGGCGGAATTCACCGGCGGGCGTCACCGGCTTGCCCTCGGCGAAGTCGGCGAAGACGCTCTGGAGCACCGGCTCCATGGTTTCCCAGACTTCTTCCTGGGTCACGAAGCTCATTTCGAGATCGAGCTGGTAGAACTCGCCCGGCAGGCGGTCTGCGCGCGGGTCCTCGTCGCGGAAGCAGGGTGCGATCTGGAAGTAGCGGTCGAAACCGGCGACCATCAGCAGCTGCTTGTACTGCTGCGGCGCCTGCGGCAGCGCGTAGAACTTGCCGGGGTGGATGCGGCTCGGCACCAGGAAGTCGCGCGCGCCTTCGGGGCTGGAAGCGGTGAGGATCGGCGTCGAATATTCGGTGAAGCCGATGCCTTCCATCTTGCGGCGCATGTCCGAGATGACCTTGGTGCGCTTAACGATGTTGGCGTGCAGCGTGTCGCGGCGCAGGTCGAGGAAGCGATAGCGCAGGCGGATATCCTCGGGATATTCCTGCTCGCCGGCCACCGGCATCGGCAGCTCCTCGGCGCGGCTGATCACCGTGGCGGAACGGGCGTAGACCTCGATCGCGCCGGTCGCGAGGTTGGCGTTCACCGTGGATTCGGTGCGGGCCTTCACCACGCCCTCGATCGTCACGACCGATTCGACGCGCAGCGAATCGAGCAGTTCCAGCGCCGCGCTGTCGGTATCGGCCACCACCTGGGTCATGCCGTAGTGATCGCGCAGGTCGACGAAGAGAACGCCGCCGTGATCGCGCTTGCGATGCACCCAGCCCGAGAGGCGAACGGTCTGGCCGACCTCGGCAGCGGTCAGGGCGCCGCAGGTGTGGGAGCGATAGGGATGAGTCATGGCGGGCTCGCGCTTCTTCTGATCGGAATTGAGTTGCAAGCCGAGGCCCCTAGTCGAGTGGCGCGGCGATTTCCAGAAGAGATCGGACCGTCATGCGCGTCCAGCGCCAGGTGGCTTGTGGAATCCTCGTGGATTCCCGTTCCTATCTCTCGACCAGGCGCGCGGGCGCTAACCTGAAATAAACCATTGCGGGTCCATACCCATCGGCAAAACGGGTCTTGCCGATGGATCACATGGACAATGCGCAGGCTTCGGGCACCGTCACGATCGACGGTATTCCGGAGAATCAGTTCCGCACCGCGATCGAGGCCATGCTCCGCGAGGGCCGGGCCGACGAAGCCGCGCGCCGCCTCAAGGACGAACTCGTCTTTCTCTGCGGCGAAGGCCTCCCCCTGCCCGCGCGCTTCCGGTTCATCGCTGCGCAGGACGTTTCCGTCAGCGGCTGGCCGCGCCTGATCGAGCGGATCGGCGAACTCGACCGGCCCGGAGACCCGATCACCGCGATCGGCATCGACATCTGCCAGGGACCGACCGAGACCGGGCGGCCCTTCTACGAAACCGCTTTCTATACCGACCGCGCCTGGCCCTTCTCTCGCGCCGGCCGACTCGACCTGGCAGCGGCCTGCGGGGCCGACAGCCCGGCGTGGCAGGGCGCTGCGGAAGACAATGGCGATACGCTGAACGTCACCGGCCTGGAGGACCTCCACGCCGTGATCGCCGCGATAGGCAAACTCTGCGAAAGCGGCATGGCCACCATCGAGGAGCAGCGTGCCTGCATCGTCGGGGCCTGCCATCTCGCGGTGCTGACTCATCAGGCCATCCGTGACGCGGCCATGGCCGAGGGCCTGCCGCGGCCCATGGCCCTCCTCGTCGGCAGCGACGGCGGCTATCCGGGCTTCGAGGCAGCGGCGCTCGCCGCCGCCGAAGGACCGCCCCGCAACGCGCCTCCCGCGGCGCCGTCCGAGCCGGCGAAAGACGCCCACCGCCCCGCCGAACAGGCCGCGGCGATTCCCGGCGACAATTCCGAAGCCTGGCCCGAAGCCTGGCACCTGCCGCCGCCGGGCCTGCACGTCACCGGCACGCAGCTTCGCCGCCGGCTGGTGACCCAGGAAAGCATCGCCGAACTCGACGCAGAGACGAGTCCGAGCCTCCTGAACAGGGTTTTCGGAGGCCTGCGGCGCAAGAAATAGGCAATTTCGTCATTTGTCGGAGAATTTGACGGGCTGGAAACATTGATCCCCCGCCCTGTTCGCGTTACCGCCACGGTCGAAATGAAAATCCACCCTCTGATAACGAAGACCGAAGACCTCGCCGCGCTGTGCGAACGCCTTGCGAAATCCGATTTCGTGGCGGTCGACACCGAGTTCATGCGCGAGAACACCTATTGGCCGGAACTCTGCCTCGTGCAGATCGCCAATACCGAGGAAGCGGCCGCGATCGATCCGATGGCAGTTGGGCTCGACATGACGCCCCTGCTCGACCTGCTGACCGACAACGAGGAGGTCCTGAAGGTCTTCCATGCCGGCGGGCAGGACGTGGAAATCATCTACAACGCCACCGGCCGCACCCCGCATCCGATCTTCGATACGCAGATCGCGATGATGGCGATCAGCCAGTCCGAGCAGATCGGCTATTCGAACCTGGTCGAATCGTGGATGGGCCTCACCATCGACAAGGGCGCCCGCTTCACCGACTGGTCGCGCCGCCCGCTGACCGAGCGGCAGATCGAATATGCGATCGGCGACGTTACCCACCTCTCCAAGATCTTCCCCAAGATCCTCAAGCGCCTGATGAAGACCGGGCGCGGCGAATGGCTCGACCAGGAAATGGAAAAGCTCGCCGATCCGGAGCACTACCGCAACGATCCCGCCCAGGCGTGGAAGCGGATCAAGGCCGCCGGCCGCAACCCGACGATGCTCGGCCGCCTCAAGGCCATTGCCGAGTGGCGCGAGCATGAAGCGCAGGGCAAGAACATCCCGCGCGGCCGTATCGCCCGTGACGAAACGCTGGCCGACATCGCCAGCCACCCGCCCAAGCAGCAGTCCGACCTCGCCAAAGTGCGCGGCCTTTCGCAGGGCTGGAAGGACAACGACATCGGCAAGCGCCTGATGAACACCATCGCCAAGGCCGAGCCGCTGCCCGACGACGAATTGCCCCCGCGCACGCCCAAGGGCGCGCCGCTCGGCAAGGAAGGCGCGCTCGTCGCTGACCTGCTCAAGCTGCTGCTCAAGATCCGCGCGCGCGAGATCGACGTTGCCGCCCGCTTGCTGGCCCGCAGCGAGGATCTCGAACTGCTGGCCGCCGGCGTGCGCAAGAAGCTGCCGATTCTCGAAGGCTGGCGCTACGGCGTGTTCGGCCGCGATGCGCTGGACCTCGTAGAAGGCAAGCTCGCGTTCGCGGTCGAGAACGGCAAGCTCAAGATGACCCGCGTCGAGGACGAACCGACGGACGAGGCCTCCGACGAGCCTTCGGACGCCGCCGCAACGGAAGAGTAAGGCACGGCAAAAGTCCATCGTCCCGGACCCGATCCGGGACGATGCGCCTTTCCGCCTTCTTCCGGAAGCGCGTTCAACAAAAGCAAACGCTTGGCGAACCTGCCGCGTTCATGCGATAGCCGGCGCGTGACCGTATACCAGCCCACGCTCAAGCAGCTCCAGTACCTCGTCGCCCTGCACGAACACGGGCATTTCGGCCGTGCCGCCGATGCCTGCTTCGTCTCGCAATCGACCCTGTCCGCCGGCCTGCGCGATCTCGAAGCGCTGCTGGGGGTCACTCTGGTGGAGCGCACCAAGCGCGCGGTACGCTTCACGCCGCTCGGCAATGCCGTGGTGGCCAAGGCGCACCGCATCCTGCGTGAGACCGAAGAACTCTCCGACCTCGTCCAGTCCAGCGGCAAGCCGCTCTCCGGCGAAGTGCGCATGAGCGTGATCCCCACGATCGCGCCGTTCCTGCTGCCCCGCATGCTCCCGCGCCTGCGCCGCGAGCGCCCGAACCTCAAGCTGTTCCTGCGCGAGGAGCCCAGTCAGGCCGCCATCGAATCGCTGCACCACGGCCGCGCCGACTGCGTGCTCCTGGCGCTGCCCTATGCCACCGGTGAGGTCGAGAAGGAGACCATCGAACTCGACGCTTTCTTCGTCGCCTTCCCCAACGACGACCCGCGCAATCCGCCGGCCGAAGTCGGCCCCGAGGTGATCGACGAGCACCGCCTGCTGCTGCTGGAAGACGGCCATTGCCTCAAGGACCATGCACTTGCGGCCTGCAACCGCCCGGAACTGCGCGCTTCGGCAACGATGATCGGCACCTCGCTCCATACGCTGGTGCAGATGGTCGACAACGGCCTGGGGCTGACGATGCTGCCGGAAATGGCGATCGATGCCGGCATTCTGAACGGCACCAACGTCGTGGCCCGCCCGCTGCTCTCCCCCAATGCCAACCGGGAGATCGCGCTGGTCTGGCGCAAGAACTCGCCCCGGGCCGAGGAATTCCGTTTGCTCGCGGATGAGTTGCGCGCCGGATAAGCCGCGCCCCCGCTCCCGGGCGCGCGATCCGGGAAATCAGGCCTTGCGCCGCAAGGTCTGAAGACCCAGCCCCAGCGCCGCGATTCCGGTGCCGAGCACGACAACGCCGGTCCAGCCCCAATTGTGCCACGCCACGGTCGCCGCGCCGGAACTGGCCGAGCCGGCGAAGAACATCGAAGCCATGTAGACGGTGTTGATCCGCGAGCGCGCCTCGGGGCGCAGGGCGTAGATGATGCTCTGGTTGGAGATCTGGCTCGCCTGGATCGCGAAGTCCAGAAGCAGCACGCCGACCACCAGGCCGATGATCGAGGTCCAGAAACCGAACACGAGCCAGGACACCAGCGTGAGGGCGCTGGCTGCGACGATCACCGGATGAGGGCCGCGTCGGTCGGCGATCCGTCCCGCGACGGGCGCGGCCAGGACGCCGGCAGCCCCGAGCACGCCGAACAGTCCCGCCACTTCCGAACCGAGGCCGAAACGCGGCTCCTGCAAGTGCAGCGCCAGGATCGTCCAGAACACGCTGAACACGCCGAACTGGGTGCACTGGGTGAATGTCGCCAGGCGCAGGGCGGGAAATTCGCGCCAGAGATCTCGCAGCGAGGCGATCAGCCCCAGGTAGCCGAGCCCGCCCGATTGCGGACGGCTGCGTGGAAGCTGCCAGGCCATCAGCCCGGCGGTCAGCAGCGCCAGAGGCACTGCCAGCCAGAACATCGCGCGCCAGCCGAAAGCCGCGCCGACGAAGCCGGCCAGGGTTCGGCTCAGCAAAATGCCGCAGAGCAACCCGGCCATGACCGAGCCGACCACGGCACCACGCTTGTCTTCAGGCGCGAGATTGGCGGCGAGCGGAACGATCTGCTGCGCCACCGAGGCAAGCAGGCCGACGACCAGCGAGGCCGCCAGCACCGTGCCACCCGTGGGCGCGAGCGCGACCAGCGCCAGCGCGACCGAGAGCGCCAGGCACTGCAGCACGATGAGCCGCCTTCGCTCCAGCAGGTCGCCCAGAGGCACCAGCAGCAGCAATCCACCCGCGTAGCCGAGCTGAGTCGCGGTGGGGACGTAGGTGATCGCAGCGCCGGAAAAATCGCGCTCCATCAACCCGAGCATGGGCTGGCCATAATAGATATTGGCCACGGTCAGCCCGGCGGAAACGGCCAGGGCAAAGACCATGGAGGGGCCGAACGCACGCTCGCGGCCAGATCCGCCGCCCGGTGCTCCGCCCTGTTCCTCACCGGACGGCAGCTTGCGAAATGAGGCGGGGTTGGAACGAGGCGACGCGGAGATGGGATTATCCTTCATGAAGAGTCCCCCCGAACCGGAGCGCCCTGCCGGGTCAGCGCGCTTGTGCCAAACGCAACGAGTTCAAGCCCAATAGCCAATTTTGCAATAGAGCGCCGCCGAAAACGAGGTCGGCGCGGGCCTTCAGTCCATGTGCTTCAGGCCGACGCGCAGATAGTCCCAGCCGGTGATGAGCGTCAACGCGGCCGCGGCCCAGAGCGTGGTCAGCCCGACGGTATGCGGGATATTGACCTCCACCGCGCCCAGGTCGACGTTCCACCATGGCATCGCCGCGCCCAGGATGAGGGCGCCGAGCGAAACCAGCTGGAACGTGGTCTTCCACTTGGCAAGGCGGCTTACAGGCACGGAAACCTGCAGCCCGCCCAGGAACTCTCGCAGGCCGGATACGGCAATCTCACGCACCAGGATGATGAGACCGGCGATCACATGCATGTCGCCGACGTAAGGCCCGGTGAGAATCCCCTGCGCCGTCAGCACCAGGATCACCGTGGCGACCATGATCTTGTCCGCGATCGGATCGAGGAACACGCCCAGTTTCGACACCGTGCCGCTCGACCGGGCGAGATAACCGTCGAAATAGTCGGTTATGCCCATCAGGCAGTAGATGCCGAAGGCAAGGCCATAGCCGAATTCCCATCGGGGCCACCACAGCAGGAAGCCCAGCAGGGGGAGCGTGACGATCCGCGAGAGCGTGAGGATATTCGGCAAGGTCAGCATGTTCTCTAGCCCATAGCGTCGATTCTCGCGTTTGAGAATTGGCTTGTGATCGGGTGCCGCGTCATTTCCGCCCGACCACCTCGGCCTTGCCTCGATCGGCGTGGCGGTGTTTGTTGCCGGGGCATTTCCACAGGGCCCGCAGGCGGCCGCACCCCGGCAAAAAAGGCCGGGTCGGCGCCTACAGGGGTTGTGCCCTCGCCCTACCGCATTAAGTGTCGCCGCAACGATGAAGCGAGGCCGCCGAATTTTTCCGACATGACCACGACCTCCCAACTCATCCGGGCAAGACGATTCCTGCCCCTCTTCGTCACCCAGTTGCTTGGCGCGTTCAACGACAACCTGTTCAAGAACGCGATGGTGCTTTTCGTCGTCTACGGCGTCTACAATTCGGAAACCGCCGAGGCCCGGTTCAGCGCGCTCGCTTCCGGCATCTTCGTGATCCCCTTCTTCCTGCTCTCCGCCCTCGCCGGCCAGATGGCCGACATGCGGGACAAGTCGCGAATCATCCGCATCGTCAAGTTCTGCGAGATCATCATCATGGTGGTCGGCGGGACCGGGCTTGCGCTCGCCTGGCAGGGTATCGCGCTGCACACGGTGGCCATCCCGCTGATGCTGCTGGCGCTGTTCGCCATGGGCATCCATTCGACGTTCTTCGGCCCGATCAAGTACGCGATCCTCCCCCAGCACTTGCGCGATGACGAAGTGCTGTCAGGCACCGGGCTGGTGGAAGCCGGGACTTATATCGCCGTGCTGGCCGGCACGATCGTGGCGGGCTGGATCAGCGTGGATACCGCTGCCATCACCGTGGTGATCATCGCCGGCCTGGGCTATTTCGCGGGCCGCCAGGTGCCGCCCGCACCGCCGCAGGGCAAGCCGGAGCCGATCGACTACCACGTCATCCGCTCCTCCATCCACCTCGTCCGCACGACGATGAAGGACCGCCGGGTCTACCTGGCGATCTGCTCCATCAGCTTCTTCTGGGCGATCGGCACCGTGCTGTTCATCCAGTTCCCGCCCCTTGCCAAGAACATGCTGCATGCCAGCAAGGAAGTGGCCAGCCTGTTCCTGGTGATCTTCTCGGTGGGCGTCGCCATCGGTTCGGTAGCGATCAATGCCCTGCTCAAGGGTACCGTTTCCGCGCGCTGGTCGCCGCTATCGGTGATCGGCATGGGCCTGTTCCTGCTGGCATTTCAGGAAGTCTGCGCGATCTGGCCACCGCACGAAGGGCCGGAAGTGCTGATGAACGTCGGCACGTTCGTGGTCCAGCCGCTGGCCGTGCCGCTGCTGCTCACCCTGCTCGGCATCGCCGTGAGCGGGGGCATGTTCGTGGTGCCGCTCTACGCCTTCCTGACGACTTTCGTCGACAAGTCGCAGACCGCCCGCACCATCGCGGCCAACAATATCGTGAATTCGGGCGCCATGGTGGTCGGTGCCATCGCCACCGGGCTGATGTCGCTGCTGGGCCTGCCCGTGGTCACCCAGCTTATGGTCGTGGCGCTGTGCTGCGTCGCTTCGGCCTGGCTGGGATACCTGCTGTATAGGGCCGAGCGCACCGCCAGACGTCCCTGATCTACAGCCCGATCGGGGCCAGGCCCTTCAGGCGATGAAGGCGACCACGGCGGCCAGGCTCACGCAATAGGCCGAGAGGAAACTGCGCCAGTCTCCGCCGGTCATTTCCCAGGCAATCCGGGCCTCGGCATTTTCCGCGGCTTCCACGGCAGGGGGCCGCATGCCCCGGAAGACATGACGAGGCAGAGAGCGCCGGAAGGGATGGCCGGCCCGCTCATGAGTGAGGACGAGTGCGCGTCTTGACATGCTCCACATGGGACGCACCTTAAGACATTGTTTACCTTTGACCACTCGCCCGAAAGAGACATCCCGATCCGGGACGGTACGGCTGCCAGGCAGGCCATGAACGACCTTTAACAGGCGAAAATTCCTCGGTTTTCTGCCATCGCCGCGATCGAGGCCCAAACGAAAAAGGGCCGCCCTCGGGCGACCCTTTTCGAACGCTTCGGCATGGAGCCGCGGCGCGTGGTCAGATCCGGTCGCCGAGGGCGCCCTTGACCTTGCCAACGCCCTGCTGAAGCTCGCCCTTGGTTTCCTGGGCCTTGCCTTCAGCCTGCTGGGCCGGGTCGTTGCGAGCCTTGCCCGCGGCCTGCTTGGCGTTGCCGGCAATCTCGTTGCCCAGACCCTTGATGGTGTCCTTCAGTTCGCCCATGATCGGTACTCCTTTTCGGTTTCGGCAGAAATCCGCCGTCTACACGAACAAGAAACCGGACCAGGGCGCTGGAAGTTGCAGGCCGCTGCGCCGAAGCGTTCCGCAGCGGCGACGAATCTTTTCGCCTGCCTTATCCGCCAGCCAGGGTCAGGATGTATTTCCAGTCTTCCGGCGTCACTTCCGCCACCGAAAGGCGCGACAGCCGGATCATTTCCATGTCGGCCAGCCTGGGATCGGCCTTGATCTGCTTGAGCGTGACCGGACGCGCCACCTTGCGCACCGGCTTCACTTTCACCGCCGCCCATTTGCCCTCGGGATCGGACGGATCGGTGAGGCCGGACTGGCTGATCGTGACGATGCCCACGATCTCCTTGCCGATGTTCGAATGGTAGAAGAAAGCCTCGTCCCCCACTTCCATGGCGCGCAAGTTGCCCGCGGCGCGGTGGTTGCGCACGCCGTCCCAGGTGCCCTCACCTTCCGCGACCAGATCGTCCCAGCCGTAGGCATCCGGTTCGGACTTCATCAGCCAGTAGCGCTTTGCCATGAATCGCCTTTCGATTTTCGATTTGGGACGGAAGCTTCTATGGGGGCGGCATAGCGATTCAATCGACGGAAACAACATCGGTGATTCGGCCTTCCGCTGGAGGCGCCGGTCACCGCCCGCTTACCACGGGCCGCCGATCCTGTTGGAAGACCATGATGAACCTTGCCCAGATTCCCGTCCTCAGCCTCGCAGACGACCGCGCCGAATTCTCGCAGCGCATCGGCGAGAGCTTTCGCACTTTCGGTTTCGCCATGGTCCGCGACCACGGCATCGACCAGGCCCTGATCGACCGCGCCTGGGAGATGACCGCCGCTTTCTTCGCCCTGCCCGACGACGTGAAGCGCAGCCACTTCATCCCCGGCCAGGGCGGCGCGCGCGGCTATACGCCGTTCCGCACCGAAGTGGCCAAAGGTGCGACCGAAAAGGACCTCAAGGAGTTCTGGCACATCGGCCGCGACCTGCCGGCCGGCTCGCCCCTCGCCGCCTCGATGCCGCCCAATATCTGGCCCGGCGAAGTCGAAGGCTTCCAGGAGACCTTCACCGAACTCTATGCCCAGTTCGACAAGGCCGGCGCGGAAATCCTCTCGGCAATCGCCGTCTACCTCGGCCTCGACGCCCGCTGGTTCGATCCTGCGATCGAGGACGGCAACTCGGTGCTGCGCCTGCTGCACTATCCCCCCGTGGCGCAAGGCGCGGGCGGCGCCATCCGCGCGGGCGCGCATGAGGACATCAACCTCATCACCCTTCTTCTCGGCGCGCAGGAAGCCGGCCTGGAACTGCTGGGCAAGAATGGCGAGTGGCTGTCGGTCGCCCCGCCCGAAGGCGCGGTCGTCATCAACATCGGCGACATGCTCCAGCGCCTGACCAACCACGTCCTCCCCTCGACCACGCACCGCGTGCGCAATCCCGAGGGCGACCGCGCCGCGCACAGCCGCTATTCGATGCCCTTCTTCCTGCACTTGCGCAGCGACTTCCCGTTCAAGACGCTCGACCAGTGCATCACGCAAGAGAACCCCGACCGCTACCCGCTGAGCATCACGGCGGACGACTACCTGCAGGAGCGCCTGCGCGAAATCGGCCTCAAGATGTGATCGATCGGTGCTCCCAGGCGATCCCGGGAGCACCGCTGTCTCTGCGATTTAACCAATATTTCAGTCCACTGCGCTAAGGAACTCACCGGGGTTCAAGCAGGGGGTAACTGGAGTGACGGAAACGGAGGCCACACGATACGCCGTGGTTGGCGAGGCGACCGAAGCGGCGAGCGAAGGCCCGGATAACGAGGCCGATCGCCCGGTGGACATCGTCGCGCTGGGTATCGTCACGGCCGCGATCTTGTTGTTCCTCGCCACCGGCGCGGCGATCGGTCCTTCGGTCGTGAAGTCGCTGACCGGACAAGGCCCAGCGCCCGACCGGTTCCTGGTCAACGCCTTCCTCCTCAACGTCGCCATCATCATCTTCGGATGGAGCCGCTATCGCCAGCTCTGCGAGGAAATCCAGCAGCGCAAGCGCGCCGAGCGGCACGCCCGCCACCTGGCGGAAACCGATCCCCTCACCGGCTTCCTCAATCGCCGCAGCTTCCACCGCGCGGTGGACGCCCTGATCCGCGAGGCCGCGCTGCGCGACCGGGCAGTGATGCTGGCGATGATCGACCTCGACAATTTCAAGCAGGTCAACGACTACAACGGCCACAACACCGGCGACCGCCTGCTCCAGGAATGCGCGCGCCGCATTTCCGGGTGCCTGCCGGATCGCGCCCTGATCAGCCGCATCGGCGGAGACGAATTCGCGGTTGCCGTGGAATTCGACCGGAGCCGGGTCGAGCGAATCGACCGCATCGCCGCCTCGCTGGTCGAGGCCATCGGCCAGAGCGTCTCGGTCAATTCCACCCCGATCGACGTGACGGCCTCGATCGGCCTGGCCCGTTCGGATATTCCCCGTTCGGATGCTCCCCGCTCCGCCCCTTCCGGCGAGCGGGCGCCGGGGCCCGATGCGCAGGCTCTGCTCGAGATGGCGGATATCGCCATGTATCACGCCAAGCGCCAGGGTCGGAACAGCTTCTACTGGTTCGAAACGGCCATGGCCGAAGAGATGCGCTTCCGCAGCGATCTGGAGTTCGGCATTCGCCAGGGCATCGCCAATGGCGAATTCGTGCCCTTCTACGAGCAGCAGATCGATCTCCAGACCGGCGAGCTGACCGGCTTCGAGATGCTGGCGCGCTGGAACTCGCCGCTGTTCGGGATCGTCGCGCCGGACATCTTCATTCCCGTGGCCGAGGACATCGGCGCAATTGCCGAACTCTCCGAACAGCTCATCGCCCGCGCCCTGGACGATGCGCGGGGCTGGGACGCGCGGCTGACGCTTTCGGTCAATATCTCGCCCCTGCAGATGCGCGACCCCTGGTTCGCCCAGAAGCTGCTGAAGCTTTTGGTGGAGGCCAGTTTCCCGCCCCATCGGCTGGAGATAGAGATCACCGAATCGTGCCTTCACCAGAACCTCACCCAGGTCCGCACGCTGATTGCCAGCCTGAAGAACCAGGGGATCAAGGTGAGCCTCGACGATTTCGGCACGGGGTTCAATTCGCTGGCAATGCTGCGCAGCCTGCCGTTCGACCGCATCAAGATCGATCGCAGCTTCATATCGGGCCTGGCCGAGAACAAGGACAGCATGGCCATCGTCCACGCCATCGCCCTGCTCGGCAAGGGTCTCGACCTGCCGGTCACGGCCGAGGGGATCGAGACCAGCGAAGTCCTGTCCCACCTCCAGCAATACGATCGCATCAAGGGCCAGGGCTATCTCTACGGCAAGCCGCGTCCCGCCGAGCATCTGGCCGAGTGGCTGGAAGGCATGGAGATCGTGGCCGATGCCGAAGCCGTCAGCGATCTTGCCGCCTTGCGCCGCCGCATCGAAGCCGCGCGCATAGACGAGCAGCGGGCCTCCGGCGCCGCGCCGGATCCGCAGGCCCGTCTGGCCTGAAGCGAGCGCCTCGCGGCTTTTTCTGGACCTCGCGCCCCGCAGCGCATAAATCGCCCGCCATGCGGATCGACTTCACCAAGATGCATGGACTGGGCAACGACTTCGTCGTGCTCGATGGACGCACCGCCGCGCTGCCGGTCGTGAACGCTGCGCTCGCCGCCGCGCTCGCCGATCGCCATACCGGCATCGGCTGTGACCAGCTCATTGTCCTCACGCCTTCCGATCGCGGCGACTTCCGCATGCGCATCTTCAATGGCGACGGCAGCGAAGTGGAAGCCTGCGGCAATGCCACCCGCGCGGTGGGCCTGCTGCACGGTCGGCCGGCCACCGTGGAAACGCTGGGCGGCATCGTCTCCACCACGCCCAGGGGCAGCGGCATCAGCGTCGAGATGGGCAAGCCCCGCTTCGACTGGAACGCGATCCCGCTTGGCTATCCGATGGACACGCGCAGCCTGCCGGTGGCCTGGGAGGAACTCGTCAATCCCATCGCCGTCAATGTCGGCAATCCGCACGTGATCTTCTTCGTCGACGATCCCTACGGCATCGACATGGCCCGGCTCGGCCCCCTGATCGAAAACGATCCGCTCTTTCCCGAGCGCATCAACGTGAACGTCGCAGCCGTGACGGCGCGCGACGCCATCACTCTGCGCGTCTGGGAGCGCGGCGCCGGACTGACACGCGCTTGCGGCACGGGCGCCTGCGCCACTGCCATCGGCGCCATGCGGCGCGGCCTGGTCGACCGCAAGGTCACCGTCACCCTTCCCGGCGGCCCGCTGGCCATCGAATGGCGGGCGGACGACGAAATCGTCATGACCGGCCCGGCCACCGAATCGTTCCGCGGCTCGTTCGAAACGGCGGACTACGGAATCCCAGATTGACTGTCGAAGTCCATTCGCTCGGCTGCCGCCTCAACATTTCCGAGAGCGAAACGCTGCGCGGCTTGCTGCGCGGGGCCGAGGATCAGCCCGAAGGCCTGGTGGTCGTCAATTCCTGCGCCGTGACGGCGGAAGCCGTGCGCCAGACGCGTCAGGCGATCCGCCGCGCCCGCAAGGCCCACCCGGACGCGCGCCTGATCGTCACCGGCTGCGCGGCTGAAGTGGAACGCGCCATGCTGGCCGCCATGCCCGAAGTCGACGGCATCGTCGCCAACACCGCCAAGCTCGATCCGCGCGCCTGGAACGTCCCGCCAGCGCCCATTGCGCCTTCCCCCGGCCTGACCGCGCGGCGCGCCTATACGCGCGGTTTCGTGCAGGTCCAGAACGGCTGCGACCATGCCTGCACTTTCTGCGTGATCCCGCAAGGCCGCGGGCCCAGCCGCTCACGCACCGTGGCCGAAGTCCTCCACGACCTGGCCGTCCACACCGACGCAGGCGTCAACGAGATCGTGCTGACCGGCGTGGACCTCACCTCCTGGGGCGGCGATCTTCCCGGATCGCCGCGCCTCGGCACGCTCTGCGAAGCGATCCTCGCCCGCTTCCCCGGCCTGCCCCGCCTGCGCCTGTCCTCGATCGACGGCGCCGAAGTGGACGAGACACTGTTCGCGCTGCTGGCCAGCGAACCGCGGGTCATGCCGCATGTCCATCTCTCGCTCCAGCACGGCCACGACCTGATCCTGAAGCGCATGAAGCGTCGCCACAGCCGCGCCGATGCGCTGGAACTGGTCTCTGGCCTGCGCGCGCGCCGCCCCGAAATCGCCATCGGCGCCGATCTCATCGCCGGCTTCCCGACCGAGGACGAGGAAGCCCATGCCGCCAATCTCTCGATCATCGAGGAACTGCAGGTCGTCCACGGCCACGTCTTCCCCTATTCGCAGCGGCCCGGCACCCCGGCGGCGCGCATGCCGCAAGTGGAGGCCGCCACGATCCGGTCCCGCGCAGGCGAACTGCGCGAGAAGATCGCCGGAACCAGGGCGAACTGGCTCACGGGGCTCATCGGCCAGCCGCTATCCGTGCTTGCCGAAAGAGGCGCGAAAGGCCATGCGGAAAACTTCGCGCCGGTACGTCTCCCTGGGCGCCTGCCCGACCATGTGCAGCCCGGCACGCTGATCCGCGTTACGCCCGCAAGGGTAGTCGAAGGAATACTGGAATCATGAGTACCGATGGCCAGCAGGCTGACCGCGACTGGTCCGACCGCCTGTTCGGCGGCTTCCGCAAGACCTCGGAACGCCTGAGCGAGAACCTGTCCGGCATCGTCGGCAAGTCTAAGCTGGACGATGCCCAACTCGACGCTCTCGAAGACGCGCTGATCATGTCGGACCTCGGCCCCCGCGCCGCCGCCCGCATCCGCGCCCGCCTGGCCGAGGAACGCTTCGAGCGGGACGCGGACGAACGCGCGATCATGGAAGTGGTCGCCCGCGAGATCGCGGAAATTCTGCGCCCGGTCGCCAAGCCGCTCGACGTCGTGGCCTTCCCCCGCCCGCAGGTGATCCTGGTGATCGGCGTCAACGGCTCGGGCAAGACCACCACGATCGCCAAGCTGGCGCACTTGTTCCAGGAGCAGGACTACTCGGTCATGCTGGCGGCGGGCGATACGTTCCGCGCCGCCGCGATCGGCCAGCTCGGCGTCTGGGCCGACCGTCTGGGCGTTCCGCTCATCAAGGGCCCCGAGGGCGGCGACCCGGCCTCCATCGTCTTCGATGCGGTGAAGGCCGCGACCGACCAGGGCATCGACGCCCTCATCGTCGACACCGCCGGCCGCCTGCAGAACAAGCGTGAACTGATGGACGAACTGTCCAAGATCCGTCGCGTGCTGGGCCGCCTCAACCCCGAGGCGCCGCACGACGTGGTGCTCGTGCTCGACGCCACCAACGGCCAGAACGCGCTTTCGCAGATCGAGATCTTCAAGGAAGTGGCGGGCGTCTCCGGCCTCATCATGACCAAGCTGGACGGCACGGCCCGCGGGGGCGTCCTCGTCGCGGCGGCCGAGCAATATGGCCTGCCCATCCACGCCATCGGCGTCGGCGAGAAGATCGACGACTTGCGCCCCTTCAACCCGGATCTGCTCGCGCGGGTCATCGCCGGGATCGCCTGATGAACAGCCAGACCACGCCTGCCGAGAAACCCAAGAGTTCCTGGGTCAATCTCGTCGTCGATTTCGGCCCGCTGCTCGTCTTCTTCCTGGCCTATCGCCATTTCTCGCCGACCGGCGAGGGAGACACCATCGGCACGGTTTCCGCCGTGATCAAGGGCACCGTGGCCTTCATGGTCGCCACCGTGATTGCGCTGGGCATTTCGAAATGGCGCCTCGGCCACATCTCGCCGATGCTCTGGCTGACGACTGTGCTGATCGTCGGCTTCGGCGCGCTCACCGTGGTGTTCCACGACGCCTTCTGGATCCAGATCAAGCCCACCGCCGTCTACCTGATGTTCGCGGGCGTGCTGTTCTTCGGCCTCATGCGCGGCAAGCCCATGCTGAAATACCTCCTGCAATCCGCGTTCGAGGGATTGAACGAGGAAGGCTGGATGAAGCTGTCGCGCAACTGGGCCTGGTTCTTCCTGCTCCTGGCCGTGCTCAACACCGCGCTGGTCTTCACCGTCAGCTTCGACACCTGGCTCCAGGCCAAGCTCTGGGGCTTCACCGTGCTGTCGTTCGTCTTCACGTTCTCGCAGCTGCCCATGGTGCTCAAGCACGGCATGGGCGAGGCTGCGAAGGAAGAAGTGATCGAGAACCCGCCGCACGACTGAGCGAAGCGGGGGCGGGCAGCGGCACGGCCGCCGCCCGCCTCGTCAGCCGACCGAGCGACAGTCCTTCAACAGGAGGATGTGGTCGGTGGGGCTGAAATTGTCGTAGACCCCGCTCATGCGAATGGTCTTGCCGGGCTTCAGCTGCAGGGTGAACGCGGCCTGCCCTTTGGCCATGACACAGGCAATATCGGTCTTGAACGCCGCCTGGCCCGGCAGGCGGATGGCCTGCTCGTAAGGCTGGGGGATCTTGTAGGTGACGATATAGTCGCCGCGATCCTTGGCGATCTCGCCCACCATGCCCTTGATGATGAAGCTCTTGTTTTCATAGCGCAGCGGAATGGCCGCGGCATTGCGCTCGGTATCCTTCGAGATCTGCTGCGACAGCGAGAGCGCGTCCATTTCGAGCGGCGGCGCGGTGCTGACGGCCTTCATGCCGCTGCTGGCCGCCGCCAGACCGGCCTTGCCGCCCTTGAGGCCGCCGAGCATCTCGCACATCTCGGTCTTGGCCGCCTCTGCCGGCACCGTCTGCCCTCCGCGCAGCTTCGCTTCCATCTGCACGGTGCCCTGCCCGCCGGCATTGGTGGCAGTGATCGTGATCGGGAAAGCGCGCGCCTTGCCGGTCTGCGGCTGCTCGATCAGCATGGATCCATCATCCGGCTCGGCGACGATCACGTCGTAGCCCTTGGCCGCGACGATTCCCCGCATCTGGCCGATGGCGCTGGCCGGTGTCAGGTCGGGAACGGTCACCGTGGCCGTGAAGCGCATGCCGCTGAGAATGGAGCCGGCCTTGGTGAACGTCTCGTCGCAAGTCGCCGCTTTCGCGCCAGAGGACAGCGCCAGCGCCGGAAGGATCAGGGCCGCACCGGCCGAGAGGTAACAGGAACGCATCTCACCCCCATGTTGGAGAAGTAAAGTTGCGTCCTATCAGACCGTTGTGTTTGAAACTGATGACAAATACCGTCAACAGGGCGGCAAGGATGCCGCCCCTGCCCGCATGGCTCAGATTTCCAGCTGGCTGCCCAGTTCAACCACGCGGTTGGTGGGCAAGCGAAAGAACTCCATCGCGCTGGCCGCATTGCGCATCATCCAGGCAAACAGCTTTTCGCGCCAGATCGCCATGCCGGGCTTGGCCGAGGGAACCAGGGTCTGGCGCGAGAGGAAGAAGCTGGTCTTCATCATCTCGAACGGGCCGCCGCACATCTCGGAATGCGCGAGCGCGGCCGGAATGTCGGTCTCTTCCATGAAGCCGTAACGCAGCGTCATGCGATAGAAGCCCTGCCCCAGGTCGGTGACCGAATAGCGTTCGGCCGGCTCGACATAGGGCACGTCCTGAACTTCGACCGTCAGCACCACCACGCGCTCGTGCAGCACCTTGTTGTGCTTGATGTTGTGCAGCAGGGCCGAAGGCACCCCGGCATTGCTCGATGCCATGAAGATCGCCGTGCCCGGCACCCGCGCCGCCGAGCCATGCGCACTCTTGGCGAAGACATTGAGCGGCAAGGCGGCCTCGGTCATGCGAACGCGCATGAGGCGGCGACCCTTGTTCCAGGTCGTCAGCAGGGTGAAGGCGATGCCGCCGATCAGCAGGGGGAACCAGCCGCCGTCCGGCACTTTGGTGGCATTCGCCGCGAAATAGGCGCCGTCGACGACGAAGAAGGTGACGATCACCGGGATCGCCATCCACAGCTTCCAGCGCCAGAGCACGATCAGCAGCACCGCCATGAGGCAGGTGTCGATCAGCATCGCGCCCGTCACCGCGATGCCATAGGCCGAGGCGAGGTTCGACGAGTTCTGGAACACCAGGACCAGCACGATCACGCCGGTCATCAACGCCCAGTTGACGAAGGGAATGTAGATCTGGCCCACCTCGTGCTCGCTGGTGTGGCGAGTGGAGAGACGCGGGATGAAGCCGAGCTGCATCGCCTGGTGAGTGATCGAGAAGGCGCCCGAAATCACCGCCTGGCTGGCGATGAAGGTGGCGCAAGTGGCCAGGATCACCAGCGGCAGGCGCAGGTTTTCGGGTGCGAGGTTGAAGAACGGGTTCTTCATCGCCTCTGCCGCGGCCGAATCGTCTAGCCCGAGGATCATCGCCGCCTGGCCGAAGTAGTTGATCAGCAGGCAGGGCATGACGACCCCGAACCACGAGAGGCGCA
Organism: Novosphingobium sp. PhB55; assembly: GCF_004368805.1. Classification (NCBI taxonomy): domain Bacteria; kingdom Pseudomonadati; phylum Pseudomonadota; class Alphaproteobacteria; order Sphingomonadales; family Sphingomonadaceae; genus Novosphingobium; species Novosphingobium sp. PhB55. Next base: position 413,056 of record NZ_SODQ01000007.1, on the reverse strand, counting down.
GCGGGCCGCGGCCGAAATGGCCCATGTCGGAATAGAGCGCTTCCGCGCCGGTCACGGCCAGCACGACCGAGCCCAGCGCCAGGAAGCCCAGGACCTTGTCGGTCATGAAGAACTGGATGGCGTACCACGGGTTCAGCGCCACCAGCACTGACGGCATCTGCACGAGATGGTAGATGCCGAGAATGGCGAGCACGGCGAAATAGACGATCATCACCGGCGCGAAGAGCGCGCCGACTTTGGCGGTTCCGCTCTTCTGGATCACGAACAGTGCGATCAGCAGCACCAGCGCGATCGGCAGCACCAGCGGCGCCAGTCGCGATTCGACGACAGTGAGGCCCTCGACCGCGGACAGCACCGAAACGGCGGGGGTAATCATCGAGTCGCCGTAGAAAAGCGAGGTCGCGAAGACGCCCAGCAGGACCACCAGCGAACCGTAGCGCGACTTGCGGATCGCGCCCGAGATCAGCGCCACGAGCGCCAGGCTGCCGCCCTGCCCCTTGTTGTCCGCCCGCATCAGGATGCCCACGTACTGGACCGACACGACCAGCGTCATCGACCAGAAGATCAGGCTGACCACGCCGAGAACGTGCAGTTCGTCGATCGCCAGCGGGTGCGGGCCGACGAAGGTTTCCCGGAAGGCGTAAAGCGGGCTGGTGCCGATGTCGCCGAAGACGACGCCCACGGCACCGAGCGCGAGCTTGGTTATGTTGCCGGAACCATGTCCACCCGCGGCGGGGGCTTTATGCCCCGTCGCCGGATCGATCACCGTCGGAACGACAGCCGTGTCCGAACTTGCATCACTCATTCCAGCGCCCCGTAATGGCTTTGCCGCGTCGGCATTTCACCCCCGCAACAAGCGCCCGCCGTTAGCAGCATGATCGGAGCCTAGCAACGACCGTTAGTTGAAGGTTCATCGACGCGGCGGCATGGGCTGGGGATTCCGCGATGGCGGTGTCCGCTCTTTCATGGGCTCAGGCCCGGATTCTTGAGCCTGAGGTTCTTGAGCCTGAGCATCTTGACCTTTGGCATCCGGTGCCTGCCGGGTCTGCTCCTCCGCCTGTACGGCCGAGGGCGATTGGCTGGCGATGAAGACATCGAGCCGCTGAAGCTGCTGCGCCACTGACACCCGCCAGTCCGCATTCTTCGGCGCCGTCTTCAGCAGATCGGCCCATAATGCCCGCGCCTGCGTCAATTGACCGGACTGAGCCATGGCCAGCCCCAGGAAATAAGGCGGCCCCGGCGCCTTCGGATCGGCCTTGACGGCCCGCCGGTAGGCATAGAGCGCGGGCGGCGTCAGCACGCCTTCCGAATGGGCGACAAGGACGTTGCCGAGCGCCAGCCAGGCTTCGGAATCCTTGGGATCGTCCTCGATAGCCCCGCGCAGGAGCTGCGCGGCGTCGGCATAATGGCCATTGCGGGCCAGCCCGTCGGAAATGATGACCCAATGGTTGCTGGTGGGGATGCCCTGGTCGCGCAAGCGGGCACGGGCCTCCACGAAGAATTGACCAGCTTCCGGATTCTGCGCGTCCGTGGCTTCCTTGGGCGCTCCGGCTTCGCCGGGCCGCCCCTGAGCGGCATAGCCTGCCGCCCCCAGCATCAGTGCCGCCGCCACCGCCTCTCGGCCGCCTTTCGGCGCCTTGAACAGGAAGACGATGGCCAGGAACGACAGGATGGCCAGCAAGGCGACAAAAACCCAGGTCATCGCGCCTCTCCCCGGCGAAAACGCTTGCGCAGGAGCAGCGCGGCCAGTCCGATCAGCACGACCGGCAAGGCGAACAGGGGCCAGGTCAGCGAGGTAAGCTGCGGCGCATAACTGACGTAGTCGCCATAGCGCTCGATCAGCCAGCCGCGAATCGCCTCGGGCTGTTCACCGGCAGCGATTCGCTCGCGCACCAGCGAGCGCATGGACCCGGCGATGGGCGCATCCGAATCAGCAATCGACTGGCCCTGGCATTGCAGGCAGCGCAGCGTTTCCATCAGCGCCTGCGCCTGCTGTTCCTTGGCGGGGTCATCCAGCTGGCGATAAGCGAATGGCGCCGTGGATTGCTCTTCCTGCGCGGCCGCGGGCACGGTCAGCCAGAGCGCCATCGCCAGGGACAAAGTCGCCAGGGACAAGGCTGCCGGGCGCCGCATCACTGCGACGCCTCTTGCAGCTTCGCCAGAATCATCGCGACATGCTCGGGGCGGATCTCACCGATGTGCTGGTAGCGGATGACGCCCCGCCCATCGATCACATAGGTTTCGGGCACGCCGGACGAGCCCAGCGCCAATTGCACCTTGCCATCGTCGTCCGCACCGATCCGTTGATAGGGATCGCCGTTTTCCTTGAGAAAACCGGTCAGCGCCTCAGTGCTGTCGCGCACCGAAATCCCCACTATCGGCACCCCCGCTCCGGCCAGAGCGCGCAATTGCGGTGCCTCGACCCGGCAGGGAATGCACCACGAGGCGAAGATATTGACGAGATGCGGCTTGCCGGTGGCGATGTCGGCGCTGCCCAGGCCTGGTCGGTCAGGCAGTGCGGGCGGCAGCGCGAACGCCGGCATCGGCTTGCCGATCAGGGTGCTGGCGACCGTCCGGTCCGCCGGCCGGAAGAGGCCGATCGTGACCAGCACCGCGAAAGCCAGGAACAGCCCCAGCGGCAACCAGATCGCCCAGGCAGGCGCCTTGGTGCGCACAGGCGCGCTCATGGCTCCTCGCCCTCCTGCGCGCGTTGCAGATCGGCCATGCGGCCGCGGCGATAGGCGATCTTCTCGCGCGCGAAAATGCGGCGCAAGTCGCTGGCGACGCGGCCGAACAGAGCCAGCAAGCCGCCCAGAGCGATGAGCACCCCGCCCAGCCAGATCAGCGGCACGAAGGGCTTCCACCACAGGCGCAGCTGCCAGCGGCCGTCATCCGCCTCGCCGCCAAGCACGGCGTAAAGCTGGCCGTTCCAGCGGGTGAGCAGCGCCGATTCGCTGGTCTGCTGCGGCGGCGCCCAGAAGCTGCGCGACTGCGGGTCGAGCTGCGTAACCCTCCCGTAGTCGCCATAACGCACCAGCAGCCGGGCTTCGAGAGCGGTCCAGTTCGGACCTGCCATGGGCTCCACCGCGTCCAGCTTGATCTGCCACGGCCCCACGGCCGTCGCGTCGCCGGCTTTCACCGCAACCAGCTTCTCGACCGAAAATGCGCTCTCGCAGCTCATCCCGAACAGCGAGACGGCAATCCCGAAGTGCGCGAGAACCATGCCCCAGATCGGCAAAGGCGTGCGGCGCAAGTTGCGGCCCTTGAGCGGCAGCACGCTCGCCCAGCCAAGCCCCAGCGCCAACGCAAAGCCGAGCGTGGGCAGAAGACCGACGCCGCCGACCACCACCATGGCGATGATGCCCGCCGCCACCAGCATCGCCGGAATGACCAGCGACCGGCCGACCCGGGCGAACGAATCGCGCCGCCAGCGCAGCATGGGGCCGACGGCCAGGATCACCAGCATCGGCACCGCGAAAAGCGCGCCCATCGGATTGAAATAGGGCGGTCCGACGGAGACTTTCGCGCCCATCGTCTCAGCCACCAGCGGGTAGAGCGTACCGAACAGGACGATGCCCAGGATTGCCGAGAGCATGACGTTGTTGAACACCAGCGCGCCCTCGCGGCTGACGAGAGCGAAACGCTCGCCTTCGGTGACGGTCCCGGCCCGCAGCGCGAAGAGCGTCAGGGCGCCGCCGATATTGATCGCCAGCAGCGCGAGAATGAACGAACCGCGCTGCGGGTCCACGGCGAAAGCGTGCACGCTGGTGAGAATGCCGGAGCGCACGAGGAACGTGCCGATCATCGACATCGAGAAGGCCACCACGCCCAGCATCACCGTCCAGGCCCTCAGCGCATCGCGGGATGCCAGCACGCTTACCGAATGGAGCAGCGCCGTCGCCGCCAGCCAAGGCATCAGGGAAGCATTTTCCACCGGGTCCCAGAACCACCAGCCGCCCCAGCCCAGCTCGTAATAAGCCCAGTAGGAGCCGGCCGTGATGCCCAGCGTCAGGAAAATCCAGGCTCCCAGCACCCAGGGCCGCATGGCACGGGCGAAAGCCGGGCCGACCTGCCGCGTGACCAGCGCGCCGATGGCGAAACTGAAGGCCACCGAAAGTCCGACATAACCGAGGTAGAGCGTGGGCGGATGGAACGCGAGCCCAAGATCCTGCAGCAGGGGATTGAGCCCATTACCTTCCTCCGGGACCGGGGAAAGGCGCTCGAACGGGTTGGAGGCGATCAGCAGGAAGGCATAGAAGCCCAGGCTGACGAAGGCCTGTCCGGCCAGGGTCGCCAGCATCGTCGGCTCCGGCAGGCGCCGTTCCACGAGCGCGACGAAGCCACCGGCCAAGCTCATCACCGTGACCCAGAGCAGCATCGAGCCTTCGTGATTGCCCCAGGTTCCAGCCACCTTGAAGATCAGCGGCTTCAGCGAGTGCGAGTTCATCGCCACCAGCTTCACGGAAAGATCCGTCGTCGCGAAGACGGCGATCAGGCAGAGGAAGGCGATCAGCGCCAGGACGCCCTGCACCGCCGCCACCGGCCGCACGATCCCGCCCAGCGAGGAGCCGCGCCCGGTCAATGCCAATATACCTGCCAACAATTGCAGGCCGGCCAGCGCCGCAGCCATCCAGAGGGCGGCAAGTCCGAGTTCGGCTATCATCGCGCGTCGCTCATTTCGTCTCGCGCATCACTTGCTCGGCCTGTTCCCTGCTCATGTCCTTCATTTCGCGCGGCACATAGTTCTCATCATGCTTGGCTAGGAGATTGTCCGCCTGGAACGTGCCGCCGGGATCCAGATGCCCTTCGGCCACGACGCCGGAGCCTTCCACGAAGAGCGAGGGGATGATCCCTTTGAAGCGCACCGGAACGCGTGCTTTCCCGTCTTCCACGGCAAAGGCGATCGTCACGCCGTCAGCCTCGGTTTTCAGAGAGCCTTGCGCGACCATCCCGCCCAGCCGCACGGCGCGGCCGGGCTCGGGCGGTTTGGCCACGATCTCGGCCGGTACGTAGAAATAGCTGGCCTGGTTGCGCAAGGCCCAGGCCGCCAGCAAGGCAGCGCTCACGAGAACGACCAGCGCCACGGCCAGGAGGACCAGCCTCTGGTGCTTCGCTTTGATCCCGCCGGGGCGGACATGGGCCGTCTGCGCCATGCTCAGCGCTTCCTCGCATCGTCACGGCGCTTCTCTGCACGACGCATCGACAGCAGCGACCATGCCGCCATCGTCACGGTCGCACCGATCCCGACCACATAGGCCGCGGCCACGAAGATCCAGGGGTCCATCGCCTCGCGCATCAGTTCCTCTTATCCGGCATGACTGTCACCAGGCCTCGCTCAGGGCCTTGCGCCGCAAGCGGGCTTCGGCTTGCTGGTTTGCCAGGATCGCGCGCATCCGCGCCAGGACGCAGCCTGCGAAAAGCAATGTGAAACCCAGCATCGCCAGAAGCAGCGGCCAGAGGAAATCGCCGGCCATCGCCGACTTGCCCAGGCTGATGCTGGGTGCCTGGTGCTGGCTGTTCCACCAGATGACCGAGTAGTGAATGATCGGAATGTTCACGGCGCCCACCAGGCCGAAGATCGCGGGAGCGCGGTTCTGGCTGCCGTCGGCAGCCTCGCTCGCCTGCGAAAGCGCCATCCAGCCGAAGTAGAGGAAAAGCAGCACCAGCATGCTGGTCAACCGGCCATCCCAGACCCACCAGGTGCCCCAGGCCGGCCGTCCCCAGAGCGATCCGGTAATCAGGCAGACCGCGGTAAACACCGCCCCGGGCACTGCGCAGGCACGCGCGGCTATGCCCGCGAGCGGGTGGCGCCAGACGAGTTCGGTAAAGCTGGCGGCCGCGATACCCATCCATCCCGCCATGCCCAGCCAAGCGGCCGGGACATGGAGATAGACGATGCGAACGGTTTCGCCTTGCAGACGCTCTGCCGGGCCGAAGAACAGCCCCCACCCCAGGGCCCCGAAAGCCACGGCGAATCCGATGCCCATGCAAAGCGGCATCAGCCATCGGGCGATGCGCAGGAACCGGGCGGGATTGGCAAGGCCGTGCATGGTCGAAGGCGTTCTATCGTCCGCAGGGAAAGGAGCAAGTGGCCTACGTCAAAGCATCGGGAATTTCACCCGGCATTTGATCCATATGGCGATAGAAGAAGGAGAAATGGGGCGATTGATGGGGTTCGAACCCACGACCTCCGGTACCACAAACCGGCGCTCTAACCAACTGAGCTACAATCGCCACACGGCAAACGCGGTTTGAAACGACGCGTCTTCCGAAGTCCGCTCCGTTTCGCTTTGCAGCGACCGTTGCGGAGGGCGCCCTTTGCACAAGGTTTGCCCTCTTGCAAAGCAAAAAATTGGATCAGGCCGAAACTCATGCAATTTTCTCGCCCGGAGCGGCCCGCTAAGGGTGCAGCATGAAGTCTCCCGGCGAATCATCTGCTGACATCCTGCTCTCGCGCCATGGCGTGCAGCGCTTCCCCTCATCGCGGCTGGACCTCTTCGTCCTGCGCGCGTTTCTTTCCGGGGAGGAATGCGACGCTCTGCTTGCCATGATCGAGGCGCAGCATCGGCCCTCGACGATCGCCAACTACAACGGTGACGATGCCTTCCGCACCAGTTCAACCTGTGATCTTTCACCCGAGGATCCCGCCGTGGCGGCTCTGGCGGACAAGCTGGCGCAGTTGTCGGGCATCGACATCGCCCACGCGGAGCCGCTCCAGGGCCAGCGCTACGAGGTGGGCCAGGAATTCAAGGCACACACCGACTACTTCGAGCCCAACAACAGCGACTACGACAAATATTGTTCGGTCGCGGGCCAGCGGACCTGGACCTTCATGGTCTATCTCAACGATGTTGAGGCCGGCGGCGCCACGCGGTTCAAGGTGATCGACAAGCTCATCCAGCCCGAGCGCGGGAAGCTGATCGCCTGGAACAACCGCCGCGCCGACGGTACGCTCAATGCCGCCACGCTCCATCACGCGATGAAAGTGCGCAAGGGCTTCAAGTACGTCATCACCCAGTGGTACCGGGAAAAGCCTTGGGGGTGAGCGGGGAGCAGCCCAGGAAGCGCGCCCCGCTCGCCAGGATCACTTCGGAGCGCTGATCACCGCGCAGGCAATGCGGCCACCGGCGTTGCCGGCAGGCTGGCTGGTATAGTCGTCGGGATCGGCGTGGATGACCAGCGCCGAACCATCCGCATCGGCCAGTGACTTGGCGCCTGCGGCCAGCGTCACCCCGGTATTCAGAACCTGCGCCTTCAGCACGCCGTCCGCGCCGACGTGCTGGTTCGGCATGTCACCGCCGTGCGGCCCGCCCATGACCATCAGGCCGTGCTTGTGGTCGCCGCCCGTGAAGTGACCACCGGCCGTGGTGAACTTTTGCGCCGGTTCGCACACGCCCTTCTCGTGGAAGTGGAAGCCATGGTCGCCGGCAGGAATCCCCTTGAGATCGGTGGTGACGAGCACGCCGCCCGCCGTGTCCTGAAGCATGACGGTCCCCATCGGCTTGCCGTCCAGGCCGATGACATCGGCGTGAACCATCGGCGCGGCCGCTGCGGTGTCCTGAGCCTGCACCTGTCCGGCGAGAGCGGCGCTGGCCACGAGTGCGGCGCCACAGGCGGTCAGGATACGGAAGTTACGGTTCATTGCGCTTCTCCATCTGCAAGCCGGCAAACCGGCATCTGCCTCATTCCATCAGGACCGGCCGGAGATTTTGGTTCCGATCGCCCCACGGTGACTGTCCATTAACGGTATTGACGGAAATTGGCTCCGAATTTTCAACGGTACGCCAAGGACATCGCACAGTGAACGCATCGCTCGCAAGGCTCATGCCCAGCCCCGCGCGGGCCCGCGACGACCGGCGCCGCGAACACCGGCACGTCACTTGCTACGATGCCACGCTGGAATCGGCCCGCGGCGGCCCCGCATCGGTCCAACTCGCCGACGTCTCGTCCCATGGTTGCAGCGTTCGGGGCGACGCGGACTGGCTGCGCCCAGGCGCATTCGTTTCGATCCGACTGGAAACCGGCGCGCCCGCGCTGCAGGCAATCGTGCGCTGGGTGCGCGGGGATGCCGCCGGGATGGAGTTCCTCCGCCCCGTCCCCGCCGAGCGGCTGGACTGGCTCGATCTCATGGACTTCGGCTTCGAGACCTGACCAGGACGCCTCCGACACGCTGCCGCGCGAATCGGATAAACCTGAACCAGACAACAAAAAAGGCGGCCCGAAAGGACCGCCTTCTTTGTGTTCGAAGCTGTCTGCGCTCAGTTTTTCTTGAGCGAAAGACCGCCGAAACGCTTGTTGAACTGGGCAACACGGCCGCCGTCCTGCAGCTGGGCCTTGCCGCCGGTCCAGGCCGGGTGCGACGTGGGATCGATGTCGAGGACCAGCGTGTCGCCTTCCGAGCCCCAGGTCGAGCGGGTCTGGAAAGTGCTGCCGTCGGTCATCTGGACGGTGATCATGTGGTAGTCGGGATGCGTATCGGCCTTCATGTCGTATCTCTCTTCGCATATGGCCGGTTCCGACCGGCCTGCTTCGGAAAGCGGCGCCCTTACACGGACGCCCCCGAAAATGCAAGGGTCAAGGGGAAGGCTGGCCCTCCCCTGCCCGTCAGGCGTCGGCGATCATGGCGGTGAAGTTCACTTCGCAGGTCACCTTCTCGCCGATCGAGGCCTTGCCCCAGAACTTGCAGACGCGCGAGCGCTTCTGCACGAAGCCGGCCCGCAGGTCGAGCAGGTTGCCCGGCGTCACGGGATTGCGGAACTTCGCTTCCTCGATCGCCATGAAGTAGACCAGCTTGCCGGTTCCGGCGAGCCCGAGTGCTTCGATCGCGAGGATGCCGGCCGCCTGCGCCAGCGCTTCGATCTGAAGCACGCCGGGCATGATCGGACGGCCGGGGAAGTGGCCCTGGAAGAAGTCCTCGTTGAAGCTCACGGCCTTGACCGCATGGATCTCGTTCTCGTCGAACGAGACCACGCGGTCGACCAGCAGCATCGGGTAGCGATGCGGCAGAGCCGCGAGGATCTTCGCGGTGTCATAGACGAACTCGGTCGGCTCGCTCATCGCCTTACCCGCCGCTGCCCTTAGCGGCCCGAGGCCGCGGGAGCAGGCTGCTGCTGCTGCTGCGCCGGAGCCGTGGTGTTGATCGAGGTGAGCGCGCCGTTAAGCGCGGTCAGCACGTCGGTGGTCACGTCCAGGCCGGGATCGTAGGCCAGCGTCTGGCCCATTTCGACCAGCATGTTGGCGCCGCGCTTCTGCATGGCGGGCTTGTAGAGGTTCTGCAGCTGCGCCTGGATCTGCTGGCCGACATAGGCCTGGTTGCGCTGGATCTGCTGCTGCTGGCCCTGCAGTTCCTGGCCGGCCTGCTGTTCCTTCTGCTGGTAGGCCTGGATGCGGGTCTGCAGCGCGGCGTCGGGCTGCTTGCCGTTCAGCGCCTTGACGGCGGTTTCGAGGCCCTGGGCTTCAGGCTGAAGCGAGGTCTGCAGCTGGTTGCGGCGTGCCTCGAAAGCCTGGATCTGCTGCTGCAGCGACTGGTTGGCAGTCTTGCAGGCGTTGCACTCACGCGCAACGCGGTCGAGATCGACCACGGCCACCTTCGACGCGGGCACAGCCTGCGCGAGCGCGGGCTGGGCCAGAGCGACAAACGCCAGGCCCGAGGCCAGAGCGGCGGACTTGAGAAGCATGTTCATCAGAATTGAGTTCCCACGTTGAAAGTGAAGGTCTTGGTATTGTCGCCGTCATACTTGAGCAGCGCCTTGGAGATATCGATACGGAACGGCCCGAAGGGCGAGTTCCAGTTCACGCCGAAACCGATCGCAACGCGCGGCTTCCAGGTATTACCCTCGAAGGTTTCGGTGAAGTAGCTGGTGGTACCGATGGCGGCATTCGCTGCACCGGTGACCGAGTTGGTCGCGCTCGTGGTCGTCGAGGTCGTGCCGTCGGTCGCCGTCTCGGTATAGAGCTGGTTACCGCTGGAGTCGCGCGAACCGATGAAGCAGCCGCTCGGGCACTGGTTCAGAACTGGCGACTTGATGGCCCAGACCGCGCCGGCATCCACGAAGATGGACGGGCGCAGACCCATTTCACGCGCACCCGAGCCCAGAGGAATCTCGAGTTCGGCGCGGTTCATGTAGTAATACTTGCCGCCGAGAGCGTCGTCCGAATCCTCGCCCTTGACGGTGTAGTTCCCGTCGCTGTCCGCCGTAAGATACTGGCGCACGACGCGCGGTCCCACGCCGCGAATGCCGAAGCCGCGGATCTGGGGCTCACCCAGATAGAAACGGTCGGTCAGGCGGACATCGTCTCCGCCCCAGCCCTTGATCAGGCCGCCTTCGCTCTGGATCGAGAAGATGAAGCCCTTGCCGAGCGGCCAGTACTTCGCCGCATTGGCACGCAGGCGATAGTACTTCACGTCGCCGCCGAGGCCCGCCACGTCGACGTTGGCCGAGATGGTTTCACCGCGGGTCGGACGCTGGCGGTTGTCGAGATTGTCGTAAACCACCGACATGCCGAGGATCGAGCTGAGACGCTTGCCGATCGCATCGCAGAGATAACGGCCGGCACGCAGCGGGTCGCATGCGTAATCCCCCTCGGAATTGACCGAGTAGTACGTGCCCTTGTCCAGCGACACATCATCGTAGTTGAGCGTGTAGCGGCCGATGGCGGTCAGGTATTCGGTCAGCGGCACACCGGCACGAACCTGGAAGCCCGTGGTCGACTGCTGGTAAGTCGTGTTGCGGTCCGAGTTCGTGTAATTGAAGCTGTTGTAATCGCGGCGATAGATATCGACGCCCAGCGACACGTTCTTGTCGAACAGGTACGGCTCTACGAAGCTGGCTTCGACCGACTTCGAGTAGGACGAATAGCTGCCCGACAGGCCCACCGTCTGACCGCGGCCGCGGAAGTTGCGCTGGCGGATCGAAGCCTGGAAGATGAAGCGCTCAAGGCTGGAGAAACCGGCCGAGAGCTGGAGTTCACCAGTCGGCTTTTCCTCGACGTTGGCTTCGAGGATAATGCGATCCTCGGCCGTACCAGGCTTCTGCTCGACTTCGAACTTCTCCTGGAAGTAGCCGAGCGACTTGATGCGGTTGGTCGAACGCTTGACCTGCAGCGAGTTGAAGGCGTCGCCTTCCGCAAGGCGGAATTCGCGGCGGATCACCTTGTCCTGAGTCAGGGTGTTGCCGTTGATGTCGATCTTCTCGACATAGACGCGCGGCGCCTCCTGGATCACGAAGGTCAGCCCCATGGTGAGGTTTTCCTTGTCGCGATCATACTGCGGGCGCACGTCGGCAAAGGCATAGCCAAAGGCACCGGCGGTGTCGTTCAGGCCCTCGATCGTGTCTTCGACCAGCTTGGCGTTGTACCAGTCGCCCTTGTGGAGCGCGAGGTTCTTGGCCAGCTTGTCGCCATCGAAATCGCGCAGCTGGCTCTCGACCTTCACGTCGCCGAACTTGTAACGCTTACCTTCCTCCACCACGTACGTGATGATGAAGTCCTTCTTGTCCGGCGTCAGTTCGGCCACGGCCGAGACGACGCGGAAATCGGCATAGCCCTGCGTCAGGTAGAACTGGCGCAGCTTCTGCTGGTCGAAGGCCATGCGATCGGGATCGTAGCTGGTGCCCGAGCTGAACAGGCGCGTGAAGCGGGCCTGCTTGGTCACCATCTGGCTGCGCAGTTCGCCGTCGGAGAACTGCTCGTTGCCCAGGATGTTGATCTGGCGCACCTTGGACTTGTCGCCTTCGGTGATCTCGAAGACGATGTCGACGCGGTTCTGGTCGAGCATGACCATCTTCGGCTCGACAGTCGCGGCGTAACGGCCCTGGCGCTTGTAGAGTTCGATGATGCGGGCCACGTCGGCGCGGATCTTGGAACGGGTGAAGATCTGGCGCGGGGAGACCTTGATCTCGGGCAGGATCTTGTCGTCCTTGATGCGCTTGTTGCCTTCAAGGATGATGCGGTTGATGACCGGGTTTTCCTTGACCGTGATGGTCACGACGCCCTTGTCGTTGTTGACCTGCACGTCCGAAAACAGCTCGGTTCCGTAGAGATCCTTGAGCGCGGCGTCGCCGGCGGACTTGGTATATTGCTGGCCGACGCGCAGCTGGATGTACGAAAGCACGGTCTGCGCTTCGAGGCGTTCGGCGCCGGTGACCTGAATCGTCTGGATCGTTTCGCCGACTTCGGCGGGGGCCTGAGCGGGAGCCGAGACGGGAGCGGCGGGGGCAGGTGCATTCTGCGCAAGGGCAATGCCGGGGGCGCCCGCGAGGATCGTGGTCCCCATGAGCACTACGGCAAGCTGCGGCGCACGGCGAGCTTCAGTGCTGCGACCCATTTCCAATCCGATCATTCTACGCAAATTCCTGTATTCGCTTTCGCGAGGACTTCGACCGACCCGCCAGGCTGCCCGTCATGACGACGGGTAATCGCGCCCATCTGCCCGATGGACGACGTCCAATCAAGCAGCCAATCCCGGCGGAAATGTGATGGCTGATGAATTCTCCAGGCTATCCCCCGAAAATCGGGAGCGATGCCAGATCGTTGACCGTGACGAACACCATCAGGGCAAGCACGAGTGCCACCCCGGTGCGGATCGCCCATTCCTGACTGCGCAGTCCCAGCGGCTTGCGACGGACCAGTTCGGCCGCATAGAAAGCCAGGTGCCCACCGTCGAGGCCAGGAATTGGCAGGAGATTGATGAATGCCAAGTTAATCGAGATCATCGCCACGAAGCCCACGAAAGGCTCCCATCCCAGCGAGAATTGCTCGCCGGAATACTTGGCGATCTTGATCGGGCCGCCCAGTTCTCGGACGGACCGGTCTCCGGTCACGATCTGCCGGATCCCGGTGACTATCGTGCCCATCAGCGCGAAGCTGCGATCGACGCCGATACCCAGCGCGGCGACCGGCCCAACAGGCTCAAGCCGGCCGAAACCGGACTGGACACCGATACGCCCGACGGTTTCCTGGCGGCCTTGCGCGTCCTTCTGGATGGCGCTGCCGATCGTCATGGGCAGGACATGCGCCTGGCCCTCGCGCATGACGGTTATGGTCGTTCTGGCGCCCGGCATGGGCATGATCAGCGGCGGCACTTCGCGGAAGCTGCTGATCGGAGTCTCGCCGACGGCAACGATCCGGTCACCCACTTTCATGCCTGCCTGCTCGGCCGGGGAATCGCCCATGAAGCCGCTCACGACCGGGACCGCGAAATCGAGGCCGAGGTCGCCGATCCGGGCCTTGTTGCCGAAATCGTCGCTCACTTCGTCGCCGGCCAGGGTCACCGGCAGAACAACCGAGCGCCCTTCCCGGTCCACGACCAGTTCCACGTTCTTGCCCGGGAAATAGACGGTGTGTTCGGGAATATCGGTGACGCTGCCGATGCGGTTGCCGTCGATGGCGACGATGCGATCACCGATCTGCACGCCCGCCACCTTGGCCGCGGAAGTTTCCGAGAAGCCGACGACCTCGGGATCCGCGATCAGACGGCCGTGGGCATAGACGAAGCCGGCCAGGATCAGCACGCAGAGGACGAAATTGGTCAGCGGGCCCGCAAAGACGATAAGCGCACGCTGCCACAGCGGCTTCACATGGAAGGTCCTGGCGCGTTCCTCGGCCGTGAGGCCGTCCTCCCCGGCGCGGGGCGCCGAGGCCGGGTTCATGTCGCCAGCGAACTGAACGTAGCCGCCCAGCGGCAGGGCCGAGAGCTTCCAGCGGGTGCCGCGCCGGTCGGTCCAGCCCGCGATCTCCTTGCCGAAACCGATCGAGAAGGCATCCGCCTTTACGCCGAACAGCCGTCCCACCAGATAGTGGCCAAGCTCATGGATCAGCACGAGCGGCCCCAGCACCAACAGGAATGCAAAGATCGTCGTCAGCAGGTTGGGCGATCCGGTCAATTCAGGGAATCCTTTTCGGACCGCGTGCCGTCACGCAGTCCCGGCCAGCATGCTTGCCCTTGCTCTTGCCTCGCCGTCAACCGCCAGAACATCCGACAGGCTGGAGGGCGCGGGCGGCGCATAGGCCCCGAGCACGTCCTCGACTTGTGCGGCGATGCGCGTGAACGGAATCTGACCGCCAAGGAAAGCGGCCACGGCCACTTCGTTTGCAGCGTTGAGCACGGCCGGAATGGCGCCGCCCGCCTCGGCCGCTTCCCTGGCCAGACGCGTGGCGGGAAACCGCACTTCGTCAGGACGGCGGAACGTCAGTTCGCCGATTTCAGCCAGGTCCAGCGGTGCGCAGGGCGTGTCCATCCGTTCCGGCCAGGCGAGCGCGGAAGCGATTGGCACACGCATGTCGGAAGGCCCGAGCTGCGCCAGAGTCGATCCGTCCCGATACTCCACCATCGAATGAACGACGGACTGCGGGTGGACGATGATACGCAGCCGGTCCAGCCCGACCGGGAAGAGGTAGTGCGCCTCGATCAGTTCGAGGCCCTTGTTGAACATCGTCGCCGAATCGACGCTGATCTTCGCGCCCATGTCCCAATTCGGATGCTTTACCGCCTGTGCCGGGGTCGCCAGCGTCAGCCGGTCTAGCGACCAGTCGCGGAACGGACCGCCACTGGCCGTCAGCGTGATCCAGCGAACGTGATCGAGGCTGTTGCCCTGCAGGCACTGGAAGATCGCGTTGTGCTCGGAATCGATGGGCAGCAGGGTTGCGCCGTGACGCTCCACCGCTGCGGTCATCACTTCGCCCGCCGAGACGAGCGCCTCCTTGTTGGCGAGCGCGATCACCCCGCCCTGCTCGATCGCGGCCATGGTGGGCGCGAGGCCGGCACAGCCGACGATGGCGGCCACGGTGACGTCGGCGCCGCGCGAGGCGGCTTCCACCAGCGCGGCAGGGCCGCCGGCGGCTTCGATCCCGGTTCCGGCCAGGGCCTCCCGCAAGGCGGGCAGGCACGTCTCATCGGCGACGACCGCGACTTGCGCGGACAGCTCGATCGAAAGCCTGGCCAGTTCCGGCACGTTGCCGTTGGCGGTCAGGGCCACGACGCGCCAGTCCGCCGGATGGCGGCGAACGAGGTCCAGCGTCGAGGCGCCGATGGAGCCGGTGGCTCCGAGAACGGAAATGGTGCGCATCATGGTCATCGCGGCTGGAAAAGGATCATCAGCCCTAGCACGAAAAGCACGGCCAGCAAGCCGTCGAGACGGTCGAAGAAACCGCCATGGCCCGGAATGAAGTGGCCCGAGTCCTTGACCCCGGCGCGGCGCTTCATCCAGCTTTCGAAGAAATCGCCCGCTTGCGCGCAGACGGCCAGCAGGATGCCGGTCATCAGGCAGGTCGCGAAAAGTGGAACCGCATTGGCCGTCAGGTACCAGCAGGGCTGCATCCCGAAGCAGGCGGGGCCGTCCGCCGCATTGCCCTGCGGATGGACCGAGATCAGCCCCTCCTGCCAGAAGCGCGCGGCGCCGAACAGGACCAGCGTGGCGCCAAGGACGCCGCCGAGCAGGCCCGACCAGGTCTTGGACGGGCTGATGGAAGGTGCGATCTTCGGGCCGCCCAGCGAGCGTCCCGTGAAATAGGCGCCGACATCGACGCCGATCACGGCCAGCAGGATCGTCAGCAGCGGCGCAAGGCTGAAGGCCGGGTTGCGCAGGAACAGCAACATCGCCGCGCCGATGCCCACATAGAGCATGCCGCCGAAGTTGAAGGCCGCGCGCTCGCCGGGATGTTGCGTGCCGCCGCGGGCCAGCTTGACCCATTCCCAGAGCACGCCGAGCGCCACGGCACAGACGAAGGCGGTCCAGACCACCCCGCCCAGCCACAGCGCGCCGCCGGCCACGACCAGCATGACCACGGCCGAGGCCGTCCGCACGCCGAGGTCGGACTTCTTCCTGCCGGGGTCAGCGTCCGCCATAGCGTCGCTCGCGGGAGGTGAAATCTTCCAGGGCCTGGCGCAAGTGCTCGGCGGTGAAGTCCGGCCAGAGCACTTCGGTGAACATCATTTCCGCATAAGCCGCCTGCCAGAGCAGGAAATTCGACAGCCGAACTTCGCCCGAAGTGCGGATCAGCAGATCGAGCGGGGGCATGTCCGCCGTATCGAGTTCGGCAGCGATGGTGTCGGGCGTGATCGGGCCCTTCGCGGCTGCCTTGCTGGCAGCGCGGGCGATCTCGTCCTGCGAACCGTAATTGAGCGCCACGGCCAGCGTGGTGCCGGTGTTGCCGGCCGTCCGCGCGACGGCGCCTTCGACCAATTCGACCACATCGGGCTTGAAGGCCTTGTAATCGCCGATGATCTTCAGCCGGACACCCGCCGCTGCAAACTCGTCCAGATCGGAGAGGATGAAGCGCTTCATCAGGCTCATGAGGTCGGAGACTTCTTCCTCCGGCCGCCGCCAGTTCTCCGTGGAGAAGGCGTAGAGCGTCAGCGCTTCCAGCCCCATCTCCCGGGCGCCGCGCACCACGCGGCGAACCGATTCGACGCCGCGCTGGTGACCCAGCGCACGCGGCAAGTGGCGCTTCTTCGCCCAGCGCCCGTTGCCATCCATGATGATGGCAACGTGGCGCGCCACGACTTTCGCAGGTTCTTCCTTGGCCATCAGGTCTCCCTCGCGGCGAGGCTAAGCCTCACTTGCCGAGGATTTCCTTCTCCTTGCGGCCGAATTCCTCGTCGAGCAACTTGATCATGTCGTCGGTCAGCTTCTGGACTTCGGTTTCGCCGCGCTTGCGCTCGTCTTCCGAGATTTCCTTCTTCTTCTCGTCCGCCTTGAGGTTCTCGATACCATCGCGGCGCACGTTGCGCACGGCGACGCGGGCCTTTTCGGCGTAGGAGCCGGCGAGCTTGGCCAGTTCCTTGCGGCGTTCCTCGGTCAGGTCGGGAATCGGCAGGCGCAGGGTGTTGCCGTCATTAATCGGATTGAGGCCGAGACCGGCCGAACGGATCGCCTTTTCGACGGGACCGATGTTGGTCTTGTCCCAGACCTGCACCGAAAGCATGCGCGGTTCAGGCGCCGAGATCGTGGCGACTTGCGTGATCGGCGTGTTGGCACCGTAGACGGTGACCATGATCGGCTCCAGCAGCGCGGTGTTGGCGCGGCCGGTGCGCAGGCCCGAAAGGTCGTGCTTCAGCGCTTCGATCGCGCCGGTCATGCGGCGTTCGAGATCCGCCTTGTCGTACTTGGCCATTGTTCAGGCTCCCTTCTGGACGATCGTCTTGGTGCCGCCACCGGCAAGAACGGTGGCGAGATTGCCCTTCTCGCGGATCGAGAACACGACGATCGGAATGGAATTGTCGCGGCACAGGGCCACGGCGGAGGCGTCCATCACCTTCAGGTTGTCGGCGAGGACGGTGTCGTAATCGACCGAATCGTAGCGCTTGGCATCCGGATTGGTCTTGGGGTCGCTGTCATAGACGCCGTCGACGCTGGTGCCCTTCAAGAGAGCGTCACAGCGCATTTCGGCGGCGCGCAGGGCAGCGCCCGAATCGGTGGTAAAATAAGGTGCGCCAACGCCGGCGGCGAAGATCACCACGCGGCCCTTTTCAAGGTGACGCTCGGCACGGCGGCGGATCACCGGCTCGCAGACCTGGTCCATCTGCACGGCGGACTGCACGCGGGTCTCGACGCCAAGCTGCTCGAGCGCATTCTGCATCGCCAGGGCGTTCATGACGGTGGCCAGCATGCCCATGTAATCGGCCTGCGCACGGTCCATGCCGCGCGCGGCGCCGGCCATGCCGCGGAAGATGTTGCCGCCGCCGATGACGAGGCAGACCTCCAGGCCGGTTTCCTTGGCCGCCTTCACTTCCTTGGCAAGTTCGGCGACGAATTCGGGATCGATTCCGAACTGCTGGCTTCCCATCAAGACCTCGCCCGACAGTTTCAGCAGGACGCGCTTGTAAGGGGAAGAACTCATGGCCGCACAATCTCCTCTGGGCAGGACCGCCCGGCTTTAGGAGCGCGCGGGCCGATTGCCAAGGGGCGAGCTTGTGGATGACCGCGCCCGGTCTGCGCGACGGCCCTCCCTACCCCTTCATAGGTAGCGCATCCACCAGGCGGAATTGGCGCGCTTGACCCCGGCAAACCAGCGCGTGGCGAACCAGCAAGGGACCGCGGTGAGCGCTGCCAGCGCCCAGATCCAGGCCACCGAAGGCACGCTCGTCAGGCCCTGCGCGCCCATCACCGCACCGGCCGCCCGGTTGGCCGCGTGGAGCAGATAGAGATGGACGAGGTAGAAGAACAGCGGCGCCCCGCCCAGCACGGCCAGCCACCGGATCGCCGCACCGGCGCCGCGGTGTTCCGCGCGTTCGAACAGGTTGAGCAGCGAGGCACCTATCCCAAGGGTCAGCAGCAGGAAGCAGGCGGAGGCCGGATACTTGGTGAGGTTCACGAAGGCCATGGCATCGCGCGGCATGTTTCCGCTGACGGTCCAGGCCTGGGTGTCACCGTATCCCGCCGCTGCGCGCAGCAGGGCGAAGAGGGCCAGACTTCCGGCCGAAAACAGAAGGAGCGCCCTGCCCCGCATCTTCGGGTTCGCCTCGCGGCCGAACCACGGTCCGGCGGCATAGCCGATCGCCATCGCCCCGATCCAGGGCAGAACCGGATAGGAGGTGCGTGCCGCCGCGCCCCAGGGCAGCGCGATCAGGTCGCGCTGGTGGAGAATCGCCCAGAGGGCATGCCCGGGCGCGTCCGGCGCCAGCGTGATGCTGTCGAGGAGGTTGTGTCCCAATATGAGCGCCCCGCCCAGGCCCGCGACCCAGGCGCGCGGCAGATGGACGAGCGCGGCCAAGGCCAGCATCGACAGGCCGATCGCCCAGATGACCTGGAGAAAATAGGTTTCCGGCGCCGGGTCGAAAGTCCAGGCGAAGTTCACGAGGGTCACTTCCAGCACGATGAGGAACAACCCGCGCTTGGCCAGGAAAGCCCCGGCCCGCGCCGCATCGCCGCGCGCATGGAGCCAGGCCGATACGCCGGTCAGTACGACGAAAACCGGCGCGCAGAGATGCGCCGCCAGTCGCGTAAGGAACAGCGCGGGATCGGTGACATCGAGGTTCATCGGATCGGTGACCTGCCGATCGAGGTAGAAGAACTCGCGGGTATGATCGACGAGCATCAACAGCATGACGAGCCCCCTCAGGGCATCGATAGCCATGATCCGCGGACCCGAAACGGGACGCACGGCTTCGTTCTGCGGCAAGGATAGGAGATCGGCTCGGCTCATGCCTCGCGCAGTACAGTAATGTTATATCATTTCAACCCTACACTGCAGATGGCATGCGATCCTGGCTTCTTACAGAGCCAGGCCCGCCAGTTCCTCTTCGCGAACGTCGTAAGCAAGCTGCGCCAGCCTTACGTCGGCCAAGCGCCGTTCGGCCCAGTCGATCATGGCCTGAAGCGCGGCGAGCAATTCACGTCCCAGCGGCGTGATGGCGTAGCTGACCGTCACCGGCACCGTCGGCACGACCGCGCGCACGACCAGTCCGTCACGCTCCAGCGAGCGGAGGGTCTGGCTCAGCATCTTCTGGGAAATCCCGTCGATCCGCCGTTTCAGAGCGTTGAAACGCATCTCCCGAGAACCCAGGGTGGTCAGGATCAGCACGCTCCATTTGTCGGCAATGCGATCCAGCAATTGCCGGGTCGGACAGTTCGCCGCGTAGACGTCCGGGAGACGGTCACCGGTTCCCTCGGGGTAACCCGGTGCGCTGAAAGTGCCTTCTTGCATGGGCACGCTCCATGACACACTTGGTCACTATTGGAAACCAGTGGAGCATCCGGAAATGAAGATTGCAGTCCTCGGCGCCAGCGGCCGCGCCGGATCGGAAATCGCCAGGGAAGCCGCCGCGCGCGGCCATCAGGTTCTCGCCATCGCGCGCAATCCTGCGAAGATTCCGTCGGCGGAAGGCGTGGCCGCCACGGCCGGTGACGCGTCCGACCCCGAGGCGCTCACCCCGCTCATCGCCGGCAGCGATG
Organism: Novosphingobium sp. PhB55; assembly: GCF_004368805.1. Lineage (NCBI taxonomy): Bacteria > Pseudomonadati > Pseudomonadota > Alphaproteobacteria > Sphingomonadales > Sphingomonadaceae > Novosphingobium > Novosphingobium sp. PhB55. The sequence continues at coordinate 393,164 of NZ_SODQ01000007.1, read as the reverse complement.
CAGTGATCAGCGCGCTCCACTTCGATGTCTCGGCCGACACACTGCTTGGCGCGCTCCGCAAGGCGGGCGTCCACCGCCTCCTCGTCACCGGCGGTGCCGCCAGTCTCGAAGTCGCGCCCGGCAAGCGGCTCATCGATTCGCCGGATTTCCCGGAGGAGTGGAAGCCCTTTGCAACCGGCGGCATCACTTTCCTCGACGCGCTCAGGCAGGTCGACGACGTGGACTGGACCTTCTTCTCCCCCGCCGCGCTGATCTTCGAAGGCCCGCGCACGGGAGCCTACCGCACGGGGGGCGACCTGCTCCTCACGGACGAAGCCGGCGAGAGCAAGATCAGCTTTGCCGACTACGCCATCGCCATGGTCGACGAACTGGAAGCACACCGGCACAGCCGGGCGAGGTTCACCGCCGCCTACTGACCTGCGCCGCGCAAAGAAAAAGGGCCGGGAAGCCTAAGCTCCCCGGCCCTTTTCTTGTTTCGGTATCCGCGAAGGATCAGCCGGCGACAGCAGCAGCCACTTCGGCTGCGAAGTCGGTGACTTCCTTCTCGATGCCTTCGCCGAGCTGGAAGCGGACGTAGTCCTTCAGCACGATCTTGGCACCGGCTTCCTTGCCGGCCTGGTCGACAACCTGCTGGATCGGGGTCTTGTTGTCCATGACAAAGACCTGCGAGAGCAGAGCGTTTTCCTTGGCGTACTTGGCGATCGCGCCTTCGACCATCTTGGCCTGCACGGCTTCGGGCTTGCCCGATTCGGCGGCCTTTTCCTGGGCGATCTTGCGCTCGCGCTCGATCAGCTCGGCGTCGAGGTCGTCGGCGTTGAGGGCCAGCGGGAAGGCAGCGGCGATGTGCATCGCGATCTGCTTGCCGAGGGCTTCGAGAACGTCAGCCGAAGCTTCCGATTCGAGCGCGACGAGAACGCCGATCTTGCCGAGGTTCGGCGCGGCAGCGTTGTGCATGTAGGGGATGACGAGGCCCTGAGCGACTTCGACGGTCTTCAGACGGCGAACCTGCTGGTTCTCGCCGATGGTCGCAACATTGTTGGTCAGCGCGTCGCCAACGGTGCCGCCGGTCGGGTAGGCAGCGGCCTTGAGCGCTTCCACGTCGTCACCGGCAACGCCGAGGGCGACTTCGGTGGTGTTGCGGACGAAGTCCTGGAACTGGTCGTTCTTCGCAACGAAGTCCGTTTCCGAGTTCACTTCGACGGCGACGCCCTTGGTGCCGGTGACGGCAACGCCGACCAGACCCTCGGCAGCCGTACGGCTGGACTTCTTGGCTGCAGCGGCCAGACCGCGAGCGCGCAGCGCGTCGACAGCGGCTTCGAGATCGCCACCGGTTTCGTCCAGGGCCTTCTTGCAGTCCATCATGCCGGCGCCAGTGCGCTCGCGCAGGTTCTTCACGTCAGCGGCGGTGTAAGCCATCGCTCAAATCCTCTTGCTTGGTGGGACCGTGTAGCACGGCCTTTAAAATCCTCGGATCGCGATGCGACCCGAAAATGCCCAGGTCGCGTTGCGGCCCATGAAATGCCCGGGTCGCACAGCGGCCCATAAAATTAACGCGCGCCAGGCCCATTGGACCCGGCGCGCGACAATTCCATGACGAAAAAGTCGTCGCCGGACCTATCAGGCCTCGACGGTCTCTTCGGCAACCGGCACGTCCATGGCGCCGAGATCGGCACCGCTGTTCACGAGCGCGTCACGGCCACCCTTGGTGGCGGCCTGAGCAACGGCTTCGCAGTACAGACGAACGGCGCGGCTGGCGTCGTCGTTGCCCGGGATCGGGAACGAGATGCCCTGCGGGTTCACGTTGGTGTCGAGCACGGCAACGACCGGAATGCCAAGGACGTTGGCTTCCTTGATGGCCAGCTCTTCCTTGTTGGCGTCGATCACGAACATCACGTCCGGGATGCCGCCCATGTCGCGGATACCGCCGAGCGAGAGCTCAAGCTTGTCGCGCTCGCGGGTGAGCTGAAGGACTTCCTTCTTGGTCAGACCGGTGGTGTCGCCGGCAAGCTGCTCTTCAAGAGCCTTGAAGCGCTTGATCGAACCCGAGATGGTCTTCCAGTTGGTGAGCATGCCGCCCAGCCAGCGATGGTTGACGAAGTGCTGACCGCAAGCGCGGGCGGCCTGGGCGATCGGCTCCTGAGCCTGGCGCTTGGTGCCAACGAAGAGCACCTTGCCGCCGGCCTGGACGGTGGCCGAAACGAACTCGAGAGCGCGGGCCATCAGGGGCACGGTCTGCGAAAGGTCGATGATGTGGATGCCGTTGCGCGCGCCGAAGATGTACGGCTTCATGCGCGGGTTCCAGCGGTGGGTCTGGTGGCCGAAGTGCGCGCCGGCTTCGATGAGCTGCTGCATGGTGACGACGGGAGCCGCCATAATGTAATTCCTTCCGGTTGAACCTCTGGAAAGCAGGAACCAAGCGGGGATATCGATCCCTGGCCGCCTAGCACCGGTATGTGCGCTTTCCATGTGGATTGCCCGAGTCGCGGGTGACGCGAATTCGACACCTTTCGCCGAGCGGGGCCGCCCTTAGCGCCGTTTGCCGGAAAACACCAGCCCCAATCCGGCGTCCCGACAAGGCATTTCGTCGCAGAGCGCGAGACTTGGCGGCCAAGGCCGGAAACTACAGGGCTTCCACTGCTTTTCCACAGGGTAATCCCCAAGCTGCCGGCGCTTCTGGCGCAGTTCCATCCGGCGCCAGCGATCGGCACAGCAGAAGGGATCTTTCAAGGACAGCGCCTGAGGGGGTCGCGAATTCAAGGACGCAATCGATGACCGTCGTTTCATCCATCCTGTTCGGAATCGGCGCCGCTCTGGCGCTCATGACGATCTGGAAGAGCTACCGCGCTGCCCTGCCCGCACTGCGCAACCTGAAACGCCAGATCGACCTTGAAGCCGGAGACGCCGTGCGCTGGAGACGGGGTGCCGTATTGCCGGGAGATCGTGCTCCGCGCCGCCCCCCTGCAGGGCGCCGCCGCCTGCTCGCGCCAAAGGCCGCGCCGCATGTTCCGCGCCGCCTGACCCATCATCGGGCCGCCTGACCTGGCATTAGCGAATCAGTGCAGGCGCCGCGAGCCTTCCAATCCGAACGCCTGGTCGATGGTCCGGTCATCGGCCTCCATCTCGCGCTCGATGACATCCTCCAGCAGTTCGCTCGTATGATCGATGATCGCCTGCATCTGCATGACCGCCTCACCGATTGCCGCAGCGGTTCGGCAGGAAGGCATGAGATCGACGATGATGATGAGGCCCTGCTGCGCGTCGACTGAGAATCGGCAGCCCAGCAACCGGTCATGCAAGCGCGCGAGGGTCAGGCATAAGGCCGATCCCGGTTCGACTTCATCCAGAACCAGACCCTTGATCTGGATCCAGTCGTCGACGCCGAATACCGACCAGACGCTTCCCGCCTCCCGATCGGTCAGGACGAGTTCGCTCGAATCAATTTCCTCCAGATCGAACTGATTGCTCTCGCACCAGTCGCGCAAGCCCTCCAGCTCGGCCAGACGATCGACGGCTTCTCCGCTCATGCCACCCCCCGCAACGCGCGCTTTACGCTCAGCGAAGGCCTGGACGATTCCTGCTTGACAGCCGGAGAACAAATTGAGAACAACGAGATCACAGGAACATTAATAGAACGATTCTGGATTTTCCACAAGGTGTCCACAGGCGCCGCTCTTCGGCAGGCCGGGGACACCATGGATGATGGTTCGAAAGGAACGGTCATGACTGCTTTTGCTGCCTGTATCTTCGCTGTGGCCGCGATTGTTTCGGCCCATGTCATCGCCACGAGCTGGCTGCGCCACGCGGATGCGGCGCGGTCCTTGCCGGCGCAGCTGCGTGGGTGCCCGGACAGCACTCTTCTGGTCTGGAAAGCGATCGAACGCGTGCCCCTGCCCGCGCTCGCCACGCTCAGAAAGGACCGTTCGGTCCGTCCTCGCCGTCAGTCGCAGTGGACTGCGGCGGAACGCCCGGGACTGGAATGGCCGGGGATGGAACTGCCGGCGACGGACCTCGCCGCCTGATCTTCATGTAAGTGACGATGCCGATGGGAATCAGCGCCAGATAGGCAATGGTAATCACGGCCAGCGTGAACCAGGGCTCGGTCAGCAGCGCCGCCACGGTCAGGCCGACCAGCGCGATCAGTCCGACGCGAAGGCTTGGCGGCGGACTCATGCGGGACCAGCTGAGCGTCGGCAGGCTGGAGATCATCAGGAAGGCGATCACCACCATCCAGACGCTGACCGCGATGGGATTGGCGAATTCCGGCACCCCGCTCGCGATCCACAGATACATCGGCAGGAACGCCAGCCCCGCACCGATCGGCGCCGGAACACCGGTCAGGAAACCGGCGTCCTTATGCGGCTGATCGATCTCGTCGAGGCGGGAATTGAAGCGCGCCAGACGCAGTACGCAGCAGATCGCGAAAGCCAGGGCGGCAATCCATCCCAGGCTGGGCAGCTGGTGAAGCGTCCAGAGATAGACGATCAGCGCCGGCGCGACACCGAACGAAATCGAATCGGCCAGACTGTCCAGCTCAGCGCCGAAACGCGTCTGCGCCTTGAGCAGGCGCGCCGCGCGGCCGTCGATACCGTCAAGCAGGCCCGCAAGGATGATGGCCTGCACGGCGCGTTCATAATCGCCGCCGATCGCAAAACGGATACCGGTAAGGCCGGAGCAGAGCGCGGCGGCCGTGATGGCATTGGGAACGAAAACGCGCATCGGCAGCCCGCCGGCAAGGCGGCGGCGCACGCGAAGGCCATCGCCCTCGAACTCGCCGCCCGGGATTCCGTCGGGCTCGCCGGTCACTGCGAGATACCCTCGATCACCGGCGCCGAACCGAGTTCCGCCAGCACGGTTTCACCGGCGACGATCCGCTGGCCCATGAGCACCTTGGGCTCCGTTCCTGCGGGAAGATAGACGTCGACGCGGCTGCCGAAGCGGATCAGGCCGATCCGCTGGCCGGAGGCGATCATGTCGCCCGGCTTCACGAACGGAACGATACGGCGCGCGACCAGACCGGCGATCTGCGTAAAGCAGACGCGCAGTCCATCGCCGCGCTCGACCAGGATGTGCTGGCGCTCGTTCTCTTCACTGGCCTTGTCGAGGTCGGCATTGAGGAACTTGCCGGGGATGTAGATCACCCGGCGCACCGTGCCGCCGATGGGGCTGCGATTGATGTGGACGTCGAAGACGCTCATGAAGATCGAGATGCGGGTAACCGGTTCGGTCGACATAGGCTGCGAGCCGCTGCCATCCTCTACCGTCAGTTCGCGCGGCGGGGAGACTTTGCCGATAAGCGTCACCAGTCCATCGGCCGGTGCGACGATATAACGGTCGTCCTGCGGCGTCACGCGCACGGGGTCGCGGAAGAAGGCCAGCACGCAGACCGTGAGCAGCGCCAGCGGCCAACCGACCAGCGGACCGAACACGATCCAGCCGATCAGCGCCACGACGCCGGCGATGGCGCCGAACTTGCGGCCTTCCGGGTGGATGGAAGGCCAGCTCCAGGACGCTTCGCCGCGTCCCTGATTATCGAGAATTTCTCCGGGCATCACCATCCTCTAGTCAGTGTCCACCCCTCCCGCAATGCCGGGAAGAAGGGCATGTTCCCATCCACGCCGACGGTCGGGGATAGTTTCCAGCGCGATACGCGGCCCAGCACCGTTTCCGCCGCGATACGCGGCACGGCACGGTTATCGTGTCCGATGCTGTAGCTGGAGGGGAACCCCGAAGGGAATGTCCTGTTAGGGAAACCGGTGGTGGACAGGGCTGGATTCGAACCAGCGTACGCTTGCACGGGCAGATTTACAGTCTGCTGCCTTTAACCACTCGGCCACCTGTCCACACCAGTTGCTGGCGGGGGTTCTTCTTTCGAAAAACCCGTTGTGTTGAAGCTCCGAAACCAGAGCCTCGCTGCCGAGGAGCGCGCCTATGTAGAACGCGGCCTTGCCTGTCAATGGGGGTAATGGCAGGAGCGGCATAGTTTTTCCAAAAAGGACAGTTTTCATGACCAATCGTAGCGACCGGCAAGAAGGCGACCGCGAAGGCGGACGCTCCGGGAAGGCGCTGCGCGGCCGCGCAGGCCGGATGAAGAACGGCCGTGGCAGCGGCAGAGCGAGCACCGGCATGGTTCGGCTCTGGGGTCGCCACGCCGTGGAGGCCGCGCTCAAGAATCCGAATCGCAGCCATCGCAAGCTCTGGGCGACTCGCGAGGGCGTGGAATCGCTCGACGGCGAATTGCCGGCCGACTTCCCCGTCGAATGGGCCCAGCCCGCCGATCTCGCCCGTCTCGTTGCACGCGACGCTCCGCACCAGGGCCTCGTGCTCGAATGCGCACCGCTCGATGATATCTTCATCGACGATGTGCTGGATGGCGATCCCTCGCGCCCGGTCGTCGTGCTCGACCAGGTAACCGATCCGCACAACGTCGGCGCGATCATGCGTTCGGCGGCGGCCTTCAATGCCTGCGCCATCGTCACGCAGGACCGTCACGCACCGCCCGAATCGGGTACCCTGGCCAAGAGCGCTTCCGGTGCGCTGGAAGTCCTTCCCTGGGTCCGCGTGGTCAACCTGGCCCGCGCGCTCGAGGAAATCGCGGAAGCCGGCTACTGGCGCATCGGCCTCGACGGCGCCGCGCAGTCGACTCTCGGCGAAGCGCTTCCTGCCGGACCGGTCGCGCTCGTGCTCGGCGCCGAAGGTGACGGCATGCGCCACAACATCGCCCAGCATTGCGATTCCGTCGCCAAGCTGCCGATCAGCGATGCGATGGAAAGCCTGAATGTCAGCAATGCCGCTGCCATCGCGCTTTACGCCGCGGCGACCCGCGGCTGACGATCCGAACGCAAGAGGGGCACACATCATGAACCAAGTCGAACGGCGCCCCCTGGGGCGCCGCTTGCTGGCAGGGCTGGGCGTCACCGCCCTCGCCCTGCTGGCGGCAGCGTGCATCTTCGCACCCGGCAAATTCACCTCGACGCTGGACTTGCGCAAGAACCGCACGTTCACCTTCCGCTATGCCGGCGAAATCGTGATGGTGCCTCTCCAGGCATCCAAGCCCAAGGTCTTCGCGCCGGAAGCGTGCCACGACGAAGACTACAACGAGCACCCCTGCACCGAGGAGGAACTCGCCCAGCAGAAGACCGATTGGGAGAAGTCCAACGAGGAAAAGAAGAAGAGCGATGCTCAGGCCGCGCAAATGCTGCTGGGCGGGCTGGATCCCAGCGATCCAAAAGCCGGGGAGCAAGTGGCCGAGAAGCTCCGCCGCCAGGTCGGTTGGAACAAGGCCGTCTACATGGGAGACGGCAAGTTCGATGTCGATTTCGCGATGACCGGCCGGCTCGACCATGATTTCGCATTCCCGACCATCGAGGGCTTTGCGATGAGCAATCGGTTCGTCCAGCTCTCGCTGCGCCGGGACGGCTCGGTGCGCGTGGACGCCCCCTCGTTCGGCCCCCAGGGCGGCGCGACGGGCATGGGCGCCATGATGAGTGGCCTGGCCAATGAAAAGGAGGGCGATGCCATGCCCGGCACAACCGAGGCCGACGGCACCTTCACCGTGACGACCGATGGCGAGATCCTGGCCAACAACACCGACGAAGGCCCTCAGGCGGCTGCCAATGGCAAGGCGCTCATGTGGAAGATAGACCCCCGGACGCCCGCCGCACCGACGGCTCTGGTCAAACTGATGCCCTGAACCGGAGAGGGCCGGCGCCTCGGCGCAGGTCCTGCCTGGCCTGGGTCCCGGCGGCATCCTCCGGGAAACAGACCGCTACAACGAAAAACGCCGCGCCAACCCAAAGTTGGCGCGGCGTAATCTTTTCAGCCCGCGAGGCGTAGCAGGCTACAAGGATGCTTAGTTGACAGCGTCCTTGAGGCCCTTGCCGGCCTTGAACTTCGGCTGAGCCGAAGCCTTGATTTCCATCGGTTCGCCGGTGCGCGGGTTGCGGCCGGTCGAGGCCTTGCGCTTGGCAACCGAGAAAGTGCCGAAGCCAACGAGGCGAACTTCGTCGCCGGACTTCAGCGCGCCGGAGATGGCGTCGAACACGCTTTCGACGGCCTTGGTGGCATCGGTACGGGTAAGACCGCTCGAGTCTGCTACGGCGCTGATAAGATCGTTCTTGTTCATTATGGGTACCCCCTAACCTTTCTGTTGAATCGGATGTGTCGGGATATTCGGACTCGCCTCTAAACGCGACGGAATTGAGCGGTTTTTGCGCGCGGTGTCAAAGGCTAAACAAAGCCAAAACTGGCACTTTATCGCGTTTTTCCGCCATTCAGATGACGATTCCTGAATTGTGCAACGCAGCATGATCGACCGTGCGACGCCTGCCCTCTTTCCGAAAGGCGTTGCGTCGAGCAACAGAAGGGCCGCGCGGGTTCATTTTGCCGGCGTGGACTGATTCGCTTCGCGGAATCAAGTCGATAACCGTAATTGTCATCCAAGCGGAGACACAAAAAAGGCGGTTCGAAACCGAACCGCCTTTCAAGTTGTCCAGCCTGCAAGAGGCGGACACGATGCCGGAGCTTAGCCCTGGACGTCGTTGATGCGACGCTCGGCGATGCGAGCGCGCTTGCCGGTACGACCGCGCAGGTAGTACAGCTTGGCACGACGCACGACGCCGCGGCGAACCACGGTGATCGAGTCGATGTTCGGCGAGTAGAGCGGGAATACGCGCTCGACGCCTTCGCCGAAGCTCATCTTGCGAACGGTGAAGTTCGAACCCATGCCACGGTTCGAGCGCGCGATGCACACGCCCTCGTAAGCCTGGACGCGGGTACGGGTACCTTCGACAACCTTCACGCCGACGCGGACGGTGTCGCCCGGACGGAAGGTCGGGATTTCCTTGGCGGCCTTGGCAATTTCCTCGGCCTCGATCTGCTGAATCAGGTTCATGAACCTAAGTCCTCGTTTTTGCGCCGCGCACCAGAGGCAGACTGGCCCCGAACGTCACTGCGACGTTCCCAAAGGTCCGGCCTGCGTGACCGTGTATCTTCCTCCGCCTGTTGTTTCCGCCAGGCGGCGATCTTCGCATGATCCCCCGATCGCAGCACTTCAGGGATCGTGCGCCCTTCCCACTCGGTGGGTCGGGTATATTGCGGGTATTCGAGAAGACCGTCCTCAAACGATTCCTCGGTCCCGCTGGAAGCCGCGCCCATTACGCCGGGAAGCAGGCGAATGCAAGCGTCGAGAAGCAGGATCGCCGCGGGTTCGCCGCCGGAAAGCACCGCATCGCCGACCGACATCTCCTCGACGTCGCGGCCCCCGAAAATGCGCTCGTCGAAACCTTCGAACCGGCCGCACAGGATGGTGACGCCGGAGCCCTCCGCCAATTCGCGCACGCGGGCCTGCGAGATCGGCTTGCCGCGCGGGGTCATGGCGATGACCGGCGCGGCCGGATTGATGCTGCGGGCATGGTCGATGGCCGCCGCCAGCACATCCACCTTGAGCACCATTCCCGCACCGCCGCCTGCGGGGGTGTCGTCCACGGTGCGATGCTTGTCGGCCGCGAAATCGCGGACATGCACGGGGTTCATGGCCCATTTGCCCTCGGCAAGCGCCCTGCCCGCCAGGCTGACGCCGAGCGAGCCAGGAAACATCTCCGGATAGAGGGTGAGAACGGTGGCGTTGAAAGTCATGCTGTCGCGCAAAGCCCAATTCGGCGGCGGCGACAAGAGGCCGGGCGGGATTTTGTGCCGCTCAGAAGGGTTCCCATACTTCTGGCGGCAGGAAATCCCGGTCGCGCATCACTTCGTCTCGCAGCCATTCCCGAAAGCGTTCCAGCTTGCGGACGCCCACGCGCTGCTCCGGGTGAACCAGCCAATGGCCGGTGCCCGGCAGGAACATCGTCGCGAACGGCTGGACCAGACGCCCCGCCGCCAGGTCCTCGCGCCAGATCAGCGGTGTCATCAGGGCTATGCCGAAGCCTTCGCGGGCCGCGCTGCCTTCCTGGAGCTGGTTGTCGAACATGAAGCCGCGCCGGGACGGCGGCGGCGGCGTTCCCACGCCGGCGGCTGCGAACCAGGCCGCCCACCAGGGATCGTTAGGGGCGAAGCGCTCCACCGCCAGCAAGTCTTCCGGCCGCGTGATCCTGTGGCGCTCCAGGAAATCCGGTGCGCAGATCGGCGAATAGTGCTGCCGGAACAGGAATTCGCTGCGCAGCCCCTCCCAACGTCCCGCGCCGCCCCGGATTGCGGCATCGTAGTTCGAAATCGCGAAATCGATCACTTCGTTCGAAAGCGACATGCGGACGGCAATGTCGGGATGGCGGAGCTGAAAGCGGCCGATGCGCGTGCTCAGCCAGCTTGCGCCAAGCGATACCGAAGCATTGATCGCCAGCACGTCCTCTTCTTCACTGCGAACGGCGGCGAAAGCATCCGTCATCGCGGCAAACGCGCCGGACAGCGCGGGCAGCAGCCTGCGCCCGACATCCGATAGCCGCGCCCGGCCCTTCTCCCGCACGAACAGCGGCTTGCCGACCCGGTCTTCCAACTGCTTGATCTGATAGGAAATGGCCGCCTGACTCATGCCCAGTTCCTCGGCGGCACGGGAGAAATTCTCGTGCCGGCCCGCGGCTTCGAATGCGCGAACGGCGGTCAGGGGCGGCAGGCGGTCCATGGCCCGACGATAAGGCAGCCTTATGGCTGCCACCAGAGGGTTTGTTGGCAAAGAGGCGCTGCAACGCGCAGATTCCGGATATCCGAAGGAGGAACCGGACAATGCAGGACGAACATTTCATGCGCCAATGGAACGCCGGCCATGCCCGGTTTTCCGAAGATGCGGATCGCGGCCTCGTAACGCTCGCCGCCAAGGCCAAGCGCCTGCCCGGCTGGATCGGGCGCAAGGCGCGGCTGGAAACTGCGCTGGCACGGAAGGCGAGGCTGACGACCATCGCCATTCTAGCAGGCGTATTGGCCGGCTCCAGTCTGGCGGCCGTAACGCCGCTGATCGCCCCGACTGATGGCAGTCAGGCCCCGCGGCAAGCCGCACAGCCCTGCACCGACCCCGCGCTCGCCTGAGGAACCCTCGCCTGAGAAACAAAGGCCCCTGACGCAGAAAGGCCGCCCGGAGGCGGCCTTTCCTTATTCTTCCGCAAAGGCGGCGTTGACCACCACCCGTTCGTGATCCCATTCGGGCACGGCGGCCGGGCTCATCGGCACCATGAAGCGGCGCCGCTTGCCGTCCTCGCCTGCCGGACGCTCGATCTCGATCACGTCGCCGGCGCCGAAGTTTTCGACCGCTATGCAAGTGCCCAGTTCGTCACCCGCGTCGGAAACGGCGCGCAGGCCCAGCAGATCGGCGTGGTAATACTCGCCTTCCACCAGTTCCGGCATCTGCGAGCGCGGAACGGTGAGCGCGGTACCGCGCAGCTTTTCCGCCGCGTTCCGATCCAGCACTTCCTCGAAGCGGGCGATCGCGCCGCCCTTGCCGTCATCGCGCAGTTTGGTGAGCGTGAGCGTGGAATCGGTGAAGGCGCGGTAGCGCTTGAGCGCCGCCACGCCTTCACCGAACAGCTTGAGGCGAACCTCGCCCGTCACGCCGTGCGCGCCGGTTACGGCAGCAAGCGTGACGGGGCGGTCTTGACCAGCCATCTGGATTCAACCTGAAGCTTAGGCTTCGGTCGATTCCTCAGCAGCTGCTTCGGCAGGCGCTTCTTCAGCGGCCGGAGCGGCTGCAGCAGCAGCGGCAGCTTCTTCAGCTTCACGCAGCTTCTCGGCCTTTTCCTCGGCGCGGTCCTTGGCCTTCTGGCCCGGCTCACCCTTCTGGGCGTTCACGGTTGCGGCGCGTTCCTTGATGCCGGCCTTGTCGAGCAGACGGGCAACGCGGTCGGTCGGCTGGGCGCCAACGCCGAGCCAGTAACGCACGCGGTCTTCGACCAGGCGCACGCGGTTCTCGTCTTCCTTGGGGAGGACCGGGTTGTAGGTGCCGACCTGCTCAAGATACTTGCCATCGCGCGGAGCGCGCGAGTTGGAGACGACGATCTTGTAATAAGGACGCTTCTTCGCGCCACCGCGCGACAGACGGATCGAAACGGACATTGCTCTACCTTTCCTTCAAATCTTCGAGAATTACTTTTTCAGAAACTTGCTGAGATCGGGACCACCGAGGCCCGGCATGCCGCCGGCGCCCCCACCCATGCCGCCACCAAGCCCGGGCATGGCAGCATCGAGGCCGCCCTTTCCGAACATCGCGGCAAGGCCCTTGAGGCCGCCCATCTTCTTGATCTGCTTCATGGCCTTGGACATCTCCTGGTGCATTTTCAGGAGCTTGTTGACGTCCTGCACCTGGGTGCCCGAGCCGTTGGCGACGCGAATCTTGCGCTTGGCGTTGAGCAGCGCGGGATTGACGCGCTCCTTCTGCGTCATCGAGCCGATGATCGCATCCATGCGCAGCAGCACGCGGTCATCCATGCCCGAAGCCTGCATCGCCGCCTTGGCTTTCTTCATGCCAGGCATCATGCCGGCCAGCGCGCCTAGGCCGCCCATCTTCTGCATCTGGCCCAGCTGCATGCGCAAGTCGTTCATGTCGAACTTGCCCTGCTCCATGCGCTTGGCCAGCGCTTCGGCGTCCTCGACCTTGACCGCTTCGGCGGCCTTCTCGACGATGGAGACGATGTCGCCCATGCCGAGAATGCGGTTGGCGACGCGGCTGGGGTGGAAGACCTCGAGGGCCTCCATCTTCTCGCCGGTGCCTGCGAACTTGATCGGCTTGCCGGTGACGGCGCGCATCGACAGCGCCGCACCGCCGCGCGCATCACCGTCCATACGGGTGAGCACGACGCCGGTGAGATCGACTTCGCCGGAGAACGACTGCGCGACGTTGACCGCGTCCTGACCCGTCAGCGAGTCGACCACGAGCAGCGTTTCACGCGGAGTCGCGATGGCGGCAACCGCCTTCATCTCGTCCATGAGCTGCTGGTCGACGTGGAGGCGACCGGCCGTGTCGAGCATCAGCACGTCGACGGCCTGGAGCTTGGCCGACTGCATCGCGCGGGTGGCGATCTCGGTCGGCTGCTGGCCGGCGATGATCGGCAGCGTGGCGACGCCGACCTGCTCGCCCAGGACGCGAAGCTGTTCCTGCGCGGCCGGACGGTTGACGTCCAGCGAGGCCATCAGGACCTTCTTGCCCTGCTTCTCACGAAGGAGGCGGGCGATCTTGGCCGTGCTGGTGGTCTTGCCCGAGCCCTGGAGGCCGACCATCATGATGACGACCGGGGGCGCGGCATTGAGGTCGAGTTCGGCGGTCTCTTCGCCGCCAAGCATCTCGATCAGGGCGTCGTTGACGATCTTGACGACCTGCTGGCCGGGCGTAACCGAGCGCAGCACCGAGTGGCCCACGGCCTTCTCGGTAACCTGGTCGATGAAGCGGCGCACGACGGGAAGCGCGACATCGGCTTCGAGCAGCGCGATGCGCACTTCGCGCATGGCATCGCGAACGTCCTGCTCCTTGAGCGCGCCGCGACCGCGCAGCTTGTCGAAAACGCCACCAAGACGATCCGAAAGGGAGTCAAACATTCTCGCTCCTAACGTCACTCGCGGCGAACATGCCAAAATTCCTCATCGACGGGTCGAACCGCCAGAACGCCAAAAACGCCGGTGGGCGAAACCTCGCTGACCGGCGTGACGGGACGTTATGCGAAAAACGCCGGCGGACGAAACCTCGTCAGCCAGCGTGTCGCGTTCCCGCGAAACTGCAATGTTGAAATGGTGGAGCCTAGCGGGATCGAACCGCTGACCTCCTGCATGCCATGCAGGCGCTCTCCCAGCTGAGCTAAGGCCCCAATCATTTCATCGGATCGATCCTGGGAGGTCCGATCCGTTTCCGTGACGGCGACTTGCGCCTCCGCTTGGGAGGCCGCCCTCTAGATTGGGTTCACCGGACTGGCAAGAGGAAATTTTCACGGGCCTGTCATTTTCCGGAAAGCGGCCCGAAAGCGCAGCCCCGCCCATCTGCAGTATCCTTCGCTTTGCGGCCTTTGCCCTTCGTCATTGCGCGGAGGTGGAGCCGACGCAGCAATCCAGAGCGGTGTAAGGCGCCTCTGGATTGCTTCGCTATGCTCGCAATGACGAAGGATGGAATCGAATCTGGCGGACCAAAACGAGAAAGGGCGCGGCCGCCGAAGCGCCGCGCCCTTTCCCTTAATAGATGCGTATCGCGGCTTACTCGTCGCGGTCGCCGTCGTCGTCGCCGGCACCGATGCCGAGATCGTCGTCACCGCCGAGGTCGACGTCGTTGTCCGGCGAATCGCCGTCGTCGTCGATATCCAGATCTTCTTCGGCCAGATCCGAATCTTCGGTCTCGACCACTTCCTTCTTCTGGATTTCCTCATAGGGAATCGGCTGCTTGGACTTCAGCACCGGCTCCGGGTGCCACGAATGGCCGCACTCGATGCAGGTGACCGGGTCGTCCTTGCCCAGGTCGTAGAAGCGGGTGCCGCATTTCGGGCAGCCGTGCTTGGCGCCCCACTCAGGCTTTGCCATGAAATGTCCTCATATTGCCCGCTCGAAAGGAACGGGCGTGAATTTCGTATCTTGATGGGAGGGCCGGCGCGCAAAATCAAGCGTCCCGGCACCATCAGGGCGCGCGCCTTGCCATAGGCCGCACCCGCTGTCAAAAGCCCGGCGATTTTGCGCCCCTCCAGTATCGAGAGAAGCACGCCCGTGAGCCACGACGACACCACCCCCATGCGCCCCCGCCGTTTCCTGCCCGCAGGACCGCTCAAGGGCAAGATCCGCGTGCCGGGTGACAAGTCGATCAGCCACCGCTCGATCATGCTGGGCGCGCTGGCCGTGGGCGAAACGCGCGTGACAGGCCTGCTGGAAGGCGAGGACGTGCTGGCCACCGCTGCCGCCATGCGCGCCATGGGCGCCACGGTGGAACGCGTGGGAGACGGCGAATGGCGGGTGAGCGGCGTGGGCGTGGGCGCCCTGCTCCAGCCCGAAGGCCCGCTCGACATGGGCAACTCCGGCACCTCGACCCGCCTGCTCATGGGCCTGGTCGCCAGCCACCCCATCACTGTCAGCTTCACGGGCGACGGCTCGCTCTCCAAGCGCCCGATGGGCCGCGTGATCGATCCGCTCTCCGAAATGGGCGCGAGTTTCGAAGCCAGCGAAGGAGGCCGCCTCCCGCTGATCGTGCGCGGCGCATCGCCGGCCGTGCCGATCACTTACCGCCTGCCCGTCGCCTCTGCACAAGTGAAGAGCGCGATCCTGCTCGCCGGCCTCAACACACCCGGCACCACCACCGTGATCGAGCCGGTGCCGACGCGCGACCACTCCGAACGGATGCTCAAGGGCTTCGGCGCCGACCTCGATGTGACCGTGGAAGCCGACGGCACCCGCGTCATCACCATCAAGGGTGAGGCGGAACTGAAGCCGCAAGTGATCGACGTGCCGGGTGACCCCTCCTCCGCCGCTTTCTTCATCGTCGCCGCCCTCGTCACGCCGGGCAGCGAAGTCGTGATCGAGAACGTCGGCCTCAACCCGACGCGCGCGGGCCTTGTCGAAGTGCTGCGCCAGATGGGCGGCCAGATCGAATTCCTGAACGCGCGCGAAGTCGGCGGAGAGCCGGTGGCGGACCTTCTGGTCAAGCATTCGCAGCTCAAGGGCATCGAAGTCGATCCCGCCATCGCGCCTGCCATGATCGATGAATTCCCCGTGCTCTTCGTGGCGGCCTCGCTTGCCGAGGGCGTCACCGTCACCAGCGGTCTCGACGAACTGCGCGTGAAGGAATCGGATCGCCTCACCGCCATGGCCGTCGCGCTGACGCTGGCCGGCGCCCAGATCGAGGAACGCGAAGACGGCCTCGTCATCACCGGCACCGGCGGCAAGCCCCTGCCCGGCACGGCCGGCGACGCGCAAATCGTCACCCACCTCGACCACCGTATCGCCATGTCGATGGCGATTGCCGGCCTCGTCAGCAGCGGCGGCGTGGAAGTGGACGACACGCGCCCGATCGCCACCAGCTTCCCCAATTTCGAGGACCTGCTGGCCACGCTCGCCGGATAAGGGCATTCTTGCAGGCTGGCGGCGCCGCGTTCTTCCACGCGGGCGCCCTGCCTGACAGGAGTGTGCATGATCCTCGACCTGCCGCAGTGGCTCAGCAACATCCTCGGCTTCGTGGGCACCGTGTGCTGCGTGATCGCCTATGCCTATGTGACCTACGAGAACAATCCGAACCGCTATCTTCAGCACGGACTGAACTTCGTCGGGGCCGTGCTCCTGCTCATTTCGTTGATGGTGAACGTCAACCTGCCCTCCATCGCGATGGAGGGGCTTTGGGCGGTCATCGCCGGCTGGGGCCTGCTGAAGGCGCTGCGATCAAGGCGCAGCGCGGACCGGCCATCCGACGAAGCCCGCCTGCCTTGACCTTCGCCCAAACTTACGGCGCCGGCTCGACCAGCCCCTTGCCTTGGCCGCGCCAAGCCGCCAAGAGCCCGCGATGATCATCGCCGTCGACGGACCCACCGCATCGGGCAAAGGCACTATCGCCAAGGCCCTCGCAGAGCATTACGGCCTGCCCCACCTCGATACCGGATTGCTTTACCGCGCCGTCGGCCGCCAGTGCTTCCTCGACGGCGGCAATCCCGACGATCCGGTGGCCGCCCTTGCCGCATGTGCCTTTCCGGACGCATTCCTGAGCGACCCGGAACTCCGTTCGGAAGCGAGCGGCGGCCTTGCAAGCCGCGTCTCGATCCACCCCGCGGTGCGGCAGGCCCTGTTCGAACGCCAGCGCAGCTTCGCCACGCAGGCCGGCGGTGCCGTGCTCGACGGGCGAGACATCGGCACGGTGATCGCGCCCGAGGCGGAGGCCAAACTCTTCGTGACCGCTTCGGTGGAAGCCCGCGCCCAGCGCCGCCATCTCGAAATGGAAGCGCAGGGCCGCGATGTCTCGCTGGATGAGATCGCCGCCGACTTGTCCGCCCGCGACGCCCGCGACCGCGGCCGCAAGGACGCTCCGCTCGTGGCGGCAGACGACGCCGTGCTGCTCGATACGTCCGACCTCGGCCGCGACGCAGCAATCGCCGCGGCCATCGCCGCGGTCGAAGCGCGCGCGCGCCGATCGCCAGCTCTTTGACATCGAGGCCCTCTGGAAGGCGGGCCTTCAATCCCGCGGGCGGTTGCGCCAGCGCTCGACCCCGGCCCGGGCGTCCTGCACGAAGCGCGAACGCCGCACGCCTTCCAGGAACAGGTTGCCCACGATCCACCCCACGGGACCGACCGGGCGCTTGAACTGCACGAGCAGGACGATGCGCGTCTCTTCGCTGTCGTTCCTCACTTCGTGGTTGAAGACATCGTCGAAAACCAGACACTTGCCTTCCTGCCACTCCAGCCAATCGTCGACCACGCGCATCCGGCACTCCCCGGATTCGCGCGGCACCTGGATGCCGAGGTGGCACGTCAGGAACGCTTTCGAGACGCCGGTGTGGGCCGGCAGATGCGTCCCTGGAACGAGCACGGAAAAGAACGCCGAATTCAGGCCGGGTATGCGCGAAATCAACTCGGCCGTGCGCGGACAGGCCCGGCAATTGGGCTCGTCCCGGTAGCGATAGCCGACCAGGAAGTAAGACCGCCAGCGCCCGGCCGGAGCGATGCGCCGATGGTCGGGTGAAATCGTCGCCAGTGGCGGAACTTCCTCCAGGTCCTGGAGCACGGCCGCGGCTTCCTCACGGATGGCCTCCCAGTTGTCTTCCAGCAGGCGGGTCCAGCGGAAATTCGCCGGATCGTGAACCGGCACGTCCGGTACGCGTGAACTGCGGGCAATCCAGCGGTTCGTCCTGGGCTGCATCCATTTCCCGAAACGCAGGATCCAGTTCGGCTTCGGGACCAGCGCCTTGCTGGGGGCCATCGTTGCATCGAGTCTGTCTGGGATGGGTGACGTAGCGTGCTCGGCCATGAAGGCTCCTCGAACGAAGTGTCCCGCGCTCCCCCCATATCTCATCAGGCCGAAGATCAGGACAGGGAGGGACAATGGCGCTTTTCCGAGGCGGCCACAAGACGGCCGCCCTGCCCGGTTCCGACGGACCGCCGCGATCCGTCGGCGAACCGGGCAGGCCGGCATTTTCCTTGCATTTTGGCGCTCCGGCGCGTAGGGGCCGCCGGTCTGGAAAGCCCTTGCGCTGAAAGGACGCTGCGGAAGGCATCCGGCCCCCGTGGCAGTACGGCCCTTTTGGCCCGCCGCCCGCATGGTGCGGACGCGCGGAGGAAAGACCGGCGGATTCAACCGCCTGGCCGGAAATACGTGAACAGGAAAGACCTTTAATGGCTAGTTCTGCCAATCCGACTCGCGACGATTTCGCGAAAATGCTCGACGACCAGCTCGGCGGCGTCGCCGACGACGGCTTTGAAGGCCGCGTGGTCAAGGGCACCATCACCGCCATCGAAAACGACAAGGCCGTCATCGACGTTGGCCTCAAGAGCGAAGGCCGCGTGCCGCTGCGCGAATTCGCGCGCGGTGAAGGCGAGCATGGCCTGAAGGTCGGTGACGAAGTCGAAGTCTATGTCGACCGCGTCGAGAACGCCGACGGCGAAGCGATGCTGTCGCGCGACCGCGCCCGCCGCGAAGCCGCGTGGGACAAGCTCGAAAACGAATTCGGTGAAGGCAAGCGCGTCGAAGGCGTGATCTTCGGCCGCGTTAAGGGCGGCTTCACCGTCGACCTCGACGGCGCCGTTGCCTTCCTCCCTGGCTCGCAGGTCGACATCCGCCCCGTGCGCGACGTCACCCCGCTGATGGACGTGCCGCAGCCCTTCCAGATCCTGAAGATGGACCGTCGCCGCGGCAATATCGTCGTGTCGCGTCGCGCCGTCCTCGAAGAAACGCGCGCCGAACAGCGCAGCGAGCTGATCGACAAGCTGAGCGAAGGCCAGGTTATCGAAGGCGTCGTCAAGAACATCACCGACTACGGTGCGTTCGTTGACCTCGGCGGCATCGACGGCCTGCTCCATGTCACCGACATGAGCTACAAGCGCGTCAACCACCCGAGCGAAGTGATCGCCATCGGCGACACCGTGAAGGTGCAGATCATCCGCATCAACCAGGACACCCAGCGCATCAGCCTCGGCATGAAGCAGCTGGAAAGCGATCCGTGGGAAGGCGCAGCCGTCAAGTACCCCGTGGGCGCCAAGCTCACCGGCACCGTCACGAACATCACCGAATACGGTGCCTTCGTGGAACTGGAAGCCGGCATCGAGGGCCTTGTCCACGTTTCGGAAATGTCCTGGACCAAGAAGAACGTCCACCCCGGCAAGATCGTCTCGACCTCGCAGGAAGTCGAAGTGGTCGTTCTCGAAGTCGATTCGGACAAGCGCCGCATCTCGCTCGGCCTCAAGCAGGCTCAGCAGAACCCCTGGGAAGCCTTCGCCGAGAAGCACCCCGTCGGTTCGCAGGTTGAAGGCGAAGTCAAGAACGCCACTGAATTCGGCCTGTTCATCGGTCTCGACGGCGACGTCGACGGCATGGTCCACATGTCGGACATCGCCTGGGGCATCTCGGGCGAAGACGCGCTGGCTCTGCACCGCAAGGGCGAGCAGGTTTCGGCCGTTGTTCTCGACGTCGATGTCGAGAAGGAACGCATTAGCCTCGGCATGAAGCAGCTTGAGCGTGGCGCTCCGGCCGCTGGCGGCGTTGCCGCAACCGGCGGCAGCTCGCTGCGTCGTAGCGAAGTCGTCACCGTCACCGTTCTCGAAGTTCGCGACGGCGGCCTGGAAGTCCAGGCTGGCGACGATGGCGCCACCGGCTTCATCAAGCGTTCGGACCTCGGCCGCGACCGCGACGAGCAGCGCCCCGACCGCTTCCAGGTCGGCCAGAAGCTCGACGCCATGGTTACCGGCTTCGATCGTTCGAAGAAGCCGAACTTCTCGGTCAAGGCCCGCCAGCTGGCCGAAGAGAAGGAAGCCGTGGAACAGTACGGTTCGTCGGACTCGGGCGCTTCGCTCGGCGACATCCTCGGCGAAGCCCTCAAGAACCGTTCGTAAGAACGCTTCCGGGCTTCACCGCAAGGTGAACCATCAAAGGCCCGTCCGGAGCAATCCGGGCGGGCTTTTGCTTTTCCGGCGGTCGCCATCGCGCGCACCCTTTGCTTCCAGGCTCTTTCGCGCACCGCTCCGAAGGCTTACATCGCCCGGCAAGGAGACGCCCGATGCTCGAAGTTCACCAGTTCCCCTGCCTCAGCGACAATTACGGCTATCTGCTGCACGATCCCGTCAGCGGGGAAACCGCCTGCATCGATACGCCCGATGCCGATGAGTACCTCCGCCAGGCCGGGCACAAGGGCTGGCAGATCACGCAGATCTGGAACACGCACTGGCATCCCGACCACGCCGGCGGCAATGCGGCGATCAAGGCCTGCACCAATTGCACGATCACCGCTCCGCTGGACGATGCCGGGAAGATCGAGGGCGTCGACCGGACCGTGTCTCAGGGAGAGGTCGTCATGCTGGGCAACTGGAAGGCCCATGTCATCGACGTAGGCGGCCATACCATGGGCCATTGCGCCTACTACCTACCCGAGGCGCAGATCGCTTTCGTCGGCGATTCGGTCTTTGCGCTGGGCTGCGGGCGCATGTTCGAAGGTCAGCCCGCGCAGTTCTGGGCGAGCCTCCAGCGCATCAAGGCGCTGCCGGTCGACACGATGCTCTACTGTGCCCACGAATATACCGCGGCGAATGCCCGCTTCGCGCTCCATGCCGATCCGGACAATGCCGAGTTGGCCGCTTATGCCGAAGACATCGCGCGTGCGCGCGCTGCGGGCCTGCCCACGGTCCCCACCAAGCTCGGCCGCGAGCTGCTGACGAACCCGTTCCTGCGCGCGGACGACCCCGCTATCCAGGCGCGGTGGGCGCCGGAGGGCGAGGCCGGGGATGCCGTGGCGACCTTTGCCGCTCTGCGCGAGGCCAAGAACACTTTCTAGCGGCTGTTTTGCGGAGGCAGGGATTTCCCCTGCCCCGCATAGTGCTATTCGTAGACGATCCGCAGTTTCGCGGCGGCTTCTGCAGCGATCCGCCGCGCTTCATCGGTGTCGCTTGCCAGCGCCAGGGCGACACCCATGCGGCGATAGGGACGCGTCGTGGGCTTGGCGAAGACCCGCAGGTCCACCTCGCCGCCCGGCGTCGCCAGGACATCCGCCAGCCCTTCGTAGGCGAAAACCTCGGCCTCGCGGTCGGCCAGGATCACGGCCGAGGCGCTCGGACCGCGAAGGGTGACTTCGGGGACCGGAAGGCCCAGGATGGCCCGCGCATGCAGATCGAACTCCGAAAGGTTTTGCGAGATCAGCGTGACCATGCCGGTGTCGTGTGGGCGCGGCGAGAGTTCGGAGAAGATCACGTCTTCGCCTTTCACGAAGAACTCCACGCCGAAGATGCCGTAGCCGCCAAGATCGTCCACGACCTTGCGCGCCATGTCCTGTGCCGCGGCGATCGCCGCGGGCGCCATGGGCGTCGGCTGCCAGGATTCCTGGTAGTCGCCGCGTTCCTGCCGGTGGCCGATCGGCGGGCAGAACGACACGCCCTCGCGGCTGCGCACGGTCAGCAGGGTGATTTCGTAATCGAAATCGACGAACTCCTCGACGATCACCCGGGCCCGGTCGCCGCGCATGTTGGCGACGGCATAGTCCCAGGCCTTCTCCAGATCGGCCGCATCGCGCACGGTGCTCTGGCCCTTGCCCGAAGAGGACATGACCGGCTTGATCACGCAAGGCAGCCCCGTGTGCTCGGCGCCGGACAAGACTTCGCCCAGGTTCTCGGCATAGCGATAGCGCGAGGTGCGCAATCCGAGTTCGGTCGCGGCCACTTCGCGGATGCGGTCGCGGTTCATGGTCATCTGCGTCGCCCGCGCCGATGGCACCACGCAGAAGCCTTCCGCCTCCACTTCCGCCAGCACTTCGGTGCGGATGGCTTCGACTTCGGGCACGATGAAGTCCGGCCGGTGCTTCTCGATGGCGGCGCGCAGCCGCTCCCCGTCAAGCATCGAGAAGACTTCGAAAGCATCGGCCACCTGCATCGCCGGCGCACCCTCGTAAGCATCGCAGGCCACGACCTCGCAGCCGAGCCGCTTGGCCGAGATCACGAATTCGCGCCCCAATTCGCCCGAACCGAGCAGCAGGATCTTCGCGGTGAATGGCATGGCGGCCGGTCCTTTCGTTTGGCTTTGCGCCCTAGAGCAGCGTCCCGGAGAGAATCGCAAGAGCGATGGTGAAATAGATCACCAGCCCCGTGACATCGACCAGCGTCGCGACGAACGGTGCGGAGGCGCTGGCCGGATCGAAACCGAGCCTTTGCAACAGGAACGGCAGCATGGATCCAGCCAGGGAGCCGAAAGTGACGATCCCCACCAGCCCCGCCGAAACGGTCGTGGCGATCAGCATCCAGTGGCTGCCGTAATCGTAGAAACCGAGGGCCTGCCAGGCCGCGATCCGGGCGAAGCCGACCGCGCCGAGGATCGCGCCCAGCACCAGCCCTGCAGGGAGTTCGCGCAAGGCGACGCGCCACCAGTCGCGCAGGCGGACCTGCCCCATGGCGAGCGCCCGGATGATAAGCGACGTCGCCTGGCTGCCGCTGTTACCGCCCGAACTCATGATGAGCGGAATGAACAGCGTGAGCACGACCGCGCGCGCCAGTTCGTCCTCGAAATGCTGCATCGCGCTGGCCGTGAGCATTTCCGAAAGGAACAGCACACTGAGCCACCCTGCCCGCTTGCGGATCATCTCGAAGAACCCGGTCTCCAGATAGGCCCGGTCCAGCGCCTCGACGCCGCCGAATTTCTGCACATCCTCGGTATGTTCGGCGACGAGTGCGTCAAGCACGTCGTCCACGGTGACGATGCCCAGAGGTCGTCCGGCATCGTCGACCACCGGCAGCGCCAGCAGGTCATGACGGCGGATCAGATCGGCCACGACCTCGCGGTCGGTGTCGGGCGTGACGGTGACCGGCTCGCGGTCGCGGGCAAGGTCGATCGCGGGCGAATCAGGCGCCGCGGCGATCAGGCGGCGCAGCGAGATCGTGGCTTCGAGGCGGCCGGCCTCGTCCATGAGGAACACCGAGTAGACGGTCTCGCGGCTGCGTTCGACCGTGCGGATGAGATCGAGCACATCGGCCACGCTGGCCGAAGCCCGCGCCGCGACGAACTCCGTCGTCATCATGCCGCCTGCGCTGTCCTCGGGCCATGCCAGGAGGCTGCGCAGCGACGAGCGCACTTCCGGGGCCAGTGCCGCCAGGATCTGTGCGGCCACGCCCTCGTCCATCTCGGCCAGGACGTCCGCCGCGCGGTCCTCGGCCATTTGCGCCACCAGATGAACCGCACGCGGCAGCGGCAGCAAGGCCAGAGCTTCGGCAGCGCCGGTGAATTCGGGGCGGTCGAGCGTCGCCACGGCGCGCACGTCGGCCATGCGGCCAAGCTTGGCGGCGGCCGCCTCGGGCGGCAGCGCCTGAAGCATCTCGACGATATCGGCAATATAGAGCCCGCGCTTGGCGGGACGGGCACCGGCAGTCACGCCGGCGAGGAGGTCGTTCACCATCATCACACCTTTCGTCCGCACGACCCGGGCGAACGACGGCCAGCGAGAACTAGCGGACGACCTCCGGGCGTGCGGTCCTACTGGAACTGTCGCTTGACATGTCCTCGCTTCCTGAAACACCGCAGCAACACTGGCTGCGCGGTCGTCGCTCTGATCCCAAATGCGCGGGGCGTCAACTGCCGATCGGCGCTATGCCGCCCCTAACGTGACCGCAATCGGGACACAAAAAAGCCCCCGCGCAGCGCGCGGAGGCTTTTTTGTTCGATAGCGAACCGGCGGTATCAGATACCGGCGATCGCCTGGTCGACCAGCGCCTTGTCGGCATCGACCGAGTGGTTGGCGCGGATCAGCCCGCTGGCGGCAGCCGCCGCAGCAGCAGCAGCCTGCTGGCGCAGTTCGGTAACGGCCGCGCGTTCGACGGCGCCGATCTTGTCCTGCGCCATCTTTTCGCGGCGGGCGATCACGTCCGTCGTGTCGGCCTGGGCCTTGGCGACGATCGTTTCCGCCTCATGACGGGCATGCTCGAGCAGAGCCGCGGCGTCCTTTTCGGCACCGGCGATCTTGTCGGCATATTCCTTGCGCAGGGCTTCCGCCTCGGCGCGAAGGGTCTTGGCCTCTTCGAGCTGCGCCTTGATCTCGGCGATCTTGCCGTCGAGACCGCCCGAAATCATCTTGGGCAGGCCCTTCCAGACCATGATCGCCAGGAGCACCAGCATCGAGGCGCTGACGACCGCGACCGGCGGGGCGACGCCCAGCAGCAGCGGTTCGGCATGATGCTCGACGCCCTCGTGGGTCTCGGCACCCTGGGTTCCGGCCATCTCGGCAGCCTCGTGCGAGGTGCCTTCGGCAACGACGGTGTCCGTGGTGGACAGCTGCGTGTTGTCAGCCATGGACCAGGTTCTCCTTCACGGCGGAACGAACCGCGCCATCGTCGAGAGTCAGGCCGGCGATGCGGCTGACGATCTCGCGCGTGGCGTCGGCGGCGACGTCCTCGATCTCCGCGGCAGCCGAACGGCGAGCCTGGGAAATGCGGGTTTCGGCTTCGGCGAGCGTGGCGTCGATTGCAACCTGTGCGGTCGCGAGACGCTCCGTCGTGACGGCAGCAGCCTTGGCGCGGGCTTCCGCGATAAGGGTCTGCGCCTCGGCGCGGTTGGCGTTCTCACGCGTGCGCCAGGCTTCCTCCTCCGCATCGGCCTGAGCGCGAGCGCGTTCGGCGGCGGCGAGGTCGTCGGCAATCTGCTTGTCGCGCTGCGCAACCGTATCCATGACCTTGGGAACCATTCCCCGTCCGACGACGAAGAACGTGAAGCCGAAGAAGATCAGCATCCAGAAGATCTGGCTGGAATAGGTCGCGGCTAGCTGTGCGATCTGAGGCATGGGTCAGCCCTGTCTCGAAGTGGCCGGTAGAATTCTTGCGTCCTCTCCGGCCGCCGTACCAAAGGGTTCGGGCAGCCGGAGGGGATCAGTGCGCGCGATCAGGCGAAGATCAGCAGCGCGGCAACGACGAACGACAGCAGGCCGAGAAGTTCGGCGCCGGCGAAGCCGATGAAGAGGCGGCCCTGCTGGGCGTCCGCGGCACCCGGATTGCGCAGTGCGCCTTCGAGGAACTTGGCGAAAACGCTACCCACGCCGATCGAGGCGAGGCCGCAACCGAT
Organism: Novosphingobium sp. PhB55; assembly: GCF_004368805.1. Classification (NCBI taxonomy): domain Bacteria; kingdom Pseudomonadati; phylum Pseudomonadota; class Alphaproteobacteria; order Sphingomonadales; family Sphingomonadaceae; genus Novosphingobium; species Novosphingobium sp. PhB55. The sequence goes on along the minus strand of NZ_SODQ01000007.1, from coordinate 368,005 downwards.
AGCAGCGAGACCGGCACCAAGCAGCTTTGCAGCTTCTGCGTCCATTTCAAAAACTCCCTTTGGAAAACTCGAGTGAGACTGAAAATCAGTGAAGGTTCTCTGCGTCGTTCAGATAGACGCAAGTGAGAAGAGCGAAAACGTAGGCCTGGATGCCGGCGACGAGCAGCTCGAGAGCGCAGATGCCGACCATCAGGATGAAGCTGGGCAGCCCGGCGATGGCGAAGAGGCCGATGCCGGCATTGCCCGAGCTGATGACGAAGCTCGAAAGAACCTCAAGAAGGACGTGGCCGGCCATCATCGCAACGAAGAGACGCAGGCCGAGGCTGAACGGGCGCACCAGGAAGGAGATCAGTTCCACGCAGAAGATCAGCGGGATCATGATGACCGGAGTGCCGTGCGGCACGAACAGCGAGAAGAAGTGCAGCTTGTGCTTCGCGAAACCGACGATCAGGACGATTGCGAAGGAAAGCACCGCGAGAACGCCCGTGGCCGAGAAGTGGCTGGTGAACGTGAAGGCATGGAGGCCGATCACGCCCAGCGGCAGCAGGCCGAGGAAGTTCGCGAAAAGAATGAACATGAAGAGCGAGAAGATGTACGGAACGTACTTCTTGCCGCCGGGGCCGACGTTGGCAGCCAGCATGCCGTCGATGAAGCCGGTGAAGCTTTCGACTGCCATCTGCCAGCGGCCGGGGACGAGCTGGCGCTTCATGCCGCCAGCGACGAAGAACGCCAGCGTCACAGCGGCGATCGCCATCCACAGCGTGCTGTTGGTGAAGGCGATGTTGTAACCGGCGATGCTCCAGCCTTCCGAGCCGAACAACGGCTGGATGCTGAACTGGTGCATCGGATCGACCTTCGCTTCGGCTGCCACGCGAATATCCCTGTCGCCAATGAACGACAGCGCCCTTACTCACCCCCCTTGGGTCAATCCGGGCGCCGGTTCGAATTCCTGATAATATTCCTGAAGGCGACGAATATTCCTGCGAACATCATCACCATCAGACCCCAGGGCGATGTTCCGGCGAAGTGATCGATCACCCAACCAAGGAACAGACCACCGGCAACCCCGCCGAGCAAGTCGGCCAGGACGCGGTTTCCGGCACGATAGGCATCGTCCGTTTCCGCACCCGCGACCGGCTTTTGACGCTTCACCTCGCGCTCACGAAGGGCTTTCAGCCGATCGTCCAGCGTATCGAGGCGCGCATCTTCGCCAACAGGTTCCCGTGCGGACGGCTCGTCGTTCATGTCAGGTTCCTCCTCCAGGAAAGGATGACGCGTTCAACGGCTGCCCGCCGAGGGCGCCGACCCCTTAGGGTGGGGCTATTCCCGAGTCAACCATGGCGGGACGCGCACGGCAACAGTTGTTCACACGGATACCCGTATGCCCAAGTGCCGAACAGGGCTGGAAAATGGGGCTGGGCCGGCAATACCGCAAGGACGATACCGAAGAAATTCCTCGCAAAAACCACAGCCGCGTCCCGCCCCGGTCAAGCGGCGCGGCGACTTGTCGGTTCAGCGTCGCAGCGCCGTCGTGAAAGAGACACGCGAAAAAGGGCGGCTGGATGTCCAACCGCCCTGTCGGGTTCTGCTTTTGGGCCTTCGGCCATGCTCGCTTTCGCCTGGCGCCATTCGGAGGCTGCGCAGGCGCCGCCGATCACGGGCAGCGGGCGTCGCGCTCGGGCGCTCCGGTGCCGCGGGTTTTCCACGATCCGTCGGGCGCCTGGTACTTCTCACCAGGCTGGGTCTGCGAGATCAGACGGCACGCGGTGGCGAAGGCATATTCCTCGATGGTGCTCTTGCCGGCGGCCTTTTCCGTGTAGATGGCGCGGCGCTTGTTGTTCAGGTCGCGTACCATCGCCTGGACCGCGGCGGACTGGCCGCCGATGACGCCCAGATAGCCGTCCTTCTGCTCACCGACCTGGCCCGCAGAGCGCGCCGCCGCATATGCGGGATCGCGGCCTTCCTGTGCCAGCGCCATGCTGCCGCCGCCAAGAGCCAGGGCCATTGCGCCGATCAGGCCGACGGGTCTGCTGAAAACGGTCTTGCTCATCAGAATACGCCTTCGTTTTCCTTGATCGTGTTCTCCGCATCCTGGGAGAGACGATAGATCACTTCCTGCCTGATGTTGATGTTGAGCTCTATCACGATCGGCTTGTCGGGCGCCGTCACGTTGACGCAGCCGGCAAGGGCCGATCCCAGGCCCGTCATCATCATCACGGCGCATGCGGCGCGCCGGCCGGGCCGGGAAGCAAGCTGCTGCGCGAAATATCGTACCGGACTCATCATCGCCGGGCTTGTCGCAGCCGGAGTGCTTCCGGTCAATTCCAGGGCCTTCATGGATTATTCTCGCTGACTGGAGGCTGAATGGTGGCTGGCGCGGGATGAATCGAGTTCGGGTCGTTCGAGAGCTGGCCCTGCGCCGGAAGCTGGTTGGGGATCCCCAGGGTGCGTGGATCGGTCAGGTAGGTCGGATCGTAGAGCGAGCGCATCGAGCCGAAGAGGCTGAAGAACGGCGCCTTGATCTTGACGATGAACCGGATCGGCAGCTTCGCCACCTGCCGCGTGAGGAAATTCTTGTCTGCGGACGAGCCCTGGCTGAGCCCGTCGAAAGCGATGCGCGTCAGGATGTCACCCGAGATCGAGCCGTTCAGACCGATCTCCATGTGCTTGTAGTCGACCGACTTGAGCGCGCCGAAGGCGAAGTTGCCCATGGCCGACAGGTCCTTGTAGGTCAGCGCGCCGAGATAGCTGACATTGCCGCCCGGATCCCGCGAGGCCAGGTAGCCGTCGACGATGCGGCCGCCCTGCTCGTCGAAGACGATCGGCACTTCGCCGTCGAAGACGCCGGTGGCGTTGATATTCGTCAGTTCGAGATGCTGCACGAACGTCGCGGCGTCGAGGCCGCGGACGTTGAGCTTGTAGTGCCGCGTCTCGGAGGCACCGATTCGCATCGTCGCCGGATCGAGCGTGAGCGTGCCCGACATGAAAGGCCACTTCGCGCCGTTGATCCGCAGCAGATAGCCCGGCTCCATCTGGAAGCCGACGACACCGTCATTGACTTCGATGCCCGGGTTGACCGAGGCGATCCTGAGCTGCTGGTCCGGCGCGGTGACGAAACCGAGCAGGTCGGTGAAGACCACGTCGCCGCTGAGGCCCTTCACCGGGCCGAAGGCGGCGGCGAAGTCCAGGCCGTCCGAGGAGAACCGACCAGTGCTGGTGACGCCGCGCTCGTTCCAGTCGATCCGACCCGTGCCATGAAGCGAACCGCGCAAGTCCGAAACGATGCCGAGCAGCAGTGGAGAGAGCGCTTCGGCCTGAAGGTCCTTGTCGAAAGTGATGCCAGCCACGCTCAGATCGGCATGGCCGCTGGTCTTGCCGAGGTCGTGGACAATGTCGGCGCGAACCACCTCGCGGTCGCTGCTGGGCTCACGCATGACGGCCTGCGCGGTGATGACATTGTTTTCCAGCCGCAGGCTGCCGTCACGGGCGATCAGCGGCTGGAAGCGCGGCACCGCCTGCCGGTCCACCAGAGTGAAGCGTGCCTGGTCGATCGTGAGGATACCCCCGGCATAGCGCCAGTTGCCCGCGGTCTGCCGCAGATCGAGCGGGACGGCCGCGAGCCCGATGTCCGCTTCGTCGAAGGTGCCGCCGATATCCTTGCCCACTTGCGCATCGAGGCGGGCGAGCTTGAAACGCGACGGCGCATCTGCAGGACCGAGAGCGACATCGATGGCCTTGGCGGTCAGCGCGCCGGGCCGACCCGCCAGCTGCGCATAGCCCAGCGGCCCGCTGGCGATCCGGATCGGCGTCTGGCCGAGCCGGCCCGACACGTCGAGATTCGGGACGCCCAGCGCAATGTCGAGCCCGCTGCCCCGGCTGCGCAGGATCGCGCCGCCGGGTGCGGGGCAGACTTGCAGGCTGCGCCGCTCCAGCGTCAGGTTCGCAAAGGCAAGGCTGTCGAAACCGATTTTCGTGCAGGCGTTCCAGACCGCCAGCGCGCCGTCGGCGCCCCAGCGCCCGTCGACCGGCAGGACGAGACCTTTCGCGGCGCCGCCCGGCAGGGCGCCGGAGAGCCGCGCCTCGCCGGCAAAGCGCATGGCGCCGTCGGGCGATTGAGTGAGCGCGAGGTGCGGCACGGCCAGGCGCGAATCGCCGGCGGCATATTCGGGCATGGCCACCTGCAGCGCGAGGCGTCCGCGCGCATCGCTTTCCATGCGCCCGGAGATCTGCGGCAGGCCCTGCCCGCCGCTCGCGAAATTGCCGGTCACGACCGGGCGGCGGCCGCTGTCGGTCTCGGCGCCGAACTGCGCCTGCACGCGCGAGAGCGTCAGCAGCGAGGCGCCGCTGGTGCCGTGCAGGTTGCCGCGCGGCACCACCAGGGTCAGGCCATCCTGCCCGCGGCGCAGCACCAGGTTGGCGGAGAGCGTGCTGGCGCGGGTTTCCCGTGCCAGGGCGGTGCGGAATTGCCGGGCCAGCGGCGCGGCCAGCGTGCCCTCCCCGGACTGGACTGCCTTGGCGAGCAGCGAATCGACCGATTCGCCGATCGCCAGCCGCTTGCCGCCAACGTCGCCCTCCAGATCGAAGCGGGCGAGGCCGTGGCTGGAACGCATCCGGCCATCGAAGCCCAGCTCCCCGATTCGGGCCTGCGCAGTGGCGACATCGCGCGCGGCGGCCTTGAAATTCGCGTTGAGCGCCTCGCCCCGATACGTGAAGCGGCCCGATCCGGTGAGCGCGGCGAGGCGATTTCCCGCCATCCGCAGGGCGCCGCCTTCAAGGCCGAGGCGGCCCTCCCCACCGTCCAGCCGCCGGTCGAGCACGACATCGAGCTGCATCCCGCTGGCGGCGAGTTGCAAGTCGCGCGCGCGGCAGGTCACGCTGCCGGTTCGCAGCGGCCCCTTGAAGCGCGGACGCTCGCCGGAGATGGACAGCTTGCCGTAAAGCGTGGCGCGCCCGGTCTCGCAGCCCTCGACCGCGAGGCGGGGGGACACCACCGCCAATTCGCCGCCGAAACCGCCGCGCAGTCCGCCCGCGCCGGTCAATTTCGCGGCCAGGCGGCCATAATCGCTTTCGATCAGCGCGCGCCCGTCCACCACGGCCACGTCGAGGTCGGGCAAAGGGTGGTCCTTGTCACCGCCGCCGCTTGCCAGCGCCTTGTCGAGCGCGCCCAGGCTCAGCTTGCCCTGATGGAGCGCACCGAACAGACGCGGGCGAACGACGGTGATCCGGCCGATGCCCGGCCAGCCCCAGGTCAGCCGGGTGGCGACGCGCAGTTCCTCGATCGTGAGGTCCGGATGCTTCGGATCGCCGATCACGAGATTGCGAATCACCTGCTCCGAGGGGCCAATGCGAACGATCCGGTAAGTGGCCGGCAGGCCGAGCTTGTGCAGCTGGTCGGCAATGATGTCGTCGGCGATGTCCTTGCGCCAGGCCCAGGCGCCCGCAAGTCCTGCCCCCACCACGGCCAGCATGCCCAGCGCCGCCACGCGCCGCCCGAGGCGACGGGCCGGCTGCGGCAAATCCGCCGGTACGGTAGGTTGATCCTGCTGCTGCGACATCCGGTCCATCACTTGCGCTTGCCTTCCGGGAAAGGCAATTGTCTGTACGCGTTATGCCCGAGCAAGACCGTCTCTTCGATGAACCTGTAGCCCCGGCGGGCTGCGATTCCGCGTCCGTCGTCGCGGCGGTCGGCCCCGATGCCGGGAACGATCCCAGCGGTCACCGCGCAAGGCTGAGGAAGCGGTTGGTCGAAGGCGGGGCGGAAGCTTTGGGCGATCACGAGGTGATAGAACTCCTGCTGATGCAGGCCGTTCCCCGCCGCGACATGAAGCCTCTGGCCCGCAGCCTGATCCATCGCTTCGGCTCGCTCGCGGCCGTGCTTCAGGCCGATCCGCGCACGTTGGGCGGCCATCCGGGCATGGGCGAGGCGACCGTAGCCGCGCTGCGCGTGGTGACCGTGGCGGCCACGCGCCTCGCGCGGCAGACAGTGCGCGAGAAGCCGGTGATCGGCTCGTGGCAGGCGCTGATCGACTATCTGACGATCGACATGGCGCACCTGACGCTGGAACGCGTTCGCGTGCTTTATCTCAATGCCAAGAACATGCTGATCCTCGACGACCTGGTGGGCGACGGCTCGATCGACGAAGCGGCGATTCACCCCCGCGAAGTGATTCGCCGCGCGCTGGACATCGGCGCCACCGCCCTCATCCTCGTGCATAATCATCCCTCGGGTTCCCCCCAGCCCAGCCGCGCGGACATCGAAGTCACCAACCGCATCGCCGAAGCCGGAAGGCTGCTGGGGGTCTCGGTGCACGATCATGTCATCATCGGCCGCGAAGGCCATGTCAGCCTGCGCGCCAAGGGCCTGATCTGAAATGTGCGTCGCCGCCGTCGCCTGGCAGGCCCACCCGGACTGGCCGCTCGTGGTCGCCGGCAATCGCGACGAATTCCACGCACGCCCCTCGGCGCCGCTTTCGCCCTGGCAGGACGGCAGCGGAATCCTGGCCGGTGCCGACTTGCTGGGCGGCGGGACATGGCTGGGCGTGACGCCATCGGCGCGCATGGTGCTCGTCACCAATTACCGCGTGCCGGAAGGCTCGGTTCCGGGCCGTCCTTCGCGCGGCAAGCTCGTCACCGACCTGCTGGAAGGCCGTGAGCCGGAACCCGTCGAGACGATGAATCCGTTCAATCTCGTCGAAGTGAACGGCACCAGCGCCCGGTTCCTGACCAATTATCCGCAGCGCGAATCGCGGCCTCTCGCCCCCGGTATCCATGGTCTCTCCAATGGCGGCTTCGACCGGCCCTGGCCCAAGACGCTGCAAGTGGCGCAGGCGGTTTCCGCATGGCTGGCAAACGGGCAAGCCGATCCGTCCCCCCTGCTCGGCGCCTTGCAGGCGGAAACCCCGGGCATGGCCCCCGGCCATGTCGAAAACGGCCCCGAGCCGCGCTTCGCCCCGGTTTTCATCCGCGATCCGCTCTACGGCACCCGCTGCTCCACGGTCATCGCCGTGAACCGCACCGGCGCCGGCATGATCGTGGAGCGCAGCTTCCACCCGGACGGTTCGGCCTCGGGCGAAGTCCGTATCGATTTCGACTGGTCGCCGGTGCTCTCGCAAGGCCCGAACTAGGCAAGGGCCCCGGGCAATCCCGCGCCCGCTCTTCGCGAGCGCCGGGCCTGCGGATCTTCGCCGCATCATGGACTTACCGGCGCCTTTTGCATAAGTTGGGCCGGTCTCCGGCGGTTCGGCGATCGATTGCGACAGGGATTATCCAACCGCATGACGCTTCAAGGTTCGGTTCTGCTGCGCGCCCTGCCCTTCTGCGCGGCGCTGCTGGCGAGCGGCTGCAACACGATGGCACCCCCCGTGGCGCAAGTGGCTTGCACGGCCACGCAGCAGCCCCGCGTCGCCCTGTCCGCCGATGGACGGAGCGCCACCACCACGCTCTCGGTGCTCACTTTCAATATCGAAGGGCTGTCCTGGCCCGCGCGCAGCGGGCGCAAGCCTTCGCTTGAGGAGATCGGCAGGCATCTGGCCAGAATGCGCGCCGCCGGCACCGCGCCCGACGTGGTGCTGTTCCAGGAGATGTTCAGCGACGCCGCCAAGCGCGCAGTGGCCTCTGCCGGCTATCCCGCGCTCGATTCCGGCCCGCGCCGGACCACCCGCGCACGCGGTTCCACCAAGGAACGGCTGCCCGGCAATTCCAGCCTCAAGCGCGGCGAGATCGGCATCCACGTCTTCGGCAGCGGCCTTGCCATCGCCTCGCGCTACGCGATCGTCGATACCAAGCGCCGGGCCTATGGCCGCAAGTCCTGCGCCGGGTTCGACTGCTTGTCGAACAAGGGCATCGCGCTCGCAAGGATCGACGTGCCGGGCGTGCCCACCCTGATCGACGTCTACGACACGCACATGAATTCGCGCGGCGCTTCCGGCGCGCCCGCTGCCCGCAACCTGGCCGCGCACGACCGGCAGGCCCTGGAAGCCTCGGAATTCATCGACCGCACCCATGACGATGCGACGCCGGTGATCTTCGGCGGCGACTTCAACATGCGCCACTCCGAGCCGCGCTGGGAGAATTTCTCACGCTATCAGTCGCTGAACCTCGTGCACCGCACCTGCTCGCACCCTGGCTCGGGCTGCGACGTGCAGATGTCGTGGGACGGGGACGAACCCTGGATGGATACGCAGGACCTGCAGTTCTACTGGAACGGACAAGCCGTGGAGATCCGGCCCATCCGGGTGCAGGCCCTGTTCGACGGGCGTCCGGACAGCCCGCAGCTGTCCGACCATGACGGCTTCCTCGTCACTTACGAACTGCGCTGGAAGGCTTCCGAGACCCGCGCGCCGGGCTGCCGGACGATCCCCGGCGCGCTGGCTCCGAATCCCCGATAGGACCTTCGCGCCAGCTCTTCTTCAGGGTGCCGGCGAGGACAGGATCTCCAGCAGCCTGGCCCCGAACACGTCCGGCGCTTCCACCTGCGGAGAATGCCCGTAGTCGGGGAATTCGACGATCCGCGCCGAAGGCATGGCCGCCGCCGCTTGTGCCGCGATCTGCGGGATGGGCTTCAGCTTGGCCTTGATCTCGGCCGGGGCCTGACCCTTGCCGAAGACCGTCGTGTCGCGCATGCCGATCATCAGCGTCACGGGAACGCCGAGACGGCCGAACTCGTGGCTCACCGGCTGGGTCAGGATCATCTCGGAGGTCTTGGCCTGCGCCAGTTCCGCCGCATCCTGGTCCGGCGTGGCATATTGCCCCGCCAGCATCTTCACCCAGCGATCGTAGCGCGGGTTCCAGTCGCCATGATAATAAGTGTCGAGCTGATACTGGCGCATTTCGGCATAGCCCTTGGCGCGCTCGCTGGCCAAGAGCTTGTCCAGCGGTGCGTAAGGCACGCCTTCCGTCATGCGGTCGACAAGGCCCAGCGGATTGACCAGCACCAGCCGCTCCACCGCCTGCGGGTACATCAGGGCAAAGCGCATCCCCAGCATGCCGCCGGTCGAGTGCCCCAGCACGATGGCCTTTTCCAGGCCCACTTTCTCCATGAGCCGGTGCGTGGTGTTCGCCATCATCGCGAAACTGTATTGCGCGGAGGCCGGCTTGGAGGACTTGCAGAAACCGAGCTGGTCGGGGATCAGCACCCGGTACCCCGCGGCCAGCAGCGTTCGCGCGGTGTCTTCCCAGGTCGCGCCGCAGAAATTCTTGCCGTGCAGGAGGACCACGGCGTGGCCGTTGGGCTTGTCGGGCTGCACGTCCATATAGGCCATGGCGGCTTCTTCGGCGCCCAGATTCAGCTCCATGGTCTCGACTTTCCAGGGATAGGGAAAGCGTTCGAGATTGGCGCCGAATTCCTCCAGCTTGATGTCCTGAGTGCTCAGGACCGGCGCGGCCAGCGCCGAGGGCACGGCTTTCGGGTCGGCGGCGTCCTGGGCATGGCTCGCGCCGATGCCGGCGCCGAAGAAACAGGCAGCGGCAAGAATCGTCGAGAGCGCGCGAGGCATCGCTGGTCCTTTCGTGATCGACAGGGTGCCGCATGAAACCGATGCGACCATAGCGCCTGACGGATCGGATGGCTCCTGAGAAATCGGAAAACCGTGGTTCTACAATCGCTCCGCCGCCAAACTTATCGTCTCCGGGATGCCGCTTCGCCTTGCCGGCTTTCGATTCGTGCAAGCGGCGGTACCGTGCGCAGTATTGCCTCCCCGGTTCCCGCAACGCCCCGAATTCCGCCAGCTTCGCCGTCCGGCCCGGCGGATTCTTTCGGCCTTTCCCGGCCGCGCACCCTTGCCTTTGTCGCAAGCCCGCCGTAGCGGCACCGCCATGAGGCCGGGTCAGCGCCGGGTCGAGTCAGGTCACTCAAGGAGTCGAACATGGTCCCCCGTTACGCCCGCCCCGCAATGACCGCGATCTGGGAACCCGAAGCCCGCTATCGCATCTGGTTCGAGATCGAGGCCCACGCCGCCGTGAAAATGGGCGAGATGGGCACCGTGCCGGAAAGCGCCGGCAAGGCGCTGTGGGACTGGTGGGCCACCAATCCCGTGATCGACGTTGCCGCCATCGACGCCATCGAGGCCGTGACCAAGCACGACGTCATCGCCTTCCTCGACTGGGTTGCCCAGCAGGTTGGCCCTGAAGCCCGCTTCATGCACCAGGGCATGACCAGCTCCGACGTGCTCGACACCACGCTGAACGTGCAGCTGGTCAAGGCTGCCGACATCCTGCTGGCGGACCTCGACGCCCTGCTCGCCGCGATCAAGCGCCGCGCCGAAGAGCACAAGTATACCCCCACCATCGGCCGCAGCCACGGCATCCACGCCGAGCCGGTGACGTTCGGCCTCAAGATGGCCGAAGCCTATGCCGAATTCGCGCGCTGCAAGACGCGCCTGATCGCCGCCCGCGAGGAAGTCGCCACTTGCGCGATCTCGGGCGCCGTCGGTACGTTCGCCAATGTCGATCCCGCCGTCGAAGACTATGTTGCCGATAAGCTCGGCCTCGCGGTCGAGCCGGTCTCCACCCAGGTCATCCCGCGCGACCGCCACGCCATGTTCTTCGCGGTGCTGGGCGTGATCGCCAGCTCGATCGAACGCCTTTCCATCGAAGTGCGCCACCTTCAGCGCACCGAAGTTCTGGAAGCCGAGGAATACTTCTCGCCCGGCCAGAAGGGCTCGTCGGCCATGCCGCACAAGCGCAACCCGGTGCTGACCGAGAACCTCACCGGCCTGTCCCGCGTCGTGCGTTCGGCCGTGGTTCCGGCCATGGAAAACGTGGCGCTCTGGCACGAGCGCGACATTTCGCACTCTTCGGTCGAGCGCTTCATCGGCCCCGACGCGACGATCACCCTCGACTTCGCACTGGCGCGCCTCACCGGCGTGATCGACAAGCTGCTCGTCTATCCCGAGCGCATGCAGAAGAACCTCGACCGCATGGGCGGCCTCGTCCACTCGCAGCGCGTGCTTCTCGCCCTTACCCAGGCCGGCCTCAGCCGCGACCAGTCGTACCGCCTGGTGCAGCGCAACGCGATGAAGGTGTGGGAATCGGACGGCCAGCTCTCGCTGCTCGAACTGCTCAAGGCCGATGACGAAGTCACCGCCGCGCTTCCGGTCGAAGTGATCGAGGACAAGTTCAACCTCGACTATCACTTCAAGCACGTAGACACGATCTTCGCGCGCGTTTTCGGGAACTAAGCTTCCAGCCGACACTTCCCATGCCTCGCAATCGCGCTTAGCATCCAGCGCGATTGCGAAAGGTCTTGGTGCACGAATTGCCGGAGGGAACATGAACATAGTCCGCACGGTGCTGTGGATCGCGATCACCGCGATCCTGGTCGCTTTCATCGCCATGAACTGGACCAGGGTGCCGGTGAACTTCTGGCCGCTGGACGATGCCAACTACGTCCATTTCGAATGGCCGGTCGGCGTTGTCGCACTCGTCTTCTTCGTGCTGGGGATGGCCCCCGTCTGGCTGTACCTGCGCGCCGTGCGCTGGCGCCTCCAGCGCCGCATCGCCAGCCTCGAAAACTCCCTTCGGGCCAACAGCGTGCCTTCCACGGTTCCGGCCGTCCCGGAATCGGCACAGGGCGCGCATCTTTTCACGCCCGAGCCCACCTCACCTTCCAAATCCTCTCCGGAACTCTGAGATCATGAACAGCAATCCCGTCTACCTCGCCCTCGACCTGCCCCGCCTCGACGCCGCCGAGGCGCTGGCGCGAAAGGTCGCCGGGCATATCGGCGGGATCAAGCTGGGTCTCGAATTCTTCTGTGCGCACGGTCATCATGGCGTTCACGAGCTGCACAAGCTCGGCCTGCCGATCTTCCTCGACCTCAAGCTGCATGACATCCCCAACACCGTGGCCGGCGCCATGCAGGCGATCCACGTCCTGGAGCCTTCCATCGTCACCATCCACGCCGCCGGCGGCCGTGCCATGATGGAAGACGCCAAGGCCGCCGCGGGCGAGAACTGCAAGGTCGTGGCCGTCACCGTACTGACCAGCCTGGACGGCGGCGACCTCAATGCCATCGGCGTGAACGCGGAACCGCACGAGCAGGCGCTTCGCCTGGCGGACCTGGCCCATTCGGCAGGGCTCGACGGCATCGTCTGCTCGGGCCATGAAGTGGGCGCGGTCCACCAGCAGTGGAAGGACGGCTTCTTCGTCGTCCCCGGCCTTCGTCCCGACGATGGGCGCAACGGCGACCAGAAGCGCATCATGACCCCGCGGGCGGCGCGCGATGCGGGCGCCAGCGTGCTCGTCATCGGCCGACCGATCAGCCGCGCCGAAGATCCCCTCGCCGCCGCGATCGCGATCGAAGCGACGCTCTGATGCAGGAACGGTGCGGCCCGTCGTATGCCGCACCGCACCTGACCCAGCCGGACATCGACAAGAACTGACTTGGCCCGTCAGCCCGCTTCTGCGGAAGTACGGAAAGACAAGGCCGTGTCCGTTGCACACCGGGATCGCAAGCCACCGGCGCAGCGGCACACCTCCTGCTCAAAACCTTTTACGGCGCAAAATGCACGGTTCAGCGCCGGGCAACCTCCCTCCCTCCAGATCGTTGAACCGATCAATTGGACGGAGAGTGCGACCTCATGAAATCCCTGAACCTGCTTGCCGTAACGACTGCCGCGCTGGCCTCGGCCGTGGCTGTGCCCGCCATGGCCCAGGACACGGGCCTGGTGCCTACCATTGCCGCGGGCCATACCCTGCTGACCGTCAACGCACAGGGTTCCTCCACCCGCACGCCCGACATGGCCGGCTTCTCGGCCGGGGTGACCACGCAAGGCGCCACGGCCAGCGAGGCGCTCAATGGCAATTCCACGCGGATGAACCAGGTCATCGCCTCGCTGAAGCGCGCGGGCGTGGCGGACAAGGACATCCAGACCAGCAATCTCAGCGTCAATCCGGTCTACGCCCAGCCCAAGCGCCAGCCCGACGGCAGCTATGTCGACGTCCCGCGCGAGATCGTCGGCTATGAGGCCAGCAACACCGTGGGCGTCCGCCAGCGCAAGCTCGACGACATGGGCAAAGTGATCGATGCGCTCGTCAAGGCCGGCGCCAACCAGGTCAACGGCCCCAACTTCTCGCTGTCGCAGCCCGATGCCGCGCAGAACGAGGCGCGCGTCGCGGCCATCAAGGAAGCCCGTGCCCGCGCCGAACTCTATGCCGGTGCTGCGGGCATGCATGTCACCCGCATCGTCTCGATCAGCGAGAGCGGCGGCTATTCGCCCGCCCCGGTGATGTACCGCGCAAAGGCGGCGATGGACTCGCTGGCCTCCGCGCCCCCCGTCGCAGCCGGAGAGCTGGAAACCAACGTCAACGTCACCGTACAGTTCGAACTGGCGCCCTGATTCGCAGAGGCGCCTGCCCGGCTCAGTTGAGCATCATGTCCTGCGACTGGATGTTGTAGCCGGTCAGCGCCACCTGGCCTTCGTCACTCTTGCGATAGACGAACTGTTCGACGCCCGACCCGCGTTCGAACTGCGTCTCGTACGTCAGGGTGACGAAGGTGCCGCCAGTGGTGGCATTGGCGTTCCAGCCCACCTGCTTGGTCCCCTTCACTTTGCCGAGCTTGCGCTGCACGGCTTCCAGCGCCTTGGCGAGCTGGTCGTGCTCCGGACCCTTGCGCAGCGCCGGATCGGCCTGACGCCAGATCGGCTGCAGGTTTCCGGCGTCCATCGCCTGGTGGAATTTCGCCACTTCGGCTTCGGCGTCCTTGAACGACTCCTTCACGCCGCAGCCCGCCAGCATTGCGGCGGCGATAAATGGCACTAGATAGCGGCCGACCCGTCTCGACATTTGGCGGTTCATCCTGTCCCCCTTGGTTCCGGGACGCAATCTAGGCCGGAAAAACGACATGCCAACTGCCGCGATCAAGATCTGCGGGATAAGCACGCCCGACGCACTCGACGCGGCGATCCGCGCGCGCGCCGCCCATGCCGGCTTCGTGTTCTTTCCCAGGAGTCCGCGCAACGTCACGCCGGCGCAGGCAGCGCTCCTGTCGGAGCGCGCGGAAGGGCGGATCGGCCGGGTGGGCCTGTTCGTCGATGCCGACGATGCAACGATCGGCGAAGCCGTCGCCAGCGCACGGCTCGATGCCCTTCAGCTTCACGGCAGCGAGAGTCCCGCCCGCGCAGCGCAGCTTCGCGCGCAGTTCGGGATTGCGGTGTGGAAAGCGCTTTCGGTCGCCACGGCGGAAGATGCGGCCAGGGCCGCCACTTATGCCGGAGCCGTGGATCTCGTGCTGTTCGATGCCAAGACACCCAAAGGCAGCCTGCCCGGCGGCATGGGCCTGAGCTTCGACTGGAATCTCGTGGCGAACTGGAAGAGCCCCATCCCCTGGGGCCTGGCGGGAGGCCTGAACCCGGAAAACGTCGCCGAGGCCGTTCGGCTGACCGGCGCTCCGCTGGTGGACACCTCTTCGGGCGTCGAGAGCGCACCGGGCGTCAAGGACCTCGACCGGATCGCCGCTTTCGCGCGCGCCCTGCAGGCGTCCTGACCGCAACCTGCCGGATCGCGGCGCGGCCTGGCGCGGCGCGATCACGCGCGGAGGGCATGCAAATAGAAAGGGCGGCCCCTCATAGACCGCCCTTCCCTGGCTTACGCTCCTTGCAGAGCGAATTCCCTGTGCCGGCTCCGGCCTGACGAACTCGGTAGCTGCGTCAGGCCGGAAATCCGATCAGAACTTTACGCCAACGCCAACCAGGCCGACGTCTGCGTCGGGGGTGTTGTCGCCAACCAGCAGGTGCTTGTATTCGACCTTGCCGTAGAAGCGGTCGTTGAGCGACTGCTCAAGACCACCGCCAACGGCAACAGCGCTGTTGCCGTACTTGGCGAACTTCGACTGCCAGGTCGAGTTGGCGTAGAGCTTGGTGGTCGGGGTGACCTTGAAGCCGGCGCGGCCGCCAACGCCCCACGAAACGCGGGTGTCGTCGGTCAGGATCTTGTCAGCCGAACCTTCGACGCCCACGAAGAACTTGTTGCCCAGGTCGTAGTCGTAGCCGACTGCGACGCCTGCAACTGCTTCGCTGTCGCTGTCGTCCCAGATGATGCCGGTGCGGGCTTCGACGCGCGCTTCGTTGGCGAGAGCGGGGGTGGCGGCGGCCACGGAAGCAACCGCAGCGAGCGAAACGAGTGCAATACGCATATTTTTAAACTCCAGAATGTCCCGGCCCTCACCGGGAGCCGCCCCGCTGCTCCCCCCAACCTTTCACCCAGATGAACGAAATAATTCATAATTACCCCGAAACGTCACGAAACTGCCACTTACAGACATTATCTTGCCATTGCAGGTGCGTCTGTTGCATGATTTGCAATTGAAAACGGGTTGGCGCACCCCAAGGAAGCAAGGCGCTGGACTTGCAGGTCGCGCTCTGCCAATCGCCCGTTTCATGACCGCACCGACGCCCGTGAACAGTTTCCGCTCCCTGCCCGACGAAACCGGCCATTTCGGCCAGTTCGGCGGTCGCTACGTTGCAGAAACGCTGATGCCGCTGATCCTCGATCTCGAGAAGGAATACCGCAAGGCACAGCAGGATCCGGCGTTCTGGGCCGAATTCGATGCGCTGATGAAGGACTTCGTCGGCCGCCCCAGCCCGCTCTACTATGCCCCGCGCATGACCGAGCATTTCCGCGGCCTCGCGCCGGCCGGAAAAGGCCCGAAGATCTACTTCAAGCGCGAAGAGCTGAACCACACCGGCGCGCACAAGATCAACAACTGCATCGGCCAGATCCTTCTGGCCATCCGCATGGGCAAGAAGAAGATCATCGCCGAGACCGGCGCCGGCCAGCACGGAGTCGCCACGGCCACCGTCGCCGCGCGCTTCGGCCTGCCCTGCAAGATCTTCATGGGCGCCAAGGATATCGAGCGCCAGAAGCCCAACGTGTTCCGCATGAAGCTGCTGGGCGCCGAAATCGTCTCCTGCGAAAGCGGATCGCAGTCCCTCAAGGACTCGATGAACGACGCGCTGCGCTACTGGGTCGCGAACGTCCACGACACCTTCTACATCATCGGCACCGCCGCCGGCCCGCACCCCTATCCCGAGCTGGTGCGCGATTTCCAGTCGATCATCGGCAAGGAAGCGCGCGAGCAGATGCTGGAGAAGGAAGGCCGCCTGCCCGACATGCTGGTGGCGGCCGTGGGCGGCGGATCGAACGCGATCGGCCTGTTCCACCCCTTCCTCGACGATCCCGAAGTGGCGATGACCGGCATCGAAGCCGCGGGCCACGGCATCGAGACCGACAAGCACGCCGCCTCGCTTACCGGCGGCAAGCCCGGCATCCTGCACGGCAACAAGACCTACCTGCTCCAGGACGAGGACGGCCAGATCACCGAGGCCCACTCGATCTCGGCCGGTCTCGACTATCCGGGCCTCGGGCCGGAGCATTCCTGGCTGCATGAGAGCGGCCGTGTGAACTACGTGCCGATCACGGATACGCAGGCGCTGGAAGCGTTCCAGCTCTGCTGCGAACTGGAAGGCATCATCCCGGCGCTCGAAAGCGCGCACGCCCTCGCCGCGCTGCCGCAGCTGACCGCCGAGATGGACGAGGACAAGCTGCTCGTCGTCAACGTCTCCGGCCGCGGTGACAAGGACATCTTCACCGTCGCCGAAGCGCTGGGCGTGGAACTCTGAACATGACCACGCGCTTCGAAACCGCATTCGCCAAGGGCCCGGCGCTCGTCTGCTTCATCACCGGGGGTGACGGCGACACCGCCGCCAATCTCGACGCGCTTGTCGAAGGCGGCGCCGACGTGATCGAACTCGGCATGCCCTTCACCGATCCCATGGCCGACGGCCCGGCGATCCAGGAAGCGAACATCCGCAGCCTCGATGCCGGCACCAGGACCGCCGACGTGTTCCGCATCGCCAGCGAATTCCGTGCGCGCCACAGCCAGGTGCCGCTGGTGCTGATGGGCTACGCCAACCCGATGATCGCGCGCGGCGCGGACTGGTTCGCCGGTGAATGCGCGAAAGCCGGTGTGGACGGCGTGATCTGCGTGGACATCCCGCCTGAGGAAGACGCCGAACTCGGCCCTGCCCTGCGCGACAAGAGCGTCTCGCTCATCCGCCTCGCCACGCCCACCACCGATGCGGCACGGCTTCCTGCCGTGCTCGAAGGCTCCTCGGGCTTCCTCTATTACGTCTCGGTCGCAGGCGTCACCGGCATGCAGCAGGCGGCACAAGGCTCGATCGAGGATGCCGTGGCCAAGCTCAAGGCCGCCAGCACCATCCCCGTGGCCGTCGGTTTCGGCGTGCGCACCCCCGAACAGGCCAGCGCCATTGCCAGAGTGGCGGACGGCGTGGTCGTCGGCTCTGCGCTGGTCGACCTGGTCAAGCAGCACGGCACCGACGCTCCTGCCCATCTGCGCGCCCTGACGGCCTCGCTGGCCGAAGCGGTCCACACCGCGCGCTGACCCTTCTGTTTTTCGTCATTGCCAATTGCATGACGACAACGCAATTCCAGCATCGCGGCAGCCTCTTGCAGGTTGCCGCGATGTGCTTTTCCGGACGGGTGCCATGAAAGACTTCGCCGTTTCCGAAGACCCCCGCGTCCAAGCCCAGCTCAACCGGCTGGAGGCGCTGTCGCTGCCCCAGGGGCGCTTCGGGCTGGAGACCATCCTGACCCTGCTCGAGCGAGTCGGTAACCCGCAAAAGCGCCTGCCGCCGACCTTTCATGTGGCCGGCACGAACGGCAAAGGTTCGACCTGCACTTACCTTCGCTTCATGCTGGAAGCGCAGGGCCTGAAGGTCCACTCGGCCACCAAACCGCACCTCGTGCGCTACAATGAGCGTATCCGCCTTGGCGGCAAGCTGATTTCCGACGGGATGCTGGCCGACCTGCTCGCCGAAGTTCTCGATGCGGGCGAGGATCTCCAGCCCAGCTTCTTCGAGGTGACGACGGCCGCGATCTTCCTCGCTTTCGCGCGGGAACCTGCGGATGCCTGCGTGGTCGAGGTCGGCCTCGGCGGGCGGCTCGATGCCACCAACGTGCTGGAACACCCGGCCGCCTGCGGTATCGTGACGCTGGGCATCGACCACGAGGCGTTCCTGCTCCGCCCGGAGCCCGGCGCGCCCGAGGACCCGCTCGCCCGCATCGCCTTCGAAAAGGCCGGCATCGTCCGCAGCCCTGCCCCGGTCGCCACCCTGGCCTATCCCGAAAGCGCAGCGCTGGAGATCGAGCGCGCCGCCATGACCGCCGGCGCCCCGCTGCACATGCGCGGGCGCGACTGGGACGCGGGCGTGGGCGACGTGATCGAATATTCGGACCGGCACGGCGAACTCACCCTGCCGCTGCCGAGCCTGCCCGGCCTGCACCAGGCGGAGAACGCCGCACTGGCCGTCGCCATGCTGCGCCATCAGGACCGGGTGAGCGTCGCGCCAGAGGCCATGGCGGAGGGGATTCGCGCCGCACACTGGCCCGCGCGCCTGCAACGGCTCTCCCAAGGTCCGCTTACCCGTCATGCCGGAGGGCGCGCCGTCTGGCTGGACGGTGGCCACAACCCCGACGCCGGGCGCGCCATCGCCCGTCATTTCGCCGGGCAGCGGCTGCATCTCGTGATCGGGATGTTGGCCAACAAGGACCCGCGCGCGCTCACCCAGCCGCTGGCCGAAAGCATCGCCAGCATTCGCGCGGTGCCGGTGCCCGGCCACGATTGCCACGGTGCCGCGAGCTTCGGCCCGGGCGCGCTCGGCGCCGAAAGCGTGGCCGATGCGCTTGCCGCGCTGCCGGACGATGGCCTGCCGGTATTGATCGCCGGATCGCTCTATCTGTCCGGCGTGGTGCTCAAGGCCAACGACGAAGTGCCAGACTAGGCATCAGGCCAGGCGCGCGCGCCGCGCCTGCCGGGCCACGCGCCACCATTCCAGCAGGCACAGGACGATGGCGATCGTGCCGATCCAGGTGACGAGCACGAACATCCGGTAATAGCCCTGCTGCTGGATGAGCTGTCCCAGCGCGCCGCGCCCCAGTGTTCCCACCAGCAAGGTCAGCGAGGAGAGCAGCGCATATTGCACCGCGCTGTAACCCTTGGAGACGATGGACGAGAGCCAGGCGATATAGGCCGCGCCGGCAATGCCCGTCGCCAGGTTCTCCGTGCCGATCGTGACCATCAGCGTGCCCAGGCGCGGCTCTCCGCCAAGCTGCTCGACCAGCCAGGTCACGCCGAGCATGTCGCTCACCATCGCCATGCGCGCGCCGCCGAGGGCGAGGTCCGCATAGAGCAGGTTGGTGACCGCAGCGAGGATCGCGCCGAGCGTCAGCGTGGCCATGCGGCCGATCACCGTCAGCAGCGTACCCCCGAGCGCGAGGCCCAGAACGATGGCGCCCACGCCGAAGAACTTGGAGGCGATGGCCACTTCGTCCTTCGTGTACTTCAGTTCGCCCAGGTAGAAGGGATAAGCGAAAGTGCCCCAGATCGAATCGCAGATGCGATACGTCAGCACCAGCGCCAGGGCGAGCACCAGGCCCCAGCCCATGCGCCCCACCAGTTCGGTCAGCGGCAGGATCAGGGCGCGGTAGAGGTGGTCCGCCACGCGCGAACCGGTCCCGTCGTGCGGCACGGCCTGCGTCAGGAGATGACGTCCACTGCGCTGCAGATAGACCAGCACCGCCGCGATGGAGGCAGGCAGGATGATGGTGGCGATGACGATGAGCGGGCCGGTGGTCGACACGAAATCGACGGCATCGGGCCGCGCACCCGGATCGCTGCCCAGCGAGCGGACCATGAAGATTCCCACGGTGACCAGCGCCCAGCCCCACAGCAGGCCCACCAGCGCCAGCGCAATCGTGCGCACGCGCGGGCTCAACTGCCCGGCCTCGCGCAGTTCCAGCAGTTCGTCCCGGTCTTCGGCGCTCGGCGCGGCAGCATCCGCATCGGGCGCGAAGAGGCAGATCACGCCCGCAGCCACGAGAATCAGCCCCATGACCAGGAACACCGAAGTCCAGCCGATCCGCTCGGCGAGGATCAGGGCCAATGCCCCGCCGACGAGCGCGGCGATGCGATAGCCCATCTGGAATACCGTGGAAAGCATGTCGATGGTCGCCACGTCGTCTGCCACGTCGACGCGCCAGGCGTCGATGGCGATGTCCTGCGTGGCCGAGGCGAAGGCGCCGATGCCCGCCAGCAGCGAGAACAGGCCCAGCGCCGCGACTGGATCGAGCTGCGACAGCGTCACCAGAATGATGCCGAGCAGGACCTGCGCCGTCACGATCCACTGCTTGCGGCGGCCAAGGCGGCGAAGGCCGGGCAGGTCGATGCGGTCGAGCGCGGGCGACCAGAGGAACTTGAACGCGTAAGCCAGCCCGATCAGCGAAAATACGCCCATCGTCTCCAGATCGACATGGGCATCGGACAGCCAGGCATAGAGCGTGCCGAGCAGGAGCGAGTACGGCAGACCGGCCGCAAACCCGAAGACCGCCATGAACCCGGTCTTCCGATTGCCCAAAGCGCGAATCACCGTCCCCAAGCCGGGCTTCGGGGCAGCAGAGGCTTCAGACATCCAGTATTCTCCGTTGGCAAACTCCGGGGACGGGCCCTGCGCGACCGTAACGCGTGGTTTCCCGAAGGGAAGGCTGGATGAAGCGGCGATCAACAGGTATGGGCGGGCGAATGTCCAAACCTCCTTTCAAATCCGGCGGCCCGAAGCGTGGCGGCTCTTCCCGCGATGGCGGCTCCTCGCGTGGCCCCTCGCGCACCACTTCAGGCACCTCGGGCCGGCGCGGCGCCGACCGGACGGCACGCGACGGCGCGACCCGGAGCGATGCGGGACGGGAAGAAGGCGGCCGGGGACGCGCATTTCGCGATGGCCCCGCACGGGATGCGCGCGACACGCGCAGCGCCCGGGATTCGCGGGACGGCCGCAACCTCCGCGATACGCGATCGACGCGCGACGAACGCCCCGCCCGCGGCGGCCGCTCAGGCCGCGCCGGCCGTGACGAAAAGCTCTTCGGCCGTAACGAACGCCCCGTGCGCGATGAACGTCGTTCGCGCGATGATCGTCCGGCCCGCACCGAACGCCCTGATCGTGGCGACCGTCCCGTACGCGGTGACCGTCCCTTCCGCGAGGATCGGCCTTTCCGCGAGGATCGGCCGTCGCGCGATGGCGCCCCGGCACGCGGCGAGCGCTCTGCCCGCACCACCGCTCCGGCGCGTGACGCTGCGCCGCGCCGCGGCCCCGGCGCTCGTTTCGGCGAGCAGGAATCGCGCGGCAGCGCTTATGCGCCGCGCGGTCCCCGTCCGTCGGATTCCGGCCGCTTCGACAATGAACGCCCGCGTCGCAAGCCCCCCCGCTCGGCGCCCCAGGCGGCAGCGCCCACGCCCAAGTCTGCCGGGTTGCCCGTGCGCGAGGGCGAACGCATCGCCAAGCTGCTGGCCCGTGCCGGCATCGCCAGCCGCCGCGAAGCCGAACGCCTTATCATCGAAGGCCGCGTGAAGCTGGGTGAAGACGTGATCGAGACCCCCTCGACCGTGCTCGCTAACCTCAAGGGCGTCACCGTGGACGGCAACCCGGTCCGCGAGGCCGAGGAAACCCGCCTCTTCGCCTTCCACAAGCCCGCCGGCCTGCTCACCGCCGAGCGTGATCCCGCCGGCCGACCGACGATCTACACCGCCTTGCGCAATGCCCTGCCCGAAGGCAGCGGCAGGGTGATGCCGATAGGCCGTCTCGATCTCAGTACCGAGGGCCTGCTGTTGCTGACCAATGACGGCGAGTTCAAGCGCGAGCTGGAACTGCCCGCCACCGGCGTTCCCCGCACTTATCGCGCCCGTACTTTCGGCGACATCAGCCAGGGACAGCTCGAAGACCTGATCGAAGGCATCGAGATCGAAGGCGTGGTCTACGGCAAGATCGACGCCAACATGGAGCGCCGCACCGGGCGCAACCAGTGGATCGAGATGACTCTGACGGAAGGCAAGAACCGCGAAGTCCGCCGTGTTCTCGAACACCTCGGCCTGCAGGTCAGCCGCCTGATTCGCACGTCTTACGGACCTTTCCGCCTGCTCGACCTGCCCAAGGGCATGGCCTTCGAGGTCACTCAGCGCGATCTCGAAAACTTCCGCAAGACCCTGCCGAGCATCAAGTCGTGAAGGGGCCCGCGGCCAGGGGCACAGCCGTGAAGACGGGCCTGCGCATCGTCGCGGGCGAATGGCGTGGCCGCAAGCTGGCAGCGCCCGAAGGCGATACCACCCGGCCGACGGCGGACCGCACGCGAGAGACGCTGTTCTCGATGCTGGCCAGCCGGCTCGGCACATTCGAGGGTCTGAAAGTCGCGGATCTCTTCGCGGGATCGGGTGCGCTGGGCCTTGAGGCGCTGTCGCGCGGTGCGGCCCATTGCCTCTTCGTCGATCAGGACCCGGCAGCGGTTCGCGCGATTCGCGCCAATATCGCCAATCTTCAGGCCCAAGGCCGGAGCGACGTCCGCGCCGGATCCGTCATGGCACTCGGCCCCGCCAAGGGAACACTCGACCTCGTTCTGCTCGACCCGCCTTACGAGACGGGCGCCGGCGCAGTCGCGATCGACAAGCTCGCGCGGCTCGGCTGGATTGGCGAACAGACCTGGGTCAGCCTGGAGACCGCCAAGACGGAAGCCGTTTCCATCAAGGGCTTCGAACTCGAAAGCTCGCGCGATGTCGGCAAGGCCCGCATCCATCTGCTGCGGCCCGTCGGCTAAAAGGCAGCACCGTCCCGGACAAGGTTCGGGACGGTCTCGCCCGGCTTACTTGCCGCCGCGATTGCGGCAGCCGTCCTTCACGGTCTTGCTGCAGACCGGATAATCCTTGTTCATCGCGGTCGCAGGCGGCGGGGTCATTGCGCCCTTGTAGGGACCGCCCTGATAGGTCTGGTCGGCCGGCATGGCCGGGCGCACCGTCTGGTCGGCATATTGCGGATCGGGAACGCCGGTCGTCGGCATGCCTTCACCCGGAGGGTTCGCTTGTGCCGGGGGCGTCGTCGGTGTCTTGCCGGCCATCTGCTGCGAGATCGAGTTCCAAGCGATCGCCTGCTGCTCCGGGGTCATCTTGTAGATTTGCCCGCGCTGGTCCGGGGTGAGCGCCCAGTAGCCCTTCTGCTGCGGCGCCGTGAGGCTCCAATAATAGGCTTGATACTCCGGCGTCCACGAGTCGTAGTCTGCGCGCTGGGCGGCCGGCCAGGCGTCGTACATGGACTTCTGGTCCGGTGTCATGGTCGAGGAGGTGATGGGCTTGGCCCCGGCCATGCCCGAGGGCATGCTCGAATCGGAAGGAGTTGCGGGCGGCGGCGGGGCTTCCGGCACAGGGGGCATCTCGCCGGCAGTGTCCGTGGTGCCGGAAGCCCCAGCGGTGTCTTGGGCCTGGACGGCGCCGGACATGCCCAGGATGGCCAGGGCTGCCGCGCCCGAAAGGAGATATTTGTGCATGACTCACTCTCCATCTGCTCGTGTTTCTGGTTATTCTTTTCCGTGACTAGGCGACTCCCGGCGCCGGGGGATTGTTCCGGGGCTGCGACGAACCGGCCTTGCGCCACGACATCCCGTTCCCTAGATGTTCACGGGTGAACGATCTGCAATCCTCTCTGCCCGAAGCCTCCTCGGACCCCCTGCTGGAAGGGCTCAATCCGCCGCAGCGAGAGGCCGTGCTGACCACCGAAGGCGCGGTGCTGATGCTGGCCGGGGCCGGCACGGGCAAGACGGCGGCGCTCACCCGCCGCCTGGCGCATCTGGTGCGCAGCCGCCTCGCCTGGCCGAGCGAGATTCTCTGCGTCACGTTCACCAACAAGGCCGCCCGCGAAATGCGCGAGCGCGTGGGGCACCTGATCGGCCCGGCCGTGGAAGGCATGCCCTGGCTGGGCACGTTCCACGCCATCGCCGCCAAGATGCTGCGCCGCCATGCGGAGCTGGTGGGGCTGCAACCCAACTACACGATCATCGATACCGACGATCAGTTGCGCCTGCTCAAGCAGCTCATCCAGGCCGAAGGGCTGGACGAAAAGCGCTGGCCCGCCCGCCAGCTTGCGGGTTGCATCGATCGCTGGAAGAATCGCGGCCTAAACCCGGCCGACCTCGATGCAGGCGAGAACGAAGCCTATGCCAATGGCCGCGGGCAGAAGTTCTACCAGCTCTATCAGGACCGCCTGAAGGCCGTGAACGCCTGCGATTTCGGCGACCTCCTGCTGCACATGCTCAACATCCTGCGCACTCACCGCGAGGTGCTGGAACAGTATCAGCAGCGGTTCAAATACGTGATGGTGGACGAGTATCAGGACACCAACCAGGTCCAGTACCTGTGGCTCCGGCTCATCGCGCAGGAGCGCAAGAACATTTGCGTGGTGGGAGACGACGACCAGTCGATCTATTCCTGGCGCGGCGCCGAAGTGGCGAATATCCTCAAGTTCGAAAAGGATTTTCCGGGCGCCAAGGTGATCCGGCTGGAGCAGAACTATCGCTCCACCCCGCAGATCCTCGCCGCCGCTTCGGGCCTGATCGGCGAGAATACCCAGCGCCTCGGCAAGACGCTGTGGACCGAGCGCCATCCCGGCGACAAGGTCCGGGTGATCGGCGTCTGGGATGCCCCCGAGGAAGCGCGCCGCGTGGGCGACGAGATCGAGCGGCTGGAGCGCGAAGGCGCCCCGCTCGACCAGGTGGCCATCCTCGTGCGCGCACAGTACCAGACCCGCGAATTCGAAGACCGGTTCATCTCAATCGGCATGAAGTATCGCATCGTCGGCGGCTTCCGCTTCTACGAACGCGCCGAGATCCGCGATGCCCTCGCCTATCTGCGCGTGATCGCGCAGCCGGCGGACGACCTTGCCTTCGAGCGCATCTACAATGCCCCCAAGCGCGGCCTGGGCGCCAAGGCGCTGGAGGCGCTGCACACGCTCGCTCGGCGCCGGAACATCCCGCTTGCCATGGCCGCGATCGAGATCGCCGACAGCGACGAATTGCCGGCCCGCCCGCGCAACACGTTCCTGTCGCTGATGCGCGACTTCGCGCGGTGGCGGGACCTTTCCGGCACCGAGAACCCAGCCGATCTCATGCGCACCGTCTTGGATGAGAGCGGCTATACGGACGCGCTCCAGGCAGAGAAGACGCCCGAAGCCAGCGGGCGCCTCGAAAACCTCGTCGAACTGGCGCGGGCCATGGAGGAATACGAAACGCTCGGCGATTTCCTCGAGCACGTCAGCCTCGTGATGGACAACGACGCTGCCTCCGACGAGGAAAAGGTCACGATCATGACCATGCATGCGGCCAAGGGACTCGAGTTCGAGCATGTGTTCCTGCCCGGCTGGGAGGAAGGCGTGTTCCCCTCGCAGCGGGCGATGGACGAAGGCGGATTGGCCAGCCTGGAGGAAGAGCGCCGGCTCGCCTACGTCGCGATCACCCGCGCGCGGCGCAAGTGCACGATCCTGCACGCGGCCAATCGGCGGATCTACGGCCAGTGGACCAGTTCGATCCCCTCGCGCTTCATTGCCGAACTTCCGGACGATCACGTCGAGAGCGAAACCACGCTGACCGGCGGCGCTTCGCTCTGGCGGGCGCAATGGTCCGAAATGGCGGATCCCTTTGCCGAAGTGGCCCGCGCCCAGCCCGCCCGCACGGTAACGCGTGGCCCGGGGTGGCAGCGCGCCGCAGCCCGGGAATTCGATACCACGCCGCGCAAGATCGCCGAATCGACGCGCAGTGCGGCCAGCTTCGCCGCCAAACCGCGTACCGACATCGAAATCGGCAGCCGCGTGTTCCATGAGAAGTTCGGCTACGGCGCGGTGATCTCCCAGGAAGGCAACAAGCTGGAGATCGAATTCGAACAGGCCGGACTCAAGCGCGTGCTCGACAGTTTCGTCAAACCGGCAGGCTGACGCGGCCCAGCCTGCCAGCTTGATGCCATTTCAGAGGCCGGTCTTTACCGGCGCCGCGTGAATCTGCTCGATCCACGGATCGCGCTCGAAGCGCGCCGTGCCATCGGCTGCAAAGTCGAGAAGATTCCCGCCCTCCCCGGCGCGCGGCGACCACTTCGGCAAGGAGGCGCCGTTGGGATCGCCGGTCCGCGCGAAATTCACGAGATAGGCGCTGACGATCCCGCCCATCGCCTTGTCGCGGGCACTGGTCCGGTCTCCATATTTCACCGCCTGGGTATCGAGGAAGAACGGGATGTCGGTAGCGTGGCCGGCGCCCTTGCCGCCGCCCTCCAGCGAGGACGCAACGTAGGAGAAGCGGTACTCGTAGACCGGAACGCCCGCCTTGGCGACAAGGTCGGAGATCTGCCGCGCGCCGGCTACCATGCCGCCACTGACGCCGCCGATGTCGTCGCTGGTCGCGCCGATCATCATCGGAACGCGGTGGAAGCGGTTGGTTTCATAAGCCT
Source organism: Novosphingobium sp. PhB55 (assembly GCF_004368805.1). NCBI lineage: Bacteria > Pseudomonadati > Pseudomonadota > Alphaproteobacteria > Sphingomonadales > Sphingomonadaceae > Novosphingobium > Novosphingobium sp. PhB55. The sequence continues at coordinate 341,687 of NZ_SODQ01000007.1, read as the reverse complement.
TGCGCTGGTCCACCGCTATGCGGCCATCGGAGAAGGGACTGGCGAAGGTCCGCAAGCCCCCGGGCGGCGTGAACAGCGCCGCGAGATTGAGGCCGTCGATCACTTGCTCGGCCGTCAATCCGCGCAATTTCGCCAGGGCCTCCGGGTCGCCCGGAGCGATGTCCTTGGACTGCCCGAAGCGGCCACCGATCTCTTCCGCCGCGGCAAGATCCGGATTGGCCAGGCTCGTGCCGTTCCCGCCCGACATCACGACCGCTTTGTGAAACAGGCCATCGGCCTCGGGCGAGGTCACGAGATTGTTCACCGACATGCCGCCGGCGCTCTCGCCGATGATGGTGACATTGGCCGGATCGCCCCCGAAAGCCGCGATGTTGCGCTGAACCCAGCGCAGCGCGGCCAGTTGGTCCATGTAGCCGTAGTTGCCCACCATGCCGCCGTCCTCCGCCGCCCGAGTAAGCGCCGGATGCGCGAAAGTCCCGAAGCGACCGATGCGGTAGTTGAAGCTGAAGAACAGGACGCCCTGCCGCGCCAGTTCCGCGCCGGAATAGGTCGGCGGCGAAGCGCCCCCGTTCACGAAGCCGCCGCCGTAGATCCACACGACCACCGGCAGCTTGCCCTTGGCTGCGGCAGGACGCCAGACATTGGCGTAAAGGCAATCCTCGGCAGGCGGCGTGCCGAGCGGCGCCGCGTCGCCGTCGAAGGGCTTCTGCATGCAGTCATGGCCATAAGTCGTGGCCTCGCGGGTTCCCTGCCAGGCGGCGGCGGGTTGCGGCGCGCGCCAGCGCAAGGGACCGACCGGCGGCGCGGCGAAAGGAATGCCCTTCCAGCTGGCCACGCCGTTCTCAACGCGGCCAGCCAGCTTGCCGCCCTCGACGACCGCTTCCGGCCGGGGACCGGCCTGCGCGCCGCAGGAAGCCGCAAACACGCCTACGAACGCCAGCATGTACCTGTATTTCATCGGATCCCCGCAGCAGACAGCCTCTTCGAAAGCAGTCTGGCATGCGGCTGTGCAGCCACGCAAGCGAGATCACCCGCGCTCAGGCGCAACGCAAAAACGCCCCGCTTCCTCCGAAGAAAAAGCGGGGCGTTTTTGAATTAGCTGGAAAAACACCCTTCAGGGCATTTTCCCGATCGTGCGCTCAGGCGAGCGCCGAAACGTGGAGGAATTCCGGGATCGGGCCGTTCCAGCCGTCGTCAGCCGGCTCCTGATCGCGGCGGCGCGACCGGTTGCCATCCGAACGGCGCTCGCGGCGCTGCTCTTCCCCGCGGCTTTCGCGGCGCGGCGCACGCTCTTCGCGGGCCGGGCGCTCTTCGCGAACCGGCGCGCGCTCTTCACTAGCGACTCGCTCTTCGCGCACCGGGCGCTCCTCACGGACCGGGCGCTCTTCGCGGGCCGAAGACCGCTCACGCTTTTCACGGCGGGGCTTCTCTTCACGGGTCGGAGCCTCAGGGGCCTCCTCGGCCGCCATCTGATAGACCGGGATCTTCCCGCCAGTGAGCTTTTCGACATTGTCGATCGCCTCGGCATCTTCCGGGGTCACGAACGTGAAAGCACGGCCCGATGCGCCGCCACGGCCCGTGCGGCCGATGCGGTGCACATAGTCGTCCGGGTGCCAGGGCGTATCGAAGTTGAAGACGTGGCTTACGCCCTTCACGTCCAGGCCGCGGGCAGCGACGTCGGACGCGACGAGGATGTTCACCGCACCATCCTTGAACCGCTGCAGCTCTGCCAGACGGGCGGGCTGGTCCATGTCGCCATGGATCTCGCCGGCCGCAAAACCGTGCTGTTTGAGGCTCTTGGCCAGTTCGCGAACGGTAGTCTTGCGGTTGGCGAAGACGATCGCGGTGGAGACGTTGTCAGTGCGCAGCAGGTCGCGCAGCACTTCGCGCTTCTTGCGCGACTGCACCGCCACCTTGTGCTGGACGATATTGGTGTTTGCCGTCGCCGGGCGGGCGACTTCGATATATTTCGGGTTGGTCAGGAAGCGGTCTGCCAGCTTCTTGATCACCGGCGGCATCGTTGCCGAGAACAGCAGCGTTTGCCGGGTGGTGGGCAGCTTGGAGCAGATCGTCTCGATGTCGGGGATGAAGCCCATGTCGAGCATGCGGTCCGCCTCGTCGATGACGAGCAGTTCGCAACCCGTGAGCATGATCTTGCCGCGCTCGAACAGGTCCATCAGGCGGCCCGGAGTCGCGATCAGCACGTCGACGCCGCTTGACAGCGCCTTGAGCTGATCACCCATCTGCACGCCGCCGATCAGCAGGGCCATCTTGAGATCGTGGTTCTTGCCGTACTTCTCGAAGTTTTCGGCAACCTGGGCCGCGAGCTCGCGCGTCGGCTCGAGAATCAGCGAGCGCGGCATCAGCGCGCGGCGTCGGCCATGCGCGAGAATGTCGATCATCGGCAGCACGAAGCTGGCCGTCTTGCCGGTCCCGGTCTGGGCGATGCCGATAAGGTCCTTCATCATCAGGACCGGCGGGATGGCTTGCGCCTGAATGGGAGTCGGCTCGCTATAGCCAGCGGTTTCAACCGCTTGCAGCAGTTCGTCAGACAGGCCGAGATCGGCAAAGTTCATAGACAGACAGGTCTCATAGGCAGGAGTCTTGCGAGAATGCAGGGTACTTCGATTATGTCGCGGCGCGGCAGCGAGACCCGAATCATATGATTCACGCGCATGCCAATCGTACACCTGCGCGCCGCCTAGGCGGGAAATACCGCAGAAGTCAAGGAAATCCACGCCCTGCCCGCTTCAGGCCGCAAGATTCGCCTTCGCAAAAGCCGCGCGAAACGCATCTGCCGCCCCGCGCGTGTTCCGTGACAGCCTATCGCGCCACCACCAGCTGACGGATGCGCGACAGCTTGCAGGTCGTGCCGCTGCGCGAAAGCAACTCGTCCCGATCGATGCAAAGCTGGCCGTCGGACGTGCGGGAAAGCAGGAAACCCGAGTAGAATGCGCCTGCCCGGCACCCGCGCTCCAGGTCCGCGCCGACCACGCGGCGATCGCGCATGAACAGCAGCAGGCGGCTCTGACCATCGGGCTGGACCCCCGCGATCCCGGACATCGGCAGGCACTTGCCGATCTTGCGTTCCGAATAACGCGGCCGATCGTCCTCGCGCCCCGGCATGCCCATAAGCATTTCCGGCGGAGCGGGCATCTGCGCGCGCGGGCTGATTCGGATGGTCATGCGCTGCTCGATTCGCACCTGCCAGGCACTGTCCGGCTCGACATGCTCGAAAGCCTCGGCGGCGAAGCGCCAGGCGCTGGGCGAATCGGGCAGTTCTTCCGGCCAGACGTAGCCCTGCTCAGCCGGCGCGGCCGTGGCAGCGGGCGTTTCCGGACGATCTTCGTGCTTCGCGCGCCCACCTCCGCCCAGGCCGACTGCGGGAAGCAGCAGCGCAAACGGATAGAGCAGGACGGAAGCGAGATTCATGAAAAGGAACGGTCCCCGGGCGCGCTTTAACCGTCGCCATAGCGCAGGAGCTTGAACCAGCGCTTAACTTGGCGCAACGCCAACCGCCTTCCTATCCCGCGAAGAGTGCTGCCTATCTTGCGAAGAGTGCTGGTGAAACCTGTTCGCGCCTGTGCCATATCGCCCCCATGACCCATACCGACAGCTTTCTCGCCGAAGCCGCCGACCTGCTCGGTCCGCGTGGATTCACCACCGATGCGGAACTCGTCACGCCCTGGCTGACCGACTGGCGCGGCCGTTACACCGGCGCGGCCGTGGCGCTCGCCTCACCGGCCGATGCCGAGGAAGTCTCCGCGCTTCTGCGGCTCTGCTCGAAGCACGGCGTGCCGATCGTACCGCAGGGCGGCAACAGCGGTATGTCCGGTGGCGCGACCCCGGACGCTACCGGTTCGGCGCTGCTTCTGTCGCTGCGCCGGATGAATGCGATTCGCGCGCTCGACGCCGAAGCCCGGCAAGTGACCTGCGAGGCGGGGGTCGTTCTCCAGACGCTTCACGAAGCCGCCGAAGCGCAGGACTTGCGCTTTCCTCTCTCGCTCGGCGGCAAGGGCTCCGCTACGGTCGGCGGCCTGATCTCGACCAATGCCGGCGGCACCCAGGTGCTGCGCCATGGTTCGATGCGGGCCTTGGTGCTGGGGTTGGAAGCCGTCATGGCCGATGGCCGGATCTTTTCGATGCTGACACCGCTCAAGAAGGACAACCGCGGTTTCGACCTCAAGCAATTGCTGATCGGGTCCGAAGGGACGATGGGCGTGGTCACCGCCGCGACGCTCGCCCTGCTCCCGGCCGTCGCCGAACGCGTGGTCATCTGGGCAGGTGTTCCCTCGCTGGGCGCAGCGCGAAAGCTCCTGCTCCACTGCGAGGCGGCGGCCGGAGAGGCGCTCGAAGGCTTCGAAGTGCTGCCGCAGGCCTGCCTCGAAGCCGTCCTCGACCACTTGCCCGATGCGCGCGCGCCGCTTGCAGACGCGCATGCCTGGCACGTCCTGATCGAAGTGGTGGCGGACCGTTCGGCAGCCGCGACCCTGCGGGACCGCTGCGAGGCGATGATGGCCGATGCCTTCGAGGCCGAACTGGTGGAGGACGCCGCCATGTCCGCCAGCGAAGCCCAGGCCGAGGCCATGTGGCTCCTGCGCGAATCGATCTCGCCCGCCGAGCGGGCCCGCGGTCCGGCGGTCCAGCACGACATTTCGGTGCCGGTCGAGAAGATGCCCGACTTCGTGGAAACGACCATCCCGATGATCGAGGCGAAATGGCCCGGCACCGAAGCCATCGCTTTTGGACATCTCGGAGACGGCAACGTGCATTACCACGTCATCGCCCCCAGCGTGACCGAAGGCCCCGCCTGGCAGGCCGGCGAGGGCAAGGCGATCAGCCGCTACGTCCACGACCTCGTCACCGAATGGGGCGGCTCGATCTCGGCCGAGCACGGGATCGGCCAGCTCAAGCGCGACGAACTGGCGCGCCTTGGCGATCCGGTGGCCCTGTCCATCCTGCGCGCGGTGAAGCAGGCACTCGACCCGCAAGGGCTGCTCAATCCCGGCAAGCTGATCTGACAGGATAATATCGCCGAACACGCCGCCGAAAGCCGACTCGCGCAATATCCCCGTTCCGGCGGGGCCGGCGCTTGCGCCCGCCCCGCGCAGCCCCTAAAGCGACGCCTTCAAAATTTCCCTGTCTTGCGGAGAGTATCGCAATGGCCACCGCGCCGCAGAATCCTGCCCTGCCCCTGTTCTACAAGGACCTCGTGCCGCTCAATTCGCAGCAGCACACCACCTGGAAGACCCGCTCGACCGACAAGGCGACCTGGCTCGTCGGCGTGAATTCGATTCCGCTGACCGTCGAGGAATTCCCGCAGGCGCAGCGCAACTTCCCGATCATCTTCACGGCAGGCGAAAATCCGGTCCCGCTGGTGCTGATGGGCATGAACGAAGGCGTGAACGTCTACGTCGACGAAGACGGCACCGTGAACACCCCGGTCTACATCCCGGCCTACGCGCGCCGCTATCCCTTCATGCTGGCACGCCTGCGTCCCGACGCCGAGGAACTGTCGCTCTGCATCGACCCGACCAGCGACCTGGTGGGTGAAGGCGACGAGGGCGAAGCCCTGTTCAACGGCACCGAGCCGACCGAAGCCACCACCAACATGCTCAAGTTCTGCGAGAACTTCGAGATCGCCGGCACTAAGACCGCCAACTTCATGGCGGAACTGGCCAAGCACAACCTGTTGATGGACGGCGAGCTGAACATCGATATCGGCACCGGCCAGCCCTTCACGTATCGCGGCTTCCAGATGGTCGACGAGAACAAGCTGCGCGAAATGCGCGGTGACGTTCTGCGCCAGTGGAACCAGAACGGCATGCTGCCGCTGATCTACGCCCACCTCTTCTCACTCGACCTCGTACGCGAGATCTTCGGCCGCCAGGTTTCGCAGGGCAAGGGCCCGCAGATCCTGCCGAGCGCCTGAGAACCAGCGGCTAAACCCGCTCGGAGCGGAGGTTTATGACAAATTTGTCACACCTCCGCTCCATTATGCGACGCTATCCAAACGCGCTCTTGCAAAACATATGTTGCGTACCCCATTCTAGGGGTTGAATGTGCGATCAGGCTTGCTATGTTAGGCTTACCTGATCGGCGCTACCCTCATGGCCCGGTCAGGCTGGTGCACATCGTGCACCTCCTCCCTGAACCTTGGCCACCTCGCGCATTGCGCGAGGTGGTTTTTTATGGGCTCAAGCGGTTCTGAAGACCGCATCGCCTGCGGGCATTTTCCAGATCCCAGATATATGCGGTTTCGGGCGTCGTTTAGGCTATTCGGCTGCCTGCGCCATACCCCTGCCCGAATCCTGCGCCAGCTCGCAGACGGTCGCAGCCAGTTGGCGTACCAGCGCTGACAGCAGTTCTATCATCGCCTCCATGCCCGGACCCGGCTCCAGCAGACGCGAATCGAGGTAGCAGCTACGGTCGATCTCCAGCTGCATGGCATGGATCGCCTCGGCAGGCCGCCCATGTCGCTCCAGCACATATCCGCCCGCGTAGGGACGATTGTGCGACGCCTCCCACCCATGATGCGCAAAGTGCGAGAAACAGGCTCCCACGAGGCTGCCGTGGCAACTGGCACCAAACTTGTCCCCCACCACGAAACGCACCGGCTCGGAGCCAAGCCGCGCCGCCAGCGGGGGCATGGAATGGAGGTCGAGCAGCAACGCCGCCCCCCAGCGCTCACGCAGGCCGCTCAGGGCGCTCGCCAGGGCCGCATGGTAAGGTTCATGCACCCCGTCGATCCGAGCCCTGAGATCGCTCTCCTCGAGGCGGCCGCGCCAGATCTCTCCGACACCGGGAAGACGGCGGGGTATCAGCCCCAGTCCGCTTCGCACCCGCCGACTCGGCAATCCGCGATGCCCAGCAGGGCGCGACGCGCGCGAAAACATGTCCCAGTCGACATCGTCGGGTGCGCGGTTGAGATCGATCATCGCGCGCGGCGCCTGCGCGAACAGCAGCGAAGCACCCGTCGCCCGCGCCACGCCCTTGGCGATGCGGTCGACAAGGCGATCCTCCAGCCTGATCGAGACGGTTTCCGGCTGCCGCATGTCCTTGAGAAGCGACGAAGGATAGGCCCGCCCCGCATGAGGCGCCGCGATCAGGACGGGAATGGCCGAAGGTTCGGGCGCCGATAGGACGAAAGCGGGAATGCCGGGAGCGCCGGGAATGCGGCCTCCGGCACCTTGTTGCGAATCATTCGCGCCCAATGGATCGATCATGCCCACTACGCTGGCCCTTTCCAGTCCCGCTGTCAAAGCGTCCCGATCCCGATCACTTCGTAATCCTAGCGAGAATTTTAACCAGACAGGGGTTATGGCTTGGAGCATAAGAGCGTGCGACGCGCCACCCGACGAATCTGGCCGTGGTTTGGCCCCGAATCTGGATATGAAAACGCGATGATCCGCATCCTGCTTGCCGAAGACGACCAGGCCATGCGCACTTATCTTGCCCGCGCGCTGGAAAACGCCGGTTATGATGTGCTGGCCGTCGATCGCGGCACCGAGGCCCTGCCTTATTTGGAAAGAGAACACTTCGACCTTCTGCTTTCGGACATCGTCATGCCCGAAATGGACGGAATCGAACTGGCGCAGCGTTGCGCCGAAGTTTCTCCGATGACCAAGGTGATGTTCATCACCGGCTTCGCCGCCGTGTCCCTGCGCGCCAGCCGTGAGGCGCCGCACGCCAAGGTCCTGTCCAAGCCTTTCCATCTGCGTGATATCGTTATGGAAGTTCAGCGCGTATTCGGCCTTTCGGAGCACGCGCGGCTCTGATCGAAACTATCCACAGGGCTATCGACAGGCCCAAAGAAGTTTTTTGAAAAAACCGGTTGCCAACCCTCGGGACCACCGTTAGAGGGCCACTCCACCGAGCGGCACACAATGCCGCAACGGACCGACCGAATGGTGTGGGCGTATAGCTCAGTGGTAGAGCACTATGTTGACATCGTAGGGGTCGCAAGTTCAATCCTTGCTACGCCCACCATTCGGACAGTCGGCCAGAACTAGGGCCGACCTTCCCCAAATCTCTACAATTTGACGGAACGCGGATTACCGCGGCAGCGGCCAGTCCGGTTCGCCCCGGACGATCGCCAGCGCGTAATGCGCGGCACGCAACTCCGCCCCCGCGCAAAGCGGGTGCCCTGCCCGACAGCGCCTTGCCAGCCGTGCCCCGCCTGCCTAAGAGACCCCCAATTTCTCACCTCCAGGGGAGTTTTCCGGAATGGCAAAAATCAAGGTCAAGAATCCCATCGTCGAGATGGACGGCGATGAAATGACGCGGATCATTTGGGAATGGATCCGTGAACGACTGATCCTCCCCTACCTCGACGTCGACCTCAAGTACTACGACCTCTCGGTCGAAAAGCGCGACGAGACCGACGACCAGATCACCGTCGACGCCGCGAACGCCACCAAGGAACATGGCGTTGCCGTGAAGTGCGCGACCATCACCCCCGATGAAGCCCGCGTCACCGAATTCAGCCTCAAGAAGATGTGGAAGTCGCCCAACGGCACGATCCGCAACATCCTGGGCGGCGTCGTCTTCCGCGAACCGATCGTGATCTCGAACGTGCCCCGCCTGGTTCCGGGCTGGACCGACCCGATCGTCGTCGGCCGTCACGCTTTCGGCGACCAGTACAAGGCCACCGACACCCTGATCCCGGGCGCCGGCAAGCTGCGCCTCGTGTGGGACGGCGAAAACGGCGAGAAGATCGACCTCGACGTGTTCGATTTCCCGGCTCCGGGTGTCGCCATGGCGATGTACAACCTCGACGAATCGATCCGCGACTTCGCACGCGCCTCGTTCAACTACGGCCTCAACCTGGGCTGGCCGGTCTACCTCTCGACCAAGAACACGATCCTCAAGGCCTATGACGGCCGCTTCAAGGACCTGTTCCAGGAAGTCTTCGACAACGAAGGCTTTGCCGCCAAGTTCAAGGACGCCGGCATCACCTACGAGCACCGCCTGATCGACGACATGGTCGCCTCGGCGCTCAAGTGGTCGGGCAAGTTCGTCTGGGCCTGCAAGAACTACGACGGCGACGTCCAGTCGGACACCGTTGCACAGGGCTTCGGCTCGCTCGGCCTGATGACCTCGGTCCTCCTCTCGCCCGACGGCAAGACCGTGGAAGCGGAAGCCGCCCACGGCACCGTGACCCGTCACTACCGCCAGCACCAGCAGGGCAAGGCCACCTCGACCAACCCGATCGCCTCGATCTTCGCCTGGACGCGCGGCATCGCCTATCGCGGCAAGTTCGACGAGACCCCGGAAGTCGTGAAGTTCGCCGAGACGCTGGAACAGGTCTGCATCGAAACCGTCGAAAGCGGCAAGATGACCAAGGACCTCGCGCTGCTGATCGGTCCGGACCAGAACTGGATGACCACCGAGCAGTTCTTCGAGGCCATCGTGCAGAACCTCGAAACCAAGATGGCTGCCTGGGCCTGAGCCTTTCGCATCCAAGCCCCGGGTCTTCGGACCTGGGGTACAAAAAACCCTCCGCCTTCGCAGGTGGAGGGTTTTTTCTTGTCCCTTCGAGCGGCGACGCCGCCTTGCGGGCTGTCGCTTATTCGAAGGGTTCTTCGCCTTCGAGCTTGGTGCGATGCATCATGCGGCCGCAAGTGGGGTCATAGGCCTCGGCCCGGTGCATGGTGCCGGTGTTGTCCCACATGACGAGATCGCCCACTTCCCACTCGTGGCTATAAGTGAACTCCGGCCCCGTCGCCCATTCGCGCAGACCATGGATGATCATCGCGCTCTCCAGCGCGGACTTGCCCACCACTTGCGCCGAAGTGCAGCCGATCACCAGGCTCTTGCGGCCAGACTTGTGCTTCCAGACGAGCGGCAGTTCCTGCTCACCGATCTGCGCATAGCCCTGCAACTTGGCGAGGCTAGGCTCGGGCTCGTAATAGAAGAGGCTGGCCCAGGGGCCGTGGATCATGCGGTACTGCTCGTATTCGGCCTGCTTGTCCGCCGGCAGTTCCTCGAAAGCGGCGTAAGTGTTCGCGAAGCCGGTGTTGCCCGTGCCGCGGGGGCTGGGCACGCGGCAAGACAGCAGCGAGGCCAGGATGGGCACATCGTTGCGGGTGCCGTCGATGTGCCAATAAAGCGAGCCCTTGAGGTACTCGGCGCTCATCGGGTTTTCCTTGGCGTCGAGGGTGATCTTCGAAATCACCTCCTCGCCGCCCTTCCGCTCGGGCGCGAACGTGCCGAGCGTCTTGGTGAAGGCGACCTGTTCCTCGTCGGTGAAATTCACTTGCGGGAACACGAGCACGCCGCGCGCTTCCAGCAGCTCGCGGATTTCGGTGGCCACCGTTCCGGCGAGCAGGTCTTCCCTGCTGTTGAGCACGCGGCTACCGATCTTCGGCTTGATCTCTTCGGCCTTCAGCCTGGTCTGGGTCTCGACCGACATCCTGGAATTCTCCCGTCATATTGGGCCCGCTGAATCAGCGGCTCACGAGAGTTCCAATATCACGGCCTGAACGCCTGTTCAAATCGGCGCGAGCGCGTAGCGGCGATGGATCGCCCTTGCGAAAGTCAGCCCGCGCCCTGCAGGCGGTCAAGCCAGGATTCGACGATGCGGCGCGCCTGTTCGTGGCCCATCTCGGCGCCCAGCCCTTCCTCCATCACGATGCAACGGCCGATACCGGCAAGGATCACGGTGAGCCCGGCCGGGTCGAAACCCTCCACGGCCTTCAGCCGATCGCCCAGCAGGCGCTCCAGGATCTCGACCTGGCGGCGGCGCATGGCGATGCTGTGCTCGGCCATCTTTTCGCGCACGGCCGGACGATGGTTGGCCAGGGCCATGAATTCGACGGACATGGCCGTCCGGCTGGTATCCACGAAGAACCCCCAGAGCGCCCGAACGGGATCGGCGGAGGCCAGGGCTTCCTCGATCATCTGGTCGCTGTCCGCCGCGCCCTGGCGGCACACTTCCAGAAGCAGATCGTCCGTGGTGGGGAAATAATAATGCACCAGCGACGGCTTGAGCCCTGCGCGCGCGGCCACGCGCCGCGTGCTGGCGGCGGCATAGCCTTCGTCCCGGATCAATTCCACGGTCGCCGTGACGATGCGCGCTCGCGTCGCGGATGTCTCGGCCCCTATCCTGCGCGCTGCGCCTGCCATCGGATTTCCCTTTGCTTGTCGGGCCTGCCTAGGGGCTGGCCGGAGCAATATCAACCGAACGGCTTCGGGTTGCATTTTGTTCTCTTTTTGTTCATACGAATCACATGCGAGTTCCTGGGCCAATCCAAAAAGGAAGAGGTGCCGTCAGCGGCCAGGCCAGCCGGCGTTTCAACCTGCCGCAGCGGGAGAGCGACGGAGACTGGATGGATGCCGCGGAAGAGATCGACGGTCCGGCGCGGCACCCGGCCACGACAGTTACCGAGGAGCATCCTCGCTCGATCCTGTCGTTCAACAAGTCTCCGGACATCCCTTTCGACCGCTCGATCAACGCTTACCGGGGATGCGAGCATGGCTGCATCTACTGCTTCGCGCGGCCGACCCACGCTTATCACGACCTTTCCCCCGGCCTCGATTTCGAAACGAAGCTCTTCGCCAAGCCGGATGCGGCACGGTTGCTGCGCCAGACTTTGGCGAAGCCTGGCTATCGCCCCGCTCCCATCGCCATGGGCACCAATACCGACCCTTACCAGCCGATCGAAAGCCGCTATCGGATCACCCGCAGTGTGCTCGAAGTCTGCCTGGAAACGCGGCATCCGGTAACGATCACCACCAAATCGGACCGGGTTCTGCAGGATCTCGACCTGATCGCGGAATTGGCCAGGCTGAAGCTGGTGGAAGTGGGCATATCGGTGACGAGCATGGATCCGAAGCTTTCGCGCCTGCTGGAACCGCGAGCGGCTGCGCCTGCCAAGCGCATCGCCGCGCTGGGGCGTCTGGCGGATGCGGGCGTGCCCGCCCACGTTTCGATTGCGCCGGTCATTCCCTCGATTACCGATCAGTTCCTCGAAGACATACTTCATGCCGCGAAGGATAAGGGTATCGACCGCGCGACATGGATCATGGTCCGCCTGCCCCACGAAGTGGCGCCCCTGTTCCGCGAATGGCTGGATGTGCATTTTCCGGATCGGGCGGGCAAAGTCATGGCCACGATCCAATCTCTGCGCGGCGGCCGCGACAACGATCCGGATTTCTTCACCCGCATGCGCCCCACCGGCGTCTGGGCCGATCTGTTCCGCAGGCGATTCAAGGTGGCGATGACCCGCATGGGATTCGCGAAACCGGCGATCCTGCTGGACAGCACGTCCTTCCGCCGGCCGTCGCTGGACGGTCAACTTTCGCTGCTATAGCCTTCGTTTCGAAATACAGGTGGAGGCTGATTCCATGTTGCTGGCAACTCTCGCTCTTTTTGCCACCACCGTCGCGCCGGCGGCTTCCACCCCAGCCGCTCCGCCTGCCTCTTCCTCTGCCCCAGCCACCCCTGTCGAGACAACTCGCACCGCAGCCGCACCAACGGCCTTCCGCGCACTTTCCTGCGCCCGGGGATGCCTTTCCGCTATCGAGGCGGTAACGTATGCCTCCTATCTCGGCGAAAAAGCCGGGGTGGCCGGCATGTTCGAAATGCCCGTCGTCGAAGTCGGGCAGCAGAACGGACTGTTCTACCTCAACTCCGAAGACGACTACCGCGACCGCAATTGCCTGACCGTGGCCATGACGCCTGCGGCTATGCAGGCCTTCATCGGCACGGTCGATCTCGACCAGGTCCGCAAGCGGCTTCAGAAGCGCCGGATCGTGGTGCGCGGAGTTGCCCAGCAGGTGCGGATCAACTTTTCCTCCGACGGCAGGCCCTCCGGCAAGTACTATTACCAGGTCCATGTCCGCGTCGGTGAAGCGAGCCAGGTGCGCGTGACCGTCTGAGGCGCTCCGCAACCGAAAACCATCCTCGCGCGTTCCCTGCCCAACGATAAAAATGGACAGGAGGCTGTCATGGCCGATGAAACCGTAACGACCGAACGCGCGCCCGAAGCTCCGACCACCACCACGACGATCATCCGCGAACGCGGATCATCGGGAGGAGCGACGGGCATCGTGATGGCGCTGATCCTGCTAATCGCGGTTGTCGGCGGCATCTACCTCTTCAGCAAGGGCACGCAGAGCGAAACCGCCAAGGACGATGCCATCACCGAAGCGGCCAACAATGTCGGCTCGGCCGCAAACAAGGTCGGCAACGCGGCAGAGAACGCTGCCGACAACGTCCAGAAGAACGACGGTAACTGAGGGATCCTGCTGAACGGTCAATCCGGCAGGCGATACCCCCGGAAGCGTTCGCGCAGGTCTTTCTTGCTGATCTTCCCGCTGCCGGTGTGGGGTATGTCGGACACGAATTCGATCGCGTCCGGCAACCACCACCTGGCCACCCGGCCCGCCAGGAATGCCAATAGCTGACGCTCGTCGATCGCGCTTTCCGGTCTGCGGATGACGACCAGCAGCGGCCGCTCGTCCCATTTTGGATGCGAAATGCCGATGGCCGCCGCTTCCATGACATCGGGATGCGCCACGGCGGCATTTTCGAGTTCGACCGAACTGATCCACTCGCCGCCGGATTTTATGAGATCTTTGGTGCGGTCCGTGATCCGCAAGGCGCCGTCGGGCTGGATCGCGGCCACGTCGCCGGTATCGAACCACTGATCGCTGTCTACGCAGTCCTCCTCGGCACCGAAATAGCGGCGTACGGTCCAGGCACCGCGCACTTGCAGGGCGCCGGACGATGCCCTGCCCTCCGCTCCGATGCCCCCTACCTCGATGCCGTCTGCCTCGCCGCCTGCCTCCTCCTCTCCGGCGAGAGGGACGATGCGGACTTCGCTGCCGTAGAGCGGGCGGCCCTGGAAGCTCTTGACCAGGACCTGCTCCTCGAAGGTCATCTCGTCCCATCCGGCCGGTTCGTAAGTGACCGTTGCGATCGGCGAGGTTTCCGTCATGCCCCAAGCCTGGACCACGCGCACGCCGGCACGCATCAGCCGCTCGACCACGCTCGGTGGTACGGCGGCGCCGCCCGAAAGGGCCTGGCGGATAGGCGGCATGTCCCTGCCCGTGCTGTCGAGGTGCGCGAACATCGAGAACCAGACCGTCGGTACCCCGGCCACATGGGTGACCGCTTCGTTTCGCAGGAGGTCGCAGAGCGTCTCAGCCTCGCTGGTCTGGCACCAGACCATCTTCGCGCCGACCGCAGCACAGGCCCAGGGCAGCCCCCAATCGTTCGCATGAAACATCGGCACCACCGGCAGGACGCAGGATCGCGGCTCCAGGGCCAGGCAGGACGGTGCAATGATCGCCAGGGTGTGGAGCACGTTGGAGCGGTGGGAATAGAGCACCCCTTTGGGATGCCCGGTCGTGCCGCTGGTATAGCACAGCATGCAGGCATCGCGCTCGGCTCCCGGCGTCCAGAGCGCCCGGCCGTCCTCCAGCCCGATCCAGTCATCGAAACAGGGCCCGAATGCCGCCGAATCGAAGCAGATGGCATGGGCGATGGAGGGGCACCGCGGCAGCAGGCGTTCGACGATGGACTGGAACGCCGCGTCGTAGATCAAGACGCGGTCGGATGCGTCGTTGACGATCCAGGCGAGCTGTTCCTCGAAAAGCCGAGGGTTGAGGGTATGGAGCACACAGCCCGCGCCGGTCACCCCGAACCAGGCCGCAAGGTGCCGCCCGTGGTTCATCGCCAGCGTCGCCACGCGGTCTCCGGGATAGATGTCCAGCCGCCGCAGCGCCTGCACCATCTTCAGGGCATCGTGCCTGATACCGGCCCAGTCCGTTCGGGTTTCGCTGCCGTCGACCCAGTGCGTGACGATCTCGCGCGTGCCGTGCTCGCGCGCGGCGTGATCGAGCAGCCCCGTAACGCGAAGGTCCCATTCCTGCATCGCCCCAAGCATCAGGTGCCCCCCTCTTCCTGCGGCTGCCCCCTGGAGGAAGGCCCGCCAAGGCAAAAGGTAGGTGCAGTTTGCCCCTGATAGCAAGCTGCCGCGACCGGCCGCGCGGCAGACGGACGGATCGAGGGGGTATGCGGTCAGGCCGCGCGGCGAAGGCCTTCCGGCCCCCTTCGTGCGATCAGCGACACGTTGGAGATCCCTGCCACACTGGCAAGGTGCTCGGCGAATTCGCCGTCGAGCGCGAAATCCCGTCCCAGCCGGACTTTCTGCCGGCGCCCCTCGCCCAGATCCAGCACTGCCACCACTTCACCGCAGCCCGGCGCTCCCGGCCGCATGAGCATCGCCAGTTCCTGCACGGCTTCCACCCGGTCTATGTCGAGCGTGAGCAGCATGCGGGCCCCCGCCTTCACTTCGTTGAGCGGCCGCGCGCCCCGCACCGTCACACGCGGCGGTTCGTCCGGGCTGGGGCTGTCGAGTTCGACATTGAGCAGCACGCATGCGCCCTCTTTCGACCATCTGACGAAGTTCTCGACCAGGCTTTCCTCGAAGCAGGAGGCAGAGAAATTGCCCGACTGGTCCGAGAAGTCGGCCATGACGAAGTCCTTGCCACGGCGCGTCTTCCGTTTCTGCACGTTCTCGACCATGGCCGCCATGACCGCATCCGTGCGCCCTGCCCCGCCGCCGTTCATGAGGCTGGAATAGGTCCGCGCCCCGTTGGCCGAGGCCACGGCGCGGAACTGCTCCACCGGATGAGCGGCGAAGTAGAAGCCGAAAGTCTCCCGCTCCTTGGCCATCTGGTCCATGCGGTTCCAAGGGTCCGCATCCACGAAGCGCAAGCCCTGCTCGACATGATCGTCCCCGCCGAACAGGCCATGCTGGGCGCTGTTCCGCTCTCGCGAGGAGCGATCCGCTTCCGCCAGCAGGGTATCGGCATTGGCCAGGACTTTGGCGCGATTCGGCTCCAGGGCGTCGAAAGCGCCGGCAGCGGCCAGGCTTTCGAGCTGGCGGCGATTCATCGAGCCGGCAGGTGCCCGCCTGAACACGTCGTCGAGGCTGACGAACTTGCCGTTCGCCTCGCGCTCGGCAACGATGGCGTCCATCGCCTTCTCGCCGACATTGCGAATACCCGCGAGGGCATAGCGCACCGCGTGGCTGTCCGGCGTTTCCTCCACGCAGAATTCGGCTTCCGACATGTTGATGTCGGGCGCTGCGAGCTGAATGCCGTTGCGCCGGGCGTCATCGACGAAGATCGCGAGCTTTTCCGACTGGTGCATGTCGAAGCACATCGAGGCGGCGTAGAATTCGTGCGGGTAATGCGCCTTGAACCAGGCGGTGTGATAGGCGAGCAGCGCGTAGGCGGCGGCGTGCGACTTGTTGAAGCCGTAGCCGGCAAACTTGTCGATCAAGTCGAACAGTTCGTTGGCCTTGCCCGCCTCGATCCCGGAAACCTCCTTGCAGCCATCGACGAAGCGCTGGCGCTGCTTGTCCATCTCCGCCTGGACTTTCTTGCCCATGGCGCGGCGCAGAAGGTCGGCATCGCCGAGCGAATAACCTGCCAGGATCTGCGCGGCCTGCATGACCTGTTCCTGATAGACGAAGATCCCGTAAGTCTCGCCCAGGATACCGGCCAGCTTGTCGTGCGGATACTCGATCGATTCGAGCCCGTTCTTGCGCCTGCCGAACAGCGGAATGTTGTCCATCGGGCCGGGACGGTAGAGCGAGACGAGCGCGATGATGTCACCGAAATTGGTGGGCTTCACGGCCGCCAGCGTGCGGCGCATCCCTTCCGATTCCAGCTGGAACACGCCCACGGTGTCGCCGCGCTTCAGCAGTTCGTAAACGGCCGCATCGTCCCAGGCGAGCGTCGAGAGGTTGATCGTGATGCCGCGCCGTTCCAGCAGGTCGCAGGCCTTCTTCAGCACTGAAAGCGTCTTCAGGCCGAGGAAGTCGAACTTGACGAGGCCAGTATCCTCCACCGACTTCATGTCGAACTGCGTCACCGGCATGTCCGAGCGCGGGTCGCGGTAGAGCGGCACCAGTTGCGCCAGCGGACGGTCGCCGATGACGACGCCCGCCGCGTGAGTCGACGAGTTGCGGGGCAGACCCTCCAACTGAACCGCCAGGTCGACCAGGCGCTTCACCTCGCGGTCGACATCGTATTCGCGGCGGAATTCCGCGACCGGCGGATCCTTGGTGACGCCATGCTGCTTGCGGCCATGCAGCGCATCGGTGAGCGTCCACGGGTCGGTCGGATGGTTCGGCACCATCTTGCAGAGACTGTCGACGCGGCCGTAGCCCATCTGAAGGATACGGCCGCAGTCGCGCAGCACGGCGCGGGCCTTCATCTTGCCGAAAGTGATGATCTGGGCGACGTGATCGTGCCCGTACTTGCGCTGGACGTAGCGGATCACCTCGCCGCGGCGGGTTTCGCAGAAGTCGATGTCGAAGTCCGGCATCGAGACGCGTTCCGGGTTCAGGAAGCGTTCGAACAGCAGGCCCAGCTTCAGGGGATCGAGGTCAGTGACGGTCAGCGCCCAGGCGACCAGCGAGCCCGCGCCCGAACCACGGCCCGGTCCCACCGGAATGTCGTTGTCCTTGGCCCACTTGATGAAGTCGGCAACGATCAGGAAGTAGCCGGGGAAGCCCATGCCGACGATGATCTGCACTTCGAAATCGAGGCGCTTGGCATAGTCGAGGAAATCCTCGGTGACGCCGCGCTCGGCCAGTTCGCGATAGGCAGCTTCGCGCTCTTCGCCCTGAAGGGCCATGGCGGCATCGAGTTCTTCCTCGGTAACGTCCGGCCAATAGGGCGCGAGACGGCTGGCAAGGCCGGCGCGGGAATTGTCCGCCAGCATCCGCGCCTCGCCCTCAAGGTCGCCGGCAAGGCTGGGCAGCAGCGGCTTGCGGCGCGGCGGCATGTAGGCGCAGCGCTGCGCGACGACGAGCGTATTGGCCAGCGCCTCCGGCAGGTCCGCGAACAGTTCCTGCATCGTCTCCGCAGGCTTGACCCAGCGTTCGGACGAGGACCGGGGACGCTCCGGCGCGTCGACTTGCGTGGAATTGGCGATGCAGAGCATCGCATCGTGCGCGGCGTGGAACTGCGCTTCGGCATATTGCGCGGGGTTAGTGCCGACGAGGGGAATATCGCGCGCATAGGCCAGCGCGATCAGGTCTTCCTCGCTCTCGTCCTCGACTTGCTCGCCGGTGCGGGTGATCTCGATATAGAGCCGGTCGCCGAACAGGGCTTGCAGGCTGTCGCAATAGCTTTCCGCGGCTTCGAACTTGCCCGCCGCATAGAGCCGGGTCAGCGCGCCTTCGCTGCCTCCGGTCAGACAGATCAGGCCATCGGTGTGGCCGCGCAGCGATTCCAGCGTGACATGCGGGTCGAGCTCCAGCGGACGCTCCAGGTGCGCGCGGCTGACGAGATCGCACAAGTTCAGCCAGCCGGCCTCGCTCTGGGCGAAGAGCGCGAGCCAGTCGATCGGCAGGTCCTGCCCCTGTGCCACCACCCCCGGCCGCGCGACGGCGAGGAAGGTGCCGACGATGGGCTGGACGCCGGCTCCCTTGCAGGCCTGCGCGTAAGTGGGGGCACCGTAGAGACCGTTACGATCGCAGATGGCGGCGGCCGGAAACTTGCGTTCCTTGGCCAGCTTCGCCGCGGCCTTGGGATCGATCGCGCCGTCCAGCATCGTGAAACTTGAGAAGATGCGCAGAGGTACGAAGGATGCATGGGCCATCCGGGGAATTTAGGCATTGCCCTATGCCCCGATCAAGGCGCGTCTGGGGATAAGCCGGGGGAAAGGGATCGCGATGGCTCCGAAACGGTCCGGTCTCGCGCCGGATGGCTGGATTCCGACGAGCGGGTACAGGCCCTGCTGCTGTCGGAGCGCCTTGAAAGTCGGGCGGAATCGCGTCATGTTCGGCCCGTTCCTGTCCTTGCCGGAAGTCCCGACCCGGTGTCTTCAAGAACCATTGATTCATGCACAACCCACGCCGTTTTCGGCGTTTTCGTCTTATGCCGGATCGGCTGTTCTGGAGACGTGTGAATGAAGTTCGCCTATCTCGCTTTCGTTCCCCTGCTGCTCGCACCGGAAGGCCTGCTGCCTCTGGAGTTCGCAGCCATGGCACAGCAGAATCGTCCCGGCGGATCGCAGGGCCAGGGCGCGCGGCCACCGTCGGGTGGTTCGAATCGCCCCTCTGGACCCGGCCAGCCCGGCGCAGGAGGAAGCCGCCCGCAGCCTCAACCGCAGCCTACCCGCCCCGGCGGCAACCAGACGCAGCCGAGTCGGCCCGGTGGCGGCAACGACAATCGGCCGGGACAACCGGGCGGCGGCAATCGACCGGGGCAACCCGGTGGAGACCATCGCCCCGGCCAGCCCGGCAATGGCAATCGCCCGGGACAGCCGGGTGGCAACTATCGCCCGGGCCAGCCGGGCAGCAGCTATCGCCCGGGTCAGCCGGGCAGCGGCAACCGCCCCGGCCAACCGGGCTATCCGCGTCCGCCCGTCGTCTCCCAGCCCCATCGTCCAGGCGCAGGAAGGCCGAGCACGTTCCGCCCGATGCGCGCGCCGCCGTACCGCTATCCGCGGGGCTACAGCTATCGGCGATGGACGGTGCGGATGGTCCTGCCGGCCATCTTCCTGTCCTCGGCCTATCTGTTCCAGGACTATTCGATGGTCGGCGTCGGCCCGCCGCCCCCGGGCTATTACTGGGTGCGCTACGGCCCCGACCTGCTGCTGGTGAACCGCACCACGCGCCGCGTGGTCGATGTGATCTACAACGCCTTCTACTATTGAGCCGGATGGCAGGACGAAAGAAGGCGCTGCTCGCTCAGAGCAGCGCCTCGATGTCCTTTTCCAGGCTCTCTGGCTTATCGGTGGGAGCGTAGCGACGCACGACCTTGCCGTCGCGGCCGATCAGGAACTTGGTGAAGTTCCATTTCACGGACTTGCTGCCGAGCAGACCCGGCGCTTCGCGCTTCAACCATGTCCAGATAGGCGCGGCATCGTCTCCATTGACGTCCACTTTGCCCATGAGCGGGAACGAGAGGCCGAAGTTCACTTCGCAGAACGAGGCGATGTCCTCGGCCGAGCCCGGTTCCTGCCCGCCGAACTGATTGCACGGAAAGGCGATGACCTCGAAGCCGCGGTCCCGATATTTCTGCCAGAGCGCTTCCAGTCCGGCATATTGCGGCGTGAAACCGCACTTGCTGGCCGTGTTGACCACAAGCAGCACTTGGCCGAGCCTGTCGGCGAGACTTACCGTCTCACCGCCGGGCAAGGCCACTTCGAAATCCGCAATCGTTCGGAGATCAGCTGGTGACGCCATGGGGGAAGTCCGTCCTTCGATAAAGACGGCGTATGTCCCCGATTTCCAGCAGCCTGTCACCGTCCTTCTGAACGGAATAATTCACCTGATCCGCCTCTGGGAGGTGCATCACGTAGCGAATCAGATTGGCCACCGTATCTCGGCGTATCGCCTTGAATACGTTGAACAGACCACTGCCATCAGTGGCCTTGTGCAGTTCCGCACCGTCGTTCCATCCGGGGCTGTCGCCAGCCGGAATGCCTTGGATGGTGGTGGGAAAGTCGCTCATATGTTGCTCCTTTCGCGCGTCTTGCCTCGGCCCATGAAACGCGCAGGAATCGCGCAATGTTCCCTGAGCTTTATCCCGGCCGGGTCAGGCCAGCACCCCTTCGTGGAGTCTTACCACCCGGTCCATGGCTGCAGCCAGCCGCTCGTTGTGGGTAGCCACAAGCGCCGCGCTGCCCTGTCCGCGCACCAGTTCGAGGAACTGCGCGAACACGGTGTCGGCGGTGGTCTCGTCGAGATTGCCGGTCGGTTCGTCGGCCAGCACGAGGCGCGGCTTGTTGGCCAGGGCACGGGCCACGGCGACGCGCTGCTGCTCGCCGCCCGAGAGCTTGCTCGGCCGGTGTTCGAGGCGCTGCCCCAACCCAAGCGCGCTCAGCAATTCGCGCGCGCGCTCCTCGCACTCCTCGCGCGGCTTGCCGGTGATGAGCTGCGGCAGGACCACGTTCTCGATCGCGTTGAAGTCCGGCAGGAGGTGGTGGAACTGGTAGACGAAGCCGATATGGTCGCGCCGAACCGCCGCGCGGCGGTCCTTGCCGAGCTTCGACGCATCGATGCCGGCGATCTCGATTCGCCCGCCGAAACCGCCTTCGAGAAGGCCGATGGCCTGGAGCATGGTCGACTTGCCCGAACCCGAAGGCCCGAGCAGGGCAACGATCTCTCCGGGGCGAACGTCGAGGTCAACGCCGCGCAGGACATCGATGGTCACGCCGCCCTGCTCGAAGCTGCGCGTCAGCTTGTCGAGGCGGACGACCGCTCCATTGGCGGAAGCATGGACGGTATCATTCATAGCGCAGCACCTGCACGGGATCGGTGCTCGCCGCCTTGAAGGCGGGATAGAGCGTGGCGAGAAAACTGAAGATCAGGGCCATCACGCAGATCACCGCGATTTCCACGGGGTCCGGGCGCGAGGGCAGCTCGGTCAGGAACCGGATCGAGGGATCCCAGAGGTTCTGGCCGGTCACGATCTCCACGAAATGAACGATCGGTTGGCGGAAGTAGAGGAACACGATGCCCAGCAGCACGCCCGCCAGCGTTCCCAGCACGCCGATGCAGAAGCCGGTCGTCACGAAAACCTTGAGCAGCGAACGCCGGGTCGCTCCCATCGTCCGCAGGATCGCGATGTCGCGCGTCTTGGCGCGCACCAGCATGATCAACGACGACAGGATGTTGAACACGGCCACCAGCACGATGATCGAGAGCACGACGAACATCGCCACGCGCTCCACCGCCAGCGCCTCGAACAGGGAGGCGTTAATAGTCCTCCAGTCGGTTACGATCGCCCGGCCCTTCAGTTGGCGTTCGAGCGGGGCAAGGATTTCGCCGACCCGGTCAGGATCGGTGGTGGTCACCTCAATCATGCCAATGGTGTCGCCCGTCAGCATGAGCGTCTGCGCATCCTTGATCGGCATGACCACATAGGCTTTGTCGTAATCGTAGATGCCGATCTCGAAGATCGCCGCCACGCGATAGGCGATCTGGCGCGGCACCGTGCCGAACGGCGTGGAGCGGCCCAAAGGATTGATCACCGTGATAGTGTCGCCCACTTGCGCCCCGAGATTCTGCGCAAGCTGCGAGCCGATTGCCACGTTGTCGCTGCCGGGCGCCAGTTCGCCGAGGTTGCCCGACTGGACCTTGTCCTTGAGCCGCGCGAGATCCTCCTGGGTGTTGCCGCGCACGAGGATGCCTTCCACGCGGCCGTTGAAGGTGGTCATCAAGGGCTGGTCGATCAGCGGCGAGGCCTTGACCACGCCCGGAGTCGCGCGGACATCCTTCAGCACGCTTTGCCAGTCGTCCAGCCGGCCGCCATAGGCCTGGATGATCGCATGGCCGTTCAGCCCCACGATCTTGTCGAACAGTTCCGCGCGGAAGCCGTTCATGACGCTCATGACGATGACCAGCGCGGCGACGCCCAGCATCACGGCCACCAGGCTGATGCCGGCAACCAGGGCAATGAAGCGCTCGCCCTTTCCGGGCAGCATGTAGCGCTTGGCGATGGTCCATTCGAAAGGGGATAGGATCAAGCGACGGGTCCGTCTGTGATCGGGCAGATGGCCCGGCATTAAGCAGAAGTAGGAAGACTGGCAAGCTGATCGCCTGCCCGAGGTGACGCGGTGCTGAACGCACAGGCAAAAGTCCAGAGAGCCCCAACGGTCGATCACAATGCTTCTGAGAGGCCCCGGTTCCCGCGGATCGGGGCTGTCATTATGCCGTCACGAAGCTGGCGCAGACGCCCTTGCCGAACCGGAGGCGTTCGACCCCCTTGCATTTACGGGCAACACGCTCCAAATGCGCGGGCGATTTTGGCGCGCCAGCAGCCCGGACGACATCCATGAACATGACACATCCCTTTCGAGACGCCGACGGGGACAAGCTGCGCGAAGAGTGCGGCGTTTTCGGCGTAATCGGCTCCAAGGACGCGGCGAACATCGCCGCGGCCGGGCTTCACTCCTTGCAGCACCGCGGCCAGGAGGCCGTGGGCATTACCAGTTTCAGCGGCGAGGAGTTCCACTCCCACCGCGGCCTCGGCCACGTGGCGCAGGTGTTCTCCCAGCGCGAGCTGGATACCCTGCCCGGCACCATGGCTTCCGGCCATGTCCGCTATGCCACGACCGGCGGATCCGGGCTGCGCAACGTGCAGCCGCTCTTCGCCGATCTGGCCGCGGGCGGTTTCGCGATCGCCCATAACGGCAACATTTCCAACGCGATGACGCTGAAGCGCGATCTCGTGTCGAAAGGCTCGATCTTCCAGTCGACCTCCGACACCGAGGTGATCATCCACCTCGTCGCCACCAGCCGCTATCCCACGCTGCTCGACCGGTTCGTAGACGCGCTGCGCATGGTGGAAGGCGCCTATTCGCTCATCTGCATGACGGCAGAGGGCATGATCGCCTGCCGCGATCCGTTGGGCATCCGCCCGCTGGTCATGGGCCGCATCGGTGACGCCACCGTGTTCGCCTCGGAAACCGTGGCCTTCGACGTGATCGGCGCCGAGTTCATCCGCTCGATCGAGCCGGGCGAACTGGTCCAGGTCGATCACAAGGGCACGATCTCCAGCCACCGCCCCTTCGGCAATCCGGCCCCGCGCCCCTGCATTTTCGAGCACGTCTACTTCAGCCGACCCGATTCGGTGATGGACGGCCGCTCGGTCTACCAGGTGCGCAAGCAAATCGGCATGGAACTGGCCAAAGAAGCGCCGGCCGCCGCCGATGTGGTGATCCCGGTTCCCGACAGCGGCGTGCCTGCCGCCATCGGTTATGCCCAGCAATCGGGCATTCCCTTCGAGCTCGGCATCATCCGCTCGCACTATGTCGGCCGTACCTTCATCCAGCCGGGTGACGCGGCCCGCCACGCGGACGTGAAGCGCAAGCACAATGCCAACCGCGCCATCGTCGAAGGCAAGCGCATCATCCTGATCGACGATTCGATCGTGCGCGGCACCACCTCGATGAAGATCGTCGAGATGATGCGCGACGCGGGCGCTGCCGAAGTGCACATGCGTATCGCCAGCCCGCCGACCGAGCATTCGTGCTTCTACGGCGTCGACACGCCGGAACGTTCGAAGCTGCTGGCCGCCAACATGGACATCCAGGCCATGGCGGACTTCATCAAGGCTGACAGCCTCGCCTTCGTCTCGATCGACGGTCTCTACCGTGCGGTCGGCGAGGAAAAGCGCAACAAGAAGCGCCCGCAGTTCTGCGATGCCTGCTTCTCGGGCGAATATCCCACCAAGCTGACGGACTTCGCCGAGCGCTTCTCCGGGGAGCTCAACGCAGCGTGAGCGAAAGTATTGGCGGCAAGCCGTTCGAAGGTCAGGTCGCGCTCGTCACCGGCTCCAGCCGGGGGATCGGTGCGGCCACCGCGCTCGCACTCGCTTCGGCGGGCGCACACGTCCTGCTGACGGGGCGCGACACCAAGGCACTGGAAGCGATCGAGGACCGGATCTACCAGGCCGGCGGCGCGGCGACGATCGCGCCGGTCGACCTCGTCGAATCGGACGGCATCGCCCGCCTGGCGACCGCCGTGTCGCAGCGCTGGGGCAAGCTCGACATTCTCGTCGCCAATGCCGCGGTCCTGCCGGAACTGACGAGCGTGGCCGATATCGACCAGCGCGCCTTCAACAAGGCACTCACCACGAATGTCCTCGCCACGCAGGCGCTGATCGCCAATTTCGATCCGCTGCTGCGCAAGAGCGACGATGCGCGCCTGATCGGCATGACCTCCACCGTCGCCACCGCACCCCGCGCGTTCTGGGGCGCCTATGCCGCCACCAAGGCCGCGTTCGAGGTTCTGCTGGATTGCTATGCGCAGGAAAGCCGCAACATCGCGAAGCTGCGCGTGGCCATCGTCAACCCCGGCGCCACCCGCACGGCGATGCGTGCCCGTGCCTATCCGGGCGAAGCGCCGGCATCGGTGAAACCGCCCGAAGCCGTGGCCGAAAGGCTTGTCTCGCTGCTGGCGGAACCCTTCGAAAGCGGCCACCGCGAGACCATTCCCGCCGATTTTTAACCACATGATTTAATGCGGTGGTAACTCTTTCCTGATTTCTTCCCATTGACGACGTATCATGCACGCCGCTCCAATGTACGGGTCTCGGGACAATGACGACAAAATCCCCGCAAGACATCTACGAACTCGCTGCCCAGGAAGACCGCAGCGCGATTCGCCTGCGAATCTCGATTCCGGCCGGTTTCCGGGCATCGGGCACCAAGGGTTTCCAGACGGCCGTGCGCGATCTCTCGCTTTCCGGCTTCTCGGCCACGGCAATCAGCCGCATTCACCCCGGCACGTACTGCTGGCTGACGCTGCCCGGAATGGAAGCCCTGCCCGCGCGAGTCATCTGGTGGGAAGACGGGCTGGTCGGCTGCGCGTTCGAGCAGCTGCTGAACCCGATCATTCTGGAAAACGTGCTTGCGCGGTGGCGCGGCCAGGGAAGCTGAGCGATTCTTCAGCCCGGCTTGACCAAGGTAACTTGGGCGACGTCGATTCCGCCGCCCATGAAGCCGCCCTCGCAATACATCAGGTAGAAGCGCCATAAGCGCACGAAACGCTCGTCGAAGCCGGCGGGGAGCCTCCCTTCCGCAACGGCGGCCTCGAAGTTCCGGCGCCATTCGTGGAGCGTCCGGGCATAATCCAGCCCGAATCCCTGCCGGTCCTCCCACGAAAGTCCGCGCTCCTCGGCCAGGCGGCGGAATTCCGGTTCGTGAATCAACATGCCGCCGGGGAAGATGAAAGTCTGGATGAAGTCCGCGCTGCGGGCATAGGATTCGAAGATGTCGTCGCGAATCGCGATGTACTGGATCGCAGCGCGGCCGCCGGGCTTGAGGTTCCGCGCCACACAGTCGAGGAAATCGGGCCAGAACTGCCGCCCCACCGCCTCCACCATCTCAACCGAGGCAATGGCGTCATAGGCGCCTTCGACATCGCGGTAGTCCTGCTTCAGGAAATCCACGCGCCCGCCCGCGCCCTCCACTCGCCCGGTCCAGCGATCCCGCGCATAGGCGAGCTGCGCGTCCGAAAGGCTGATGGCATCGACATGCGCGCCCTCGGTTTCAGCGAGGAAGGCGGAGAGCGTGCCCCAGCCGCAGCCGATTTCCAGAACACGACCGTCCTCGGGAATGGCAAGCCGGTGGGCGATGGCGCCGATCTTGTTCGACTGCGCGAGGTCAAGCTCGGTGACGAACTGGCTGAGCGCATTGGGGCCGCCCCCGGCGCGCGGATAGATCCCGCTGGAATAGAGCATCGTCTCGCCCAGCCATTGCTCGTAGAAGTCGTTGCCGAGGTCGTAGTGGACGTGGATGTTCCGCAGCGAGCCGGATCGCGTATTGCGGTTCAGCCAATGCAAGGCCTTGGCCGCGATCCGCCAGGGTCCGCGCGCGCGGCCGACATTTCCCAGGCCCGCGGCATTGTCCATGAACAGCGCGAAGATCGGCACCGGATCGGGGCTTTCCCATTCCCCTTCGTCCCAGGCCTGATACCAGCCGACCGAGCCTGCCGTGGCGAGGCGCAGCAGCGCGCGCCAGCTATTGATCTGAACCACGGCTTCGAATCCCGGCGCCCTTCCGCCGAGAAGGCGAGTCTCGCCGCCGGGAAGGGTCGCCTCTATCGATCCGCGCTGGAGACCCTGATCGATCTTGTCGAGAACCCTCGACACACCGCCAGACCAGAGTTTTGCCAGCCACTGCGGGCCGACGCCAATGGAGCGGCCGCCGTCGACCAGTTCCTCACCCCTGCCTGGCGCCTGTGCATTCATATCCGGGATATTATCCGGAAATTGGCCGCGGGCAATTGCTTAGAAACCCGCTCTCATCGGTCTTTCGCCTTCGCCCAGGCGGCCAGGGCCCGCTCGCGTCCCGCCCGGTGCTCGACGAGCTTGGCAGGATAGCCGCGAGGGCGATTGTCCGACGCGGGATCATGGATATCCGCGTCGTCCAGGTCCGCAAGCTCGGGCACCCACTCGCGAATATAGGCGCCCGCGTCGAACTTCTCCGATTGGCTGAGCGGGGCCATGATCCGCACGAACATCTGCGCATCCACGCCCGAACCGGCGGCCCACTGCCAGTTCACCGCGTTGGAACCGTAGTCCGCATCGACCAGGGTATCCCAGAACCATTTCTCGCCTTCGCGCCAATCGAGCAGGAGATGCTTGATCAGGAAACTGGCGACGATCATCCGCACCCGATTGTGCATCCAACCGGTGTGCCAGAGCTGGCGCATGCCGGCATCGACGATCGGATAGCCGGTCCTGCCCCGCTGCCAGGCAACAAGATCCGATTCGGCCTGCTTCCCGGTCCGCCAGTGCAAGTGCGAAAAATCCTCCTTCGCGGAACGGCTGCCATATTCGGGGAACTGCAGGATCACGTTCTGCGCATAATCGCGCCAGCCCAGTTCGCCGAGGAAGGTCTCCACCGAGCCGCCGGCATCGGCCACGGCATGCCAGACTTGCGCCGGGGAGATTTCGCCGAAGTGAAGATGCGGCGAAAGGAAGGAAGTGCCGTCGACCGATGGCAGGTTCCGCTGCGCTTCATAGGCGGAGGCTTCCTCTACGAAAGCATGGAGCCGCTTCTTCGCCCCATCCTCGCCCGGTTCCCACATCTCGCGCATGCCGCCCGCCCAATCGGGCTTTGCCGGAAGCAGCTTCCAGTCGGCGAGCCGATCGGACTTGGGCCAGTGCGCCGGTGCCTCGATCCTTGCGGGCCGGGGATGCGGTTCGACCGGCGGCAGGCGTTCGTGCAGCGCCCGCCAGAACGGCGTGTAGATCTTATAGGGCCGTCCCGAACCATTGATCACCGACCCGGCCGGCGCCAGGTAATTGCCATGATGAAGGTGCAGATCGAGCACTTGTCCCACGGCCTTTTCGGCATTGCGCCACCAGGGCTCGTAGTGGTGCAGCGCGTGGACCGACGTGGCCCCCACTTCGTCGGCCACTTCCTTCAGCACGTTCTCGCACCGCCCCTTGCGCAGGATCAGACGCGAGCCCTTGTCCCGCAGCGCGGCGTCCAGGCTTTTCAGCGAATGATGCAGCCACCAACGCGATGCACCGCCCATGCTGCGATGCCTGGGCGTCTCGTCATCCAGGACGTAGACCGGGACGACGGGGCCTTGGCTGGCCGCTTCGGCGATGGCAGGCTGGTCGGACAGGCGCAAGTCGCGCCGCAGCCACACGATGATGGGGGGATTCATGCTGCCGGAACGCTTGTCTGCCATGGGCGTTCCCTAAGCCAATGACTGCCTCCTCCGAAAGACCGAACCTGCTGCGGCATCGCATCGATCCGCGCAAATCCCTCATCGCCGCCGCGACCTGCTGGACGGCTTTCGCCTTCTTCGCATGGGCGGTGCCGGCCGGACGTACGACGCATTTCGACAGGATCGGTGTGATGTTCTGGCGCGCGCAGGATTTACGGCCGCTCGGCCCGACCTGGCTGCTGGAATGGGTGCGGGATCTCACCGCAATGGGCGGATTCCTGCAACTGAAGCTCTACACGATCATGGCGGTCGTGGCGCTGTTCTGGCTCCGCTGCCGGCGCGAAGGCGTTCTCTTGGCATTGACCGTCATCAGCGCCAGCCTGGTCAATCTGGGGTTCAAGGCGCTGTTCGGCCGGCCTCGCCCCGAGATCGTGCCGCACCTGACCTCGGCCGGCGGGGCTAGCTTTCCCAGCGGGCACAGCTTCAATGCCGCTTCTTCGTATATCGCGTTTGCCCTGGCTTTTGCCGCACTGAGTCCGCGAGCCTCGCTGCGCCACACGCTCATCGCCTGCGCCATGATCCTGAGCCTTGCGATCGCCTGGAGCCGGGTATGGCTGGGCGTCCACTGGCCAAGCGACGTCATGGCCGGGTGGCTGGGCGGCGCAGGCTGGGCCTTCCTGGCCAGCGCGCTCCTCTATCGACCGGCCGTCACCGTGATCCATGCCGCCGACGATCTCGCTGACGCCAAGAGCTGAGTCCCTGGCTTCAAGGCACGGTCCAGGTCTGCCCGCGGGCCAGCAATTTGCCGAGATCCGCCGTCTTGCCCGCGATCAGCCCCTGCCTTTCGGCCACGACAGCGCTTTCGAACGTGGGCGCGGGATCGTCGAGAATCACGCCCAGCGCCATCGGGAACGGACCGAAGGGCATTTCCACCAGCATGTGGGCCAGCGTGCGGTTGCGCACATTATGCCGCAAGACTCCGGCGCCCTGCCAATCGCCGTCAACCACGTCGACAGCTTGCAGCGACAGCGTCTCGGGATCGAGCGCAAGGCCGCGGGTCTCCTTTGCATAGAGCAAGGGCTCTCCATCCCGGCACTGTACCTGCATATCCGCGGCTACGGCCTTGTCGGTGAAGTCGTCGAAACGGTCCTTGTTGTAGACGATGCAGTTCTGGAAAATCTCCATGAAGGCCGCACCCTTGTGGCGATAGGCGGCCATGAGCACCTCGGAGAGATCCTTGGAGACATCGTAGCTGCGCGCCACGAAACGCGCACCCGAACCCAGCGCGAAGGCGCAGGGGCTGGCGGGCCGATCCACCGATCCGGCCGGCGAGGTCGGCGAAGGTGTGCCGGGACGACTGGTTGGGGAATATTGCCCTTTCGTCAGGCCGTAGATCTCGTTGTTGAACAGCATGATCTGGCAATCGAGATTACGGCGCAGCACATGCATGGTGTGATTGCCCCCTATCGACATGCCGTCGCCGTCGCCGGTGACCAGCCAGACGTCGAGCTGAGGATTGGCCAGCTTTATGCCGGTCGCCACCGCAGGTGCGCGGCCGTGGATCGAATGGAAGCCATAGCTCTCGACGTAGTAGGGAAAGCGACTGGAACAGCCGATGCCCGAGACGAAGACCGTGTTCTTCGGGTCTGCTCCCAGCATCGGCAAGGTCCGTTGCACGGCTTTTAGGATGGCATAGTCGCCGCAGCCGGGGCACCAGCGCACTTCCTGGTCAGTCTCCCAGTCCTTGAGCGTGGTCTCGATCGGGGTCATGTCGTTCATGAGGGCATCTCCGTTCGAAAGTCTCAGGGCTGCTCAATCTCGGGAGCGGGAAGCTGGGTCTCGTTGACCTCCACTTCGCCGCCCTCGTTGCCGGCGATGCCGTCGAAGAACCGCGCAATGGCCGACTCCAGTTCGGCGATGGCAAAAGGCTGGCCGCTGGTCTTGTTCAGCGGCACGGCGTCGACCAGAAACCGGTCCCGCAGCAAGGTCTTGAACTGACCCGTGTTCATTTCCGGCACGAGCACATGGTCGAAGCCCGCTAGCAGTTCGCCGAGATTCCCGGGCAGCGGCCAGATATGGCGAACCTGGGCATGGCTGACGGCGTACCCTTTCTTCCGCGCACGGCGCACGGCCTGATGGATCGGCCCGAACGTGGAGCCCCAGCCGATGACGAGCAGCGTGCCCTCCGTTTCGCCCAGGCAGATTTCCTGAGGGGGAATGCCCGCCGCAATGCCGTCGATCCGGGCCTTTCGCGCATCGGTCTGGGCCTGATGGACATCGGGAGCGTAATCGATATTGCCGGTATCGACGGCCTTCTCGATGCCGCCGATGCGGTGCATGAGACCGGGCGTGCCCGGCCTGATCCACGGCCGCACGCCGCGCTCGTCGCGCTTGTAGGGCAGCACCCGCGACTCGCCGTTGGGCTCTTCCAGAAACGCCACGGGGAAAGGCGCAAAGCCAGCCGGATCGGGGACTTTCCAGGGTTCGGAGGCATTGCCGATATAGCCGTCCGTCAGCAGGATGACCGGCGTCATGTAGCCGGTGGCAATGCGGCAGGCCTCGATGGCGCATTCGAAGGCGTCGGCCGGGGAGCAGGCCGCGATCACTGGCAGCGGCGCATCGCCGTTGCGCCCGTAGACCGCCTGGTAGAGATCGGACTGCTCGGTCTTGGTCGGCAAGCCCGTCGAAGGCCCGCCGCGCTGCGAGTTGACGATGACCAACGGCAGTTCGGTCATCACCGCCAGCCCCATGGCCTCTCCTTTCAATGCGATTCCGGGCCCGGACGAGGACGTCACCCCCAATTGCCCGGCGTAACTCGCGCCGATGGCGGAGCAGATCGCGGCGATCTCGTCTTCGGCCTGGAAGGTGGTGACCCCGAACTCCTTCATCTTGACCAGATGGTGCAGGATCGCGGAGGCCGGTGTGATCGGATAGCCGCCGAAGAACATCGGCAACCCGGCAAGCTGGCATCCCGCGACAAGGCCGAGGGAGATCGCCTCCGCGCCGGTAATCGTCCGGTAGAGCCCCGGCGCGCTCGGCACCGGGTCGATGTGCTGGCGCTTCAGCGGCCCGGCCAGTTCAGCCGTCTCTCCGTAAGCATGCCCGGCATTGAGCGCGGCTACGTTGGCCTGCGCCAGGACCGGGTTTTTCGCGAACTTGGCGTTCAGCCAGTCGATCAGCGGCTGCCGGTCGCGGTCGAACATCCAGAGCGCCAGGCCGAGCGTCCACATGTTCTTGCAGCGCAGCGCTTCCTTGTTGCCGAGGCCGAAGGGCTTCACCGCCTCCAGCGTCAGCGCGGAAATGTCGAAGGCCAGCACGTCCCATCGCGCGAGGCTGCCATCCTCCAGTGGATTGGCCGCGTATTTCGCCTTCTCGAGGTTGCGCTTGCCGAATTCCCCAGTGTCTACGACGACCATGCCGCCGGGCTTGAGCGCATGGATATTGGTCTTGAGCGCGGCGGGGTTCATGGCGACGAGCACATCCGGCGCATCGCCCGCCGTGGTGATCTCACTGGAGCCGAAATTGATCTGAAAGGCCGAAACTCCGAACAACGTGCCTTGCGGGGCGCGGATTTCGGCCGGGAAGTCCGGGAAAGTCGCCAGGTCGTTTCCGGCCAGGGCGGTGGAGAGGGTGAACTGACCTCCCGTCAACTGCATGCCATCGCCCGAGTCGCCGGCGAACCGCACGACCACGGCTTCCACCGGCGAAGCCTCGGCCTCAGGATCGCCCCCTTCCAGCGGCGCGCGTTGCCGCGCCGAATCGCCAACCGATGAGATCGTCGCCATCATCGTCTCTCCCGGGAAGGCCGGTCTGACGCCGGCAGCATTTGTTTCCCGTTCACCAGACTATGCTGGCTTACTATCGGTGCAAACCGGAAAAATGCCCGGCGCGGCAGACCGCGCGCGGCGGCGGATCAGATCCCGGATCGGGAGCCGATCATCGGTTAGCGGACTGGGAACCATAGATCGCGCTGGCATTGCGTGAGCGCTTGGGCCATTCTACGGCCATGCGCTCCGGTAATCCCGCCGCCGATTTCCGAACCTCGCTTCTCCCAACGATCATGGAATACCGTTCACCGATGAAAGACTTCGCGTCCCTGCCCTACCGCCCCTGCGTCGGCGTCATGCTCGTCAATTCCGACGGCAAGGTCTTCGTCGGCAAGCGGATCGACACCAAGGAAGGCGACTGGTGGCAGATGCCCCAGGGCGGCGTCGACAATGGCGAAGACCTCAAGGCCGCCGCCCTGCGCGAGCTTTGGGAGGAAACCGGCGCGACCGAACAGCACGTCACCATGCTGTCCCAGACCCGCGAAGAGCTGTTCTACGACTTGCCGGACGAACTCATCGGCAAGCTGTGGAAGGGCAAATACCGCGGCCAGCGCCAGACCTGGTTCCTCGCCCGATTCGACGGCAAGGACGCCGACATCGATCTTGAAGCCCATACGCCGGCAGAATTCGCCGACTGGAAATGGATCGAGCCGGAACTGCTGCCCGACCTGATCGTGCCGTTCAAGAAGCGCGTCTATCGCGCCGTTCTGGAAGAATTCCGCGCGCTGATCTGATTCGCGCGTCGATCGATCGGGCTGACCGGCCCGATCGAACCTGCTCCTGCCGAGAAATCAGTTTTCGGAAACGACCGGCTTGGGCGCCGTCGCTTCGGCAGTCATGACCCGAGTCGCGGGAACTTTGGCGATGGCAGCGGCGAGCTTTTCGGTCTCCGCGCAATCCTTGCCGCAAAGCGTCTGGAGCCGCGCCAGGTTGCGGCTCGCCTTGTCGGTCGCGCCCTTTTCCGCCAACGCCATGCCTTCGCCCGCCAGAGCCGCGACATTGCGCGGATCGCTGGTCAGCGCGACGCGGTAGTAATGCAGCGCCTTGCCCTGAAGCCCCTGCTTGCGCGTGGCATCGGCCAGGGCCAGCAGGACGGGAACGCTGCCGGGTTCCACGGTGAGAGCGGCTTCATAGGCATCGATGGCGCCATTGACGTTGCCCGCGTCGACAGCAGCGCGCCCTTCGGCCATCAGGGTCGCAGCGCGGGGATCGAGCGCCGCGGCGGGCTCGGACAGGATGGCGCTGGAAGAGATGGCAACAACAAGGGATAGAGCAATCGCGGCAGGCGTGTAACGCATCAAAATGTCCTTGGCCGAGGGCTTCGTCCTCATCATGACGCCGACGCTATCACAGCCGTTCGAAGCGCGCGACGAAAAAGCCATCGGTCCCGTCGTGCCACGGCGAGAGCCTCAGCCCGGCGCCGCGCCGGGTGCCGACTGGCAGGACGGGCGCTGCCGCCTGCCATCCGGGATTGCGCTTCAGGAAGCCATCGGCCTGGTTCGCGCCTTCCTCGTCCAGCAGCGAACAAGTGACGAAGACCAGCCTTCCTCCCGGCCGCACCAGTTGCGCGGCCACGTCGAGCAGACGGGCCTGCACTGCCGTGTAGCGGGCCAATTGCGCTTCGGTGAATCGCCAGCGCGCCTCGGGATTCCGGCGCCAGGTGCCGGTGCCCGAGCAGGGCGCGTCGACCATGACCGCATCCGCCGATTCCGCGAAGCGCTGGAGAGCCTGCATTTCCTTGTTGGGATCGAGGAGAACGGTTTCGATCCCGGTCGCCCCGGCGCGCTCAGCTCGCGGGGGCAGGCGCGAGAGGCGGGTCCGGTCGGCATCGCAGGCGATCAGAACGCCGCGGTTTTCCATGGCCGCTGCCAGAGCCAGGGTCTTGCCCCCTGCCCCGGCGCAAAGATCGATCACCGTTTCGCCGGGCCTTGCGGCCACGACTTCGCAGGTCAGCTGCGAGCCGGTGTCCTGAACTTCGATGGCGCCCTGAAGATAGGCCTCGGTCTGCTCGATGCGGGTTTCGGGAGGATAGCGCCAGCCGTGGGCCGCTTCGGAGCGTTCCCCGCCCTCGGGAATATCCAGGTCACCCTGGCGGAGCGTATTCACGCGGATGTCCAGCGAAGCGCGGCCCAGTAAGGCTGCCGCGTCGCGTTCGGAGACGCCGCTGCCGGCAAAGCGATCGACCAGCCAGCGCGGGGCGAGCCCGGCTTCGGCCACCGGCTCGTCTGCAGCGATAGCGGCGGGCGCATGTCCCTCGCCATCGAACAGCGCGGCCAGTTCCGGATCTTCGGCCGCGACGCGAAGCATGGCCGCGCGCCCGGACTCCGGAATCTCACCGCATACGCGTATCGCCCGGTAGGCCAGTTCGCGCACGGCACGGCGATCCTTGCTGCCGGCAAAGCGGCGCGCGCGAAACCAGTCTGCGATCAGTCGGTCGGCTGGCGCTCCGCCGGCACGCGCGGCGTCGATCACGAGATCGAGGATCTCGATCGCCGCCTGAACGCGCGCGCCCGGTGTCATGCCCTTGTGCCGCCCTGCGCGATCAGCGCGACGGGTAGTTCGGCGCCTCACGCGTGATCGTCACGTCGTGGACGTGGCTCTCGCGCAGGCCGGCATTGGTGATGCGCACGAACTGCGCGCCCTTGCGCAGATCCTCGATCGTGGCCGAGCCGGTGTAGCCCATGGCCGCCTTCACGCCGCCGACGAGCTGGTGAATGACGTCCTTGGCGGGACCCTTGTAGGCAACCTGGCCTTCGATGCCTTCGGGAACCAGCTTCATCTGGTCCTTGATGTCGCCCTGGAAATAGCGGTCGGCCGAACCCCGGCCCATCGCGCCCACCGAACCCATGCCGCGGTACGACTTATAGGCGCGGCCCTGGTAGAGGAACGTCTCGCCCGGCGCTTCCTCGGTGCCGGCCAGCATTGAGCCGACCATGATCGTCGATGCCCCGGCGGCGAGCGCCTTGGCCGCGTCGCCCGAAGTGCGCAGGCCGCCGTCGGCAATCACGGGAACGCCCGACTTGTCGGCCTCTTCGGCGGCATCCATGATCGCGGTGAGCTGCGGCACGCCGACACCGGCGACGATGCGCGTGGTGCAGATCGAGCCCGGCCCGATGCCCACCTTCACGCAGTCCGCGCCCGCGTCGATCAGCGCACGCGCCGCTTCGGCGGTGGCGATGTTACCGGCGATGACCTGGGCCGAGTTCGACAGCTTCTTCACGCGCTCGACCGCGAGCGCCACGTCCTTGTTATGGCCGTGGGCGGTGTCGATCACCACGACGTCGCACTCGGCGGCCAGCAGCGCCTCGGTGCGGGCGAAGCCCTTGTCGCCCACCGTGGTGGCGGCGGCGACGCGCAGGCGGCCGGCGGCGTCCTTGGTGGCGTCCGGGTAGGTGACGGCCTTTTCGATGTCCTTCACGGTGATGAGGCCGACGCAGCGGAAGTCGTTGTCGACCACCAGCAGCTTCTCGATCCGGCGGGCGTGCAGCAGGCGGCGCGCCTCGTCCTGATCGACGCCCAGCTTCACCGTGGCGAGATTCTCATGCGTCATCAGCTCACGCACCGGCTGTGCCGGGTTGGCGGCGAAGCGCACGTCGCGGTTGGTCAGGATACCGACCAGCTTGCCCGAATTCTCCACCACCGGGATGCCGCTGATCCGGTTTGCGAGCATGATGGCCTGCGCTTCCCCAAGCGTGGCATCGGGCGAAATCGTGATCGGGTTGACGACCATGCCGCTCTCGAAACGTTTCACGGCACGGACCGCCGCGCACTGTTCCTCGATCGTAAGATTGCGGTGCAGCACCCCGATGCCGCCCAGCTGCGCCATGACGATGGCCATGTCGGCCTCGGTCACGGTGTCCATCGCAGACGAGATGACGGGGATGTTGAGCGCGATGTCGCGCGTGAGGCGGCTGCGGGTATCGGCCTGCGTCGGGACGATGTCGGACTTCGCGGGACGAAGCAGTACGTCGTCGAAAGTAAGTCCGAGCTGGATATCCATGAGCGCCACCATAACCTTTACCGGGGAGAATCGTGGCGGCCCATGTAATCAAAGGGGGGCGTCAGGGCTAGAGCCTTTTCAAACGGGGCTTCGGGCCGGGACGAAACGGCTCACTTGCGCTTCTTCTCCCCGCCCGCGACGGGAGGCCCTACCGGATTGACCGCCACGCGGCGCAAATCGCCGAACCACCTGCCGAGCGCCGTCAGCATCTTCACGTCATCCACTGCCCCGCCCAGTTCGAGCGGATGATCCATATGCGCCAGGTCGTCGCTGGGGCGGTGGTAGTCGCCATCGAAAAAGGCGCGCATGCGGGCGATGTCGCCATAGGCCGTCGTCACCATGACCGCTGGAATGTCGTGCTGGATCAGGGCCCAGCCGTCCTGCCGCTTGAGGTATTCGTTGGCATCGTCGCCCGCGCGCAGCTTCAAGCGCTCTGCCTTGGCGACCTTGGCAATCTCCCCGTCCAGTGCCGTCATGCCCCGCCCGACGATGGCGAAGGGCGTGCCGCGCGGGGCAATGGCGATCGAGTCTATATTGAAGGCGGCGACGATGCGCTCGGGCGGCAGCGGCGGATTTTCCGCAAAGGCATGGGCGCCGAGCAGACCGAGTTCCTCGGCCGTGGTCGCCAGGAAATAGACGTCGCGATCGAGCTGCGGCCCGCGCGACAGGCGGCGTGCCACTTCGGTAAGCGCGGCCACGCCGCTGGCATTGTCGATCGCGCCGTTGCAGATCACGTCCTCGGCGGGTGCCTCGCCGCATTCGCCGAAGTGATCCCAATGCGCCAGGAACAGCACGGCACCCGAATCCGGTCTTCTGCCGGGCAGCTTGCCGATCAGGTTGTGGGTGTGGATCGTGGTTTCGCGGGTGGTCGCTTCCAGCGAGGCGGTGAGGTCCAGCGTCAGCGGCACGAAGTCCTCCTTCGCGGCAGCCGCTTCGAGACTGGCGAGCGAACGGGAGGTACCCTTGAGCAACGCCGCCATGGCCTCGCGCGTGATGAAGGCTTCCAGATCGCCGCCCAGCGCATCGTCGGACAGGGCATAACCCGTCCGCTTGCGCCGCGCCGCGACCTGCTCGAGGCTGCGGTCCCCGTCGAGCACGGTCAGCACCGCCGAGGCGCCGAGCGCCAACAGGTCGTTCTGCCGCTCTCCGTCGGGCGTGTCGCCATCGAGCACGACGGCGACGCGGCCCGCCAGTTCGTTGCGCGTATAGTCCCGGCCCCGCCCCTCGCCCAGGAACAGCATCGGCACATTGCGCACGAGGCTCCGCTTGCCCGAAGTCAGCACCAGCACACCCTCGGGCGAAACGGTGCTGCGCGCGCCCTTGCGCAGGAAGCGCGCCATCGAAGAGGAAGGCTCCCGCGCGACAAGGGTGACCGGGGCGAACCATTCGTGACCCGGGTCGTTGGTGCCCGAAACCAGGCCAATGTCGAACCACTGCTTGCCGAGATAGCGCAAGGTTTTGGCCTCGCCGTCCGTGCCGGGCTCGCGGCCGTCGAAATCGTCGCTGGCCAGAACCTCGATATGGGCGCGTAGGCGCGAGGCCAGTTCCTGGTCGGCGCGGGAGATCGCGGAAAGCAGAGGATTGCTGCTCAACAGCAGGGCGCCGAGCGCCACCGCGCCGGCCGCACGGGCCAGTGCCGCCCGATATCCCCTGTCGTGTCCCCTGTTCATCGCGTCGCTGCCTATACGATGGAATTCGGCCGGCTGTTACATTTTCTCGCAAGTGTCCGAACAGGAAGACACTTTTGTGGCCGCAAGGCAACGCCGGAACAACTTGCCCGAAATTCGATTGAACAGGCCTTAGGCCTGTGGCTAGTCTGGAGCGCCCTGCTCCGGATCTGCGTGCAAGGCGGCAGGCCTGTTCGGAAAGGATCACATACGATGCGGCTCGACGAGTTCGACCCTGACAATATCCGGGTCAGCCAGGGTGGTCGCAGCTTTCCAGGAGGACGCGGCGGCAAGATGGGCTGCGGCTCGCTGGTCATCGTGCTGATCGGCGCACTGGTCTTCGGGGTCGATCCCGGACAGATGCTCGGCACTTTGGACAGCGTCCAGCAGCAGCAGGCGCCCAGCCAGATCGAGCCCAGCCAGCCGAAGGATACGTCCTCCATCTGCCGGGAAAACGCCTATTCCCTGGAATCCTGCAACGCCCTGTCCTCGCTGAACAGCACCTGGCAGCCCTTGTTCCAGAAGGCCAACATCGCCTTCGACCAGCCAAACCTGCACTTCTACAACGGCTCCGACCAATCGGGCTGCGGCGCGGCGCAAAGTGCGATGGGCCCGTTCTACTGCCCCGCAGACCAGGGCATCTACATAGACACCAGCTTCTATGACGAACTCGACCGCAAGCTGGGCGCCAAGGGCGATTTCGCTCGGTACTACGTGGTCGCCCATGAGTACGGCCACCATATTCAGCACCTCCTCGGCCTCGATGCCCAGGTCCGCCGCGCCCAGCGCCAGAACCCGCAGCAGGCCAACGCCTTGCAGGTAGGCATGGAGCTTCAGGCCGATTGCTATGCGGGCGTCTGGGCAGGCCGAAACAAGGACCGCATCGAGCCCGGCGACATGGAGGAAGGCCTCACCGCTGCCAGCGCCATTGGCGACGATACCTTGATGAAGAACGCCGGGCAGCGCGTAAGCCCCGAGAGCTTCACTCACGGCTCCAGCGCCCAGCGTATGCAGTGGCTGCGGCGCGGTCTGGAGACAGGGAACGAGGACGCCTGCGACACGTTCAACCAGAAGTAAGACGAACCGAGGCTGGCGTTTCCCTCCTTCCCCGTGGGTGCGACCGCGCCGCCCGGGGTAACAGGAGGAAACTATGCGCCCCATTCTGATCATGGCCGCCATGGCCGGAACGCTGGCGGCCGGCGCCGCCGAGGCGCGTCAGGACAAGCCGATCACCAGCAACGAACCCAGCGCGGTGGATATCGCCAAGACGCCGGTGACCGACCTGAATCTGGAAAAGACCGACATTCCCCCGGTCCTCATCACCGCCATCAAGAAGCCTTACGATCTCAGCGCCATGCGCAGCTGCAAGCAGATCGGCGCGGCGGTGACCGAACTGGACGGCATCCTTGGCGACGACATCGACCTGCCGCAGGACGCACGCGACCGTGTCAGCACCGGCCGCATGGCGAAATGGGTCGTCAGCTCCTTCATCCCCTTCCGCGGTCTGATCCGCGAAATCTCCGGCGCCAACGCGCAGGAGCGCGCGGTGCTGGCCGCCGTCCAGGCCGGCGTTGCCCGTCGCGGTTTCCTCAAGGGCGTAGGCGCCGAGCGCGGCTGCAAATATCCAGCCTCACCTGCCACGGCCGCGGTCATCCAGGCCAAGGAACTCAAGCAGCATCAGGAAGACGCCAGGAATGGCGACAAGAAAGAAGCGGCGGCTGACGACAAGACGACCGCAAAGGACGGTGTCGCCTACACGGCGCAGCCGGTGGTCCAGAAGGTTCCGTGAACCCGGAAACGGCGCAGCGGCGGCGGATGGCCCGTGAAGCCTCCGCCGCCGGGCGTGTTCAATCCGCCTCGCCGATCATCCCGACCCGGGTCGCGGCCATCTCCTTGTCGAGTTCTGCAACGATCTGATCGCGCACCATGGCGTCGAGCGCGCGGTTCGACGCCACCGAGGCACGCGCCGAGGACATGGCCTGGATCGCGGCATTCATCGCCTGGCGCGGCGCGCCGGTGCAGAGGTGCTTGCTCGTCCCTTCCGGATTTCCCCCCGATGCCGGCTTACGATCGGCAGGGCAGGTGCTGTCGATCGTGATCGTCTTCTGCACCTGGCGGCGACCGCCCTCTGTCTTGTGCAGGATGCGAATGGTCTGGATCCTGCCGTCGGCGCTGGTGGTCTGCTCCACCACCGGGACGTTGCGCATGCGTTCGGCCATCGCCGCCCGGTAGTCGCGCGTCGCGGCCCGGCGAACCGCGTCCATGCTCTCGTGCGAAGGCGGGGCGGGCGGGGCTGGAGGAACGGGCGTCGGAGGCGGGGCGGGCGGCGCAGGCGGCACGTCCAGGCCGCCGAACTGCTGGGGCGCCGTTGCAGCGGACCAGGGGACCGGAGGGGCCTCCGGAACGCTCATGGTCTGCGGAGCGGGCGGCTGCGGCGGCTCGGGGGGGACCGGCCAAGCCTCGGCCTCGTGGGATGACGGCACAGCCGGCGCGGCGGGGACCGCGGGCGCAGGCGCGTCTCCCGGAACGTAGAGCGCTTCCGTGGGCGCTTCCGGTACTACCGGCACGTCCTGGTCATCCATGGCCGCATAAGTGACGGTTGCCGTGCAAGGCACCGCGACCACCGCAAAAGCGAACAGGCTTCGCGCCATCACGCGCCGGGTCGGCGAGACGTCCATGGTGCTTAGCGCCTTAAGACGCTGGATGATCGGCTTCTCACCTGCCAGAGCCCCGGCGATCGGCGCGGCCAGTGTCAGGCGCGTACCTGCGGTGAACGATGCAATCACGCGGCCATAGCGCGCGCGAACTTCACGGTCGCACCCGGCCATGACACGCGCATCGCAGGCCGCTTCCTGGTCGGCGCGCAGCGCGCGCCAGGCGGCCCAGCCCAGCGGATTGAACCAGTGCAGCGCGAAGAGCGGTTGCAGCACCATGAGCGCCAGAAGGTCGTTGCCGGCGTGATGCTCAAGTTCATGGGCAATGGCGAAATCGGAGCTTTCCGAATCGACCGTCGCCAGGAAACCCTCCGGGAGGGCCACGATCCGGTCCCGCACTCCGAACGCCAGCGGCGCGGCGGCGGCCGGGGTCTCGACGATGCGAATATCCCCGGCGTGGGCCACCTGGCGCGCATCGATCAGCAGTTCTGCGCGCATCAGCCGATAGTTGCGAAACCGCTGCACCAGGAAGATCGCTGCGCCTGTCAGCCAGATCGTCAGTAGCAGCGAAACCCAAGGGATTTGCGTGAGCAGGCCGGGATCGACGGAGCCGGTTGTCGCATCGGAAACGGGTATGTCCAGCATCGTGGCAGCCGGATCGATCACCGGTGCCGGCATCATCGGTTGGGCTGCCGCCGTCACGGTCTCGATGGAAACCTCCGGCCGCGCGAATATGCTGCGCGGGAGGGCTAGCGGCGGCAAGACCAGTCGCAGCACCGGCAATGCCCAGAGTGCATAAGCGGCCGCGGGGCCGAACCAACGCGAAACCGGGCGGCGAACCAGCAGGACCAGTGCCATCAGCGCGCCGGTCATCACAAGCGTATCGGTAAGCCATTCGATCATGACTTCAGCTCCTTCAACAGGGCTTCGATCTCGGCAATGTCATCTTCGGTCAGCGCGTCGGATTCGGCAAGATGCGCGAAAAGCGGTGCGGCGCGGCCGCCGAACAGGCGGTCGACAAGGCGGCGGCTTTCGCTGCCGACGTAGGATTCGCGGGCGACGCGGGGGGAGTAAAGAAAGCGCTTGCCGTCAGGCTCGGTGGCTAGAGCCTGCTTCGCCACGAGGCGGGACAGCAGCGTCTTGACGGTGGCCAGGCTCCAGCCGCGCGGGGTGCAGACCTGTTCGCATACTTCGGCGGCGGTAAGGGGACTGCGCTGCCACAGCACCTCCATCACCGCATGTTCGGCATCCGAGATACGCTCGGGCTGCTCAGGGGACTCGGACACCGCGGCCTCCATCGTTTACACACGTAATCGACTACGTCTGTAAACATGAACGCCAGGTGAACGCGTCAGCGGGACAGCTTGCGGAGCGACATCGCCAGCATGATCAGGAAGACGCCGCGAACCACCAGGCTGATCATGATGATCACCGCCAGAAACGCCAGCCCGGTCGCCGGGTTGGAGAACAGCAGGATCAGGCCGAGCACCACGTCGAGCACGCCAAGGAACAGCCGCCAACCGCGATCCATCCGCGCCTTCAGCGCGAAGGCGATCTGGAATCCGCCTGAAATCACCAACCAGGCGCCGATCGCCCAGACCAGCGAAAGGGCGCCGGCGACGGGGTTGAGAATGGCGAAGATGCCCGCGATCAGCGCCAGAAGGCCGAGCAGGACTTCCACCCAGCGGGCGCGCTGCGACAGGGAGGTCCAACCGGAGGCAATCGCCGCAATCCCGTAGATCACCAGGACTACGCCGATGAGCAGTCCGGTCGCCACGCCCGCAACGAGCGGATTGGCAATGACGATCAGCGCGATCAGCAGCAGAAGCAGGCCGTAGGCTAACACCCAGCCCCATGCTTTCCCGCTGGCCTGGGCCAGAGTATTGACCAAGGGATCGTTCTCGACGTGCGGTTCGAGTAGCGGATCCATTTCGGTGCGAGTCATGCCCCTGCCTCCAGCGTTGTCAGGTATTCCCGCTGGACAATGCACGAAACCCGGTTCGGTTTCGGCACCAAGGTGTAATTGTGAACGCAAAAAGGGCGGCGCACCTTCCGGTACGCCGCCCTTTGCAAGTCATTCCGACGAAGCGGATCAGTACACGCGAGCCTTGGGCTTGATGTACTCGATGTCGTCAGTGAGCGTATATTCATGGACGGGACGGTAATCGAGACGGACTTCACCGCCCTTGCCGCCCCAACCGTTGAACCAGCCCACGGTGTGCTTCATCCAGTTCGCGTCGTCGCGGTTCGGGAAGTCCTCGTGCGCGTGAGCGCCGCGGCTTTCCTTGCGCGCCTGCGCGCCATGCAGCGTGACCGAAGCCTGCGAGATCAAGTTGTCCAGCTCCAGCGTTTCCACCAGGT
This sequence comes from Novosphingobium sp. PhB55, assembly GCF_004368805.1. NCBI lineage: Bacteria > Pseudomonadati > Pseudomonadota > Alphaproteobacteria > Sphingomonadales > Sphingomonadaceae > Novosphingobium > Novosphingobium sp. PhB55. The sequence continues at coordinate 299,012 of NZ_SODQ01000007.1, read as the reverse complement.
CCGAGTTCCAGATCAGGCCGCGGTCGGTGACCTTGATGTCCTGCATGCGGTCATAGGTCTTGGCGAGCTGGTTCTTGCCTTCGACCATGAGTTCGTCAGTGCGGAACACGGCGGCATGGCCGGACATCGTGCGCTGCATCTCGGTGCGCACTTCCGCCGTCGACGAACCGCCGTTGGCATTGCGGAAGTGGTCGAGGCGGGTGAGCGCGAGATCGGCCGAATCCTTCGGCAGTTCCTGCTGGGCGGCGCCCGCCTTGACGATTTCCTTGAGGCGATGGCCGGTGGCGCGGCCGAAGACCACGAGGTCGATCAGCGAGTTCGAGCCCAGGCGGTTGGCGCCGTGGACCGAGACGCAGGCAGCCTCGCCCACCGCGAAGAGACCGGGCACCACGGTGTCCGGATTGCCGTCCGGACCGATGGTGACGACTTCGCCGTGATAGTTACAGGGAATGCCGCCCATGTTGTAGTGCACGGTCGGGACGACCGGCAGCGGCTGGCGGGTAAGGTCCACGCCTGCGAAGATCTTGCCGCTTTCGGTGATGCCCGGCAGACGCTCCGCCAGCACCTTGGGATCGATGTGATCGAGGTGCAGGTAGATGTGGTCCTTGTGCGGGCCGACACCGCGGCCTTCGCGGATTTCCAGCGCCATCGAACGCGACACGACGTCGCGCGAGGCGAGGTCCTTCGCGGAAGGTGCATAACGCTCCATGAAGCGCTCGCCTTCGGAGTTGGTGAGGTAGCCGCCCTCGCCGCGCGCACCTTCGGTGATCAGCACGCCCGCGCCATAGATGCCGGTGGGGTGGAACTGCACGAATTCCATGTCCTGCAGCGGCAGGCCGGCGCGCAGCACCATGCCGCCGCCGTCGCCGGTACAGGTATGGGCCGAAGTGGCGGTGAAGTAGCTGCGCCCGTAGCCGCCGGTGGCAAGCACGACGGCCTGCGAGCGGAAGCGGTGGATCGAGCCGTCATCCATGCAGAGCGCGATCACGCCAACGCACTTGCCGCCGTCCATGATCAGGTCGATGGCGAAGTATTCGATGAAGAAGTCCGCGTCGTACTTCAGCGACTGCTGGTAGAGCGCGTGCAGCATGGCGTGGCCGGTACGGTCCGCCGCGGCGCAAGTGCGCTGCACCGGCGGGCCTTCGCCCATGTTCTGCATGTGGCCGCCGAACGGGCGCTGGTAGATCGTACCGTCGGCATTGCGGCTGAAGGGCACGCCGGCGTGCTCGAGTTCGTAGACCGCAGCCGGAGCTTCGCGCACCATGTATTCGATGGCGTCCTGGTCGCCCAGCCAGTCCGATCCCTTGACGGTATCGTACATGTGCCAGGTCCAGTGGTCCGGCGTGTTGTTCTGCAGCGAGGCGGCGATGCCGCCCTGCGCCGCAACGGTGTGCGAGCGGGTGGGGAACACCTTGGTGATGCACGCGGTCTTCAGGCCGGCTTCGGCCGAGCCCATCGTGGCGCGCAGACCCGAGCCACCGGCGCCGACGACGACGGTGTCATAGATGTGGTCGATGATCTTGTAGGCAGGGGCGGACATCAATGGGCTCCCAGCGCGAGGCGGATGACGCAGAACGCGCCGAAGGCGATGCCGCCGCAGGCAGCAAGGTTCAGCGCGGCAATGCAGGCGAACTTGTTGGCGTGATCGTGGACATAGTCCTCGACAAGAACCTGGAGACCGATGCGCGCGTGCCAGAACGTCGTGACGACGAGCAGGATCATCATCACGGCCGGTACCGGGCGCGCCATCCATTCCGCGACCGACGCATAGGTCAGGTCAGGAAGGAGAAGGATCGAGACGGCCAGAAACAGCACCGAAAGCAGGTTGCCGATGGCGGTGAAGCGTTGCATCAGCCAGTGATGAACGCCGGTCTTCGCCGAGCCGAGGCCGCGAACGCGGCCGATGGAAGTTCCGTTACCCATGTTTCCCGTTCCTCAGCGAAGCAGCAGGATCGCCCAGAAGGCGACGGTGGCGAGCACGCCCAGGATCGGGCAGACGATCGACCAGGTCTTGTTCGTCTTGAGTTCGAAGCCGCCGCCCACGTCGAGCACGAAGTGGCGCAGGCCGCTCATCATGTGGGTGAAGAACGCCCAGGAGATGCCGACGAGGACGATATAGCCGATCGGCGTCGTCATGACCTTGCTGAAAGTCTCATAGGAGGCCGGGCCGCCCGCGAGAGCGCCGAGCCACCACAGCAGAACGCCGAGTCCGGCGAACGCCATTCCGTCACCGGTCACGCGGTGCAGAATCGAGACGAACATGTGAGGGCCCCAACGCCAGATCTGGAGATGGGGCGAAAGCGGACGGTTCCTGGTGCCGTCTTTGGCCATGGCTCTTTCGAATCCCTTTTGCCTTGTGCAGCAGCCCGAGGCTGCCCCTGTCGAAAGTCCCCTTAGACAAATCACCGCTTGGCGCAAGTTCTGCGAAGCACATCGCGGATGCATCGCACACAACAGCCTGCTACCCCTCTCGCTCGCCGCGCGCTCGGCTCGTCGTGTGGTCGAACCGCGGGCCGCGCCTGCCACTGGCCTTGCGCGCATCTCGGGATTAAAGCGCAAGACCATGACCCGCCTGCCAATCATCCTCGCCGCCGCGCTTTCGCTGATGGCATGCACCTCCTCCCCTGGCAGCGCGGACGCCCCGGCGACCTCGGATCGCCGGGAAGCGCCAGGCGCGCCGCAAGCCGCCGGCGGCGCCCGGCTCGCCGCGGCCTGCAAGGGGAAGGAAGGCTGGGGCGATCCCGCGCCGCCTGCGCATCTGTTCGGCAACAGCTGGTATGTGGGTACATGCGGAATTTCGGCCATTCTCGTCACGGGCCGTGAAGGCCATGTCCTGATCGACGGCGGAATTCCGGAAGCCGCCCCCCTGGTGCTCGCCAATATCGCCGCGGCCGGCTTCAAGGCGAAGGACGTGCGCTGGATCCTCTCCAGCCACGAGCACTTCGATCATGCCGGCGCTTTGGCGGCTCTCCAGCGCGCTACCGGGGCGCGCGTCGCGGCCCTGCCCGCGGCCGCCGAGGTTCTGGAAACCGGCAAACCCCCTGCCGCCGATCCGCAATTCGGTCAGCTCGATGCATTTCCTCGCGTCCACGTCGACCGCCGCCTGGCCGACGGGGAGCGCGTGACGCTCGGCGACATCACTCTGGTCGCCCACGCCACGCCGGCCCATTCCGCCGGCTCGACCAGCTGGACCTGGCGCACCTGCGATGACAACCGCCAGTGCCTGACGATCGCCTATGCCGACAGCGTCAGTGCGATTTCCTTCAAAGGCTATCGCTTCAGCGACCATCCCGAGCGCATCGCCGGGGTCCGTCAGGGCCTCGCGCGGGTAGCCGACCTTCCCTGCGACTTGCTGGTCACCCCGCATCCCGGCGCGAGCGACCTGCTTGCGCGCTTTGCCGGCACATCCCCGCTTGTCGATCCCACCGCCTGCCAGCGCTATGCGGCCGGCGCCACTGCCCGCTTCGATCAGCGCCTCTCGCAAGAGGCCGCGGACGAAGCGAAGGAGACCCGTTCGTGAGTTGGAAAATCACTGCCTACGCCCCGCGCACCGTCGTTGAAGGCGCTCTTGTCGCGCATGAGGACGCATTCGACTGGGATCCGGACATCGTGCTTTCGGGAAGCGAAATCGCGGAAGACAGGCCGGACGACTGGCAACTCGAAGCCTGGCTCGGCCATGAACCCGGCGAGGCGGACCGCGCGGCGATCGCGGCGTTGTTCCAGGGCGAAGTGCCGGAATTCATCGTCGAGGAACTGCCGGACACCGACTGGCTGGTAACCAGCCAGCAAGGGCTGGAGCCGATCCGCGCCGGCCGTTTTCATGTCCATACGCCCGATCACCCTGCCCTCGACGAGCCCGGCGTAATCGATTTCACGATCCCCGCCAGCCAGGCTTTCGGCACGGGCCAGCATGCGACCACGGCCGGATGCCTGGCCATGCTCACGCACATGAAGGCGCAGGGCCTTATCTTCCGGAATCACGCCGACATCGGCACCGGCACCGGTCTGCTGGCCTTCGCGGCCGTGGCGCTCTGGCCCCGCGCCCGCGCCACGGCCAGCGACATCGACCAGGTCTGCGTGGGCGTGGTGGAAGACAATGCTGCGGCCAATGGTGTGAAGATGGGCCCCCGCGGAGGCGAACTGGTCATGACCATCGCCGACGGCATGGATCATCCACTGATCGCCGCGCGCGGCCCTTACGACCTGATCATGGCCAACATCCTGGCGGGACCTCTGGTTTCACTGGCCCCGGACTTTGCGCAGTCGCTGGCGCCGGGCGGCAGCCTGGTCCTGGCAGGGCTGCTCGAGACCCAGGAAGACGCGGTGCGGCGGGCCTGCCGCCGCGCGGGACTTCGGCTGGCCGGGCGCTTGGTGAACGGCGACTGGTCGATTCTCTGGATGCGCGCGCGCCGCAGGTGACGCGCAGCTGACCCGAATGCGCGGCAAAATGCCCTCTGCCGCGCAGGGAACTGCGTCCCCTTCAGAGCATTCCTGGATCCGCCGCGCGAACCCCACTCATCCGAAAGAGCCAAAAGCTACCCCTGAAAGTTAATATGGGTAAACCGGCTATGGATAGTGCAGTAAGAATTGGTTTTTCGGTTTATTGTGTAATTTCATAAAATTACGTACATGCGCGTAATTTCGCGTTAACCATGCCTGGTTACGTCGAATTAAGGGTTTGCACCAAGAATTAAGACCAAGGGGGGCTGGTAACAACAGCTCAAGAGGCCAACATGCTTCAATCTGAACTCGATCGGCCCAAGGCCGTCGTGGGACCCCTGGGGGAAGCTCTCGACAGGGGCAGCTTGCCGCCGCGCAGTACGTCACGATGGGTCGTTCGCCGCAAGGCGGAAGTCGTTGCGGCGGTGAACGGCGGACTGCTCACGATCGCGGAAGCCTGCGACCGCTACGACCTCACGCTTGAGGAACTGGCGTCCTGGCAGCGAGCGGTCGAACGCGAGGGCATGGCGGGGCTGCGCGCCACCCGGGTACAACACTATCGGCACCTGCACGAACAGCAGGCTCGCCGCATCTGATCAGAAAGGGGAACCGGCGGCTTCTGTCCACCGGTTCCCTTTTCGATTCTGCCCGGTTTGCGCCCCGGTCCGCGGCGATTCATTAGCTAGCCGGCCGCCTGCACGATCCGCGCCCATTCGGCTTCGTCGATCACCTGGATCCCCAGGTCCGCGGCCTTCTTCAGCTTCGACCCGGCCCCCGGCCCCGCCACCAGCAGGTCGGTCTTGGCGGAAATCGAGCCAGCGGCCTTGGCCCCGAGCCTTTCGGCCTGGGACTTGGCTTCATCACGGCTCATGGTTTCCAGCTTGCCGGTGAACACCACCGTCTTGCCGGCCACTTCGCTGTTCACCGTCTCGACCACATAAGGCGGCGGAGAAACTTCCGAGAGCAAGTCCTCCCAGACCGCGCGGTTATGCTCCTCGTGGAAGAAGTCTCCCAGCGCTTCGACCACGGCAGGGCCGATACCGTCGATCGAGACCAGTTCCGAATAGGCATCGCTCCCGGCGGCCGCCGCCTCCTCCCCGTCCCGCACCTGGATCGCCTCGGCAACGATCCGAAGGTCCGGCAGGGTCTCGAACCGCTTCATCAGGTCGCGCGCCGTCACGGCGCCGATATGGCGTACGCCCAGGCCGAAAAGGAGCCGCGCTGCATCGGGGCGCCGCTTGCTTTCCACGGCCGCCAACAGGTTGTCCACAGACTTGTCCTTCCACCCGTCGAGCGCGAGAATATCCTCGCGGCGCTTGCGCAGGCGGAAGATATCGGCCGGGCTTTCCAGCCAACCCTTGGAGAAGAACTCATCGATCGTCTTTTCGCCCAGACCCTCGATGTCGAGCGCCCCGCGGCTGACGAAATGCTTGAGGCGCTCCGTCCGCTGGGCCGGGCAGATGAGCCCGCCCGTGCAGCGCACGTCGACTTCGCCTTCTTCGGCCACCGCTTCGCTGCCGCACTGCGGGCAGTGATCGGGGAACCGGAACGCAGGGCGTTCCTCATCGCGGGTCGCGTTGTCGACCACCTGGGGAATGACGTCGCCGGCACGCTGCAGCACGATACGGTCGCCGGGGCGAACGCCAAGCCGGGCAATCTCGTCGCGGTTGTGCAAGGTCACGTTGGTTACGGTGACCCCGCCGACCAACACCGGCTTTAGGCGGCCGACCGGGGTGAGCTTGCCGGTGCGACCGACCTGGATATCGATCGATTCCAGCAGTGTCTCGGCTCGCTCGGCCGGGAACTTGTGCGCCAGTCCCCAGCGCGGCGCCTTGGCCACGAAGCCGAGGCGCTGCTGCCAGTCGAGCCGGTCGACCTTGTAGACCACGCCGTCAATCTCGAACGGCAAGGCCGCGCGGCCGTCACGAATGGCGCGATAGGCCGTCAACATCTCCTCCACCGAATGGCAGAGGCGGAATTGCGGCGAGACCGGCAGGCCCCAGGATTCGATCTTGCGGATAACCTCGTGCTGGCTGGCGCCGGGAACCTGACTCGCCGCCCCCCAGCCATGGGCCCAGAATCGCAAGGGCCGCTTGGCAGTGACACCGGCATCCTTCTGTCGGAGCGAGCCGGCAGCGGCATTGCGCGGATTGGCGAACTGGCGGACCTTGCTCTCGTCGAAGGCTTCGCCCTTGGTTTCCGCCAAAGCGCGGGCCTCGGACATCAGCGTCTCGTTGAGCGTCCGGAAAGCCGCCTTCTCCATGTAGACTTCGCCGCGAACTTCAAAGACCTCCGGCACGTCGTCGCCCCGCAGTTCCTGCACGATATCCGCGATATGCGCGACATTGGGGGTCACATCCTCGCCCACTTGTCCATCGCCGCGCGTCGCTGCGCGCACGAGCTTGCCATGCTCGTAGCGCAGCGAGCAGGACAGGCCGTCGATCTTGTCTTCCGCCGTCAGCAGCACCGGCTCCTCGGCGGGCAGCGACAGGAACCGCCGCACGCGGCTGACGAAGTCGGCCACTTCCTCGTCGGTAAAGGCATTGTCGAGGCTCATCATGCGAACCTCGTGCGTTACTTTCGAGAGCGGCGAGGCAGCCACTTCGTGACCGACCTTGTTGCTCGGACTGTCCGGACGCGCGAGATGCGGGAACGCCGCTTCGAGTTCGGCATTGCGGCGGACCAGCGCGTCGTACTCCGCGTCCGAGATTTCGGGCGCGTCCTCGGCATGATAGAGCCGGTTGGCACGGCTGATCTGGCGCGCCAGGCGCATCAATTCGTTGGCGGCTTCGGCTTCACTGGTCTCGGACTGGGTCATGCCCGTGTGATAGGACAGACCGGCGCGGGTTGGAATTCCCCTCCCCGCTTAATCCCCCTCGATCGGATCGAACTCCAGATGGAGGCTGGCGAGCGCACGCAGGATATAGGTCGGCTCGTAGCTGAAGCTCAAACCGCCGTCGGGCCGCTGATGGGCGGGAGCCAGGCGAATGTTGCCCATGCGGGCCAGCAACCGCTCAATACTGGTCACGACCTCCCGGCGGGCGAGCGGAGCCCCGATACAGGTATGGGCGCCGCGCCCAAAAGCCAGGTGCTCCTTGATCCTGGGACGATCCATGTCGAACCGATCGGGCTGGGCGAAGCGCGTGGGATCTCGGTTGGCGGCCATGTGCGAGAGGAGGATCGCCGTCCCGGCCTTGATCTCGACACCGCCGAGCGTGGTCGTCTTCTGGCATAGCCGTCCGCCACTCTTCACCGAGCCATCGAAGCGCAGCACTTCCTCGACAAAAGCGGGGATGCGGCCGGGATCGTCCCGCAGCAGTTGCTGGATGTCCGGCCTGGTGGCGATGATGCGGAAGGCATTGGCGAGCAGGCGATTCGTCGTATCCTGCCCGGCCCCGAACAGAAACGCGGCCAGGCTGGTAAGATCGACCAACGAAGGCTTCCTGCCATCGGGATAACTCGCCTGGGCCAGTTCATTGAGAATGTCCTCGTGGGCTAGCAAACCGCGCAAGGGGCGCATCAGCGGGTGGGCCGACATGCGCCGCTGGGCGATCAGCTTGAACAGGTCCTTCCCCACGCCCACGAGCGGGTTCTTCAGCATCTCCTCTTCGCTGGCGTCCATGGGCACTGGAATCGCGCCCTCCAGCAGGACGCGGAACTTGTTCCGGGTCCGCTCCGACAGCCCCAGCAAGTCGGAAATCACCAGAGCGCCGTAAGGACCGCCATATTGGCGAACGAGGTCCACATGGCCGTCCGCGGCGAACTCGTCGATCAGCCCTTCCGCCGTCGCCAGCAGCTTGGGCTGAAGTTCCTTCAGGCGGCTGGGCGTGAAGAGCCGGGCAATGATCGAACGCAAGTCGGCATGGCGCGCCCCGCCCTCAGTGACGATCTGGTCACCGAAAGCGATCTGCCCGCGATGGGACTCCAGCTCGGCGGAGATGTCGTCTCCAGTCGGCTCGAACGGGAGCGAGGCCACCGGGCCCGTCACCGCGTTGATCGAGGAAAAGTGCTCGGTATCGAGCATGACCTGAATGGTCTCCTCGTAGCCCGTCACGGCGAAGGCATTGCGATAGGGCAGGCGCACGACCGACCCCTTCGCGCGGAGAAAGTCGAAATAGGCGTGCGGATCGTCGACCAGCGAGACGTCGGTGTACCAGTCGGCCGTCTCGTAGGCCGAGGGCGCCGGATGAAGTGCTGGACTGGACACGGACTTGATCTCCCGATTCTTATGATCCTTTGTGTATCACAAATTCGAAAGCGGTCAATCGAAGGCGAGACCCGACCGGCGACAGCTTTCGCTCCCGTTTTTCCAGAGGCACGGCTATGAACCGGCGATGCCGACGATCATTCCGCCCGATGCCCCTGCCTTGCCTGCTGCTTTCGACATTCTGGGCATCGCGGTTTTCGCGCTGACCGGAGCGCTTTCCGCGGCGCAGATGCGGCAGACTTTCGTCACGGTCGCGTTTTTCGCGCTGATGACCGGCGTCGGCGGCGGCACCTTGCGCGACCTTCTGATCGGCGCGCCGGTCTTCTGGGTGCGCGATCCTTTCGTGGTCCCGGTGTGCCTCGCCGTGGCGATCCTTGCCTGGTTCACGCCCGTGCGGTGGTGGCAGGGTCTCTTGCTGGAGTGGGCAGACGCGATGGGCCTGGCGGTCTATTCCGGATTCGGCACGATCAAGGCCATGGCCTGGGGCGTACCGCCGGTGCCGGCCATGGTGATGGGCGTCGTCACCGGCTGCGTCGGCGGGATCGTGCGCGACGTCGTGGCGGGACAGCCGTCGATCCTGATGCGGCCGGAGCTTTACGTGACGGCAGGTGCACTTGCAGCAGCCGTCGCGGCGACCGGACTGGCCCTGGGCTTTGCGCCCGTGCTCACCTGGGCTATCGCCGCAAGCGCCGGCTTTGCCTTGCGCGGCGCCGCAATACATTGGTCGCTCGGCCTCCCTGCGCACGAGGGGGCGGACTGAGCGGCAGGCAAGGCCGCGTCCGGACCGCTAAAGCCCGGGAACGTCGTCGAAGCCGAGATCCACGATCCTTCCGCGAACGATCTTGCATTCGAAAGAGCCGCGCGCAGGGGTATTGTCGCGCCAGGCCGGTCCGCCTCCGCCTACGCGGACCCACCCTTCGATCTCATAACCTTCCGGCTTTCGCTCGAAGCTCTTGAGCCCGATGACGTCGACACCGGTGAATTTCGCTGTCTTCGCCGCGTCCTCGGCGGCGGCCACGCACTTGTGGCCCGCCTGCCGCGAACTGACGCCATAAGCATCGGGCTTGTTGTCCAGCCTGGGATCCGCCGCGAAGCGATCGGTCTGAGCCAGTACCGGAGCCGCCATCACGGCTCCTGCAAGAAGTGCGCAGCGAGACAGTGTCCTGAAAAGGTTCGGCATGGTTCGTCGCTCCCTTGCGGTCGGCCGCCCAAGCGGCCCGCGAACCATGCCATAGTCCGGCTTTCAGCGCCGAACGCAACCCACTCTCATGCCCGCTTGGCGCGGAACCTCACTTCGGAACCGACAGCCCGGTCCACTGCGCCACGAAAGACAGCACATCCGCACTCTCCTCGATCACCTTGTCCGTAGGCTTGCCCGAACCGTGCCCGGCGCGCGTCTCGATACGAATGAGGTGCGGCTTGTCGCCCAGCGGCGCCGCCTGGAGGGCCGCCGCATACTTGAAGGAATGCCCCGGCACCACGCGATCGTCTGTATCGGCCGTGGTGACCAGAATGGCAGGATAATCCGTGCCCGCCTTAATATTGTGGTAAGGCGAATACGCGCGCAGCACGCGGAAGTCCGCCTCACGGTCAGGATAGCCGTAATCGTCGACCCAATAGCGCCCGGCCGTGAATCGGTCGAAGCGAAGCATATCCATCACCCCGACTTGCGGCACGCCGGCAGCAAACAGGTCGGGCCGCTGGTTCAGTACCGCACCGACCAATAGGCCGCCGTTCGATCCGCCCTGAATCGCCAATCCATCCTTGGCGGCGATGCCCTCTGCCTTGAGGTATTCTCCCGCAGCGATGAAATCGTCGAAGACGTTCTGCTTGTTGGCCCGGCGCCCGGCGTCATGCCAAGCGCGGCCGTACTCGCCGCCACCGCGCAAATTCGCCATCGCGAAGGCGCCGCCCGCCTGCACCCAGGCCATACGGCTCGCCGAGAAGCCCGGCGTCAGCGAAATATCAAACCCGCCGTAGCCGTAGAGCAGCGTCGGCACCGGCTTGCCTGCCTGCGCTACGTCTTTGCGGCGTACCAGGAACATCGGCACGCGCGTGCCATCCTTCGAAACGTAGAAACGCTGCTCGACTGCGATTTGCGCGGGATCGAAGTCCATCGCCGGTTCCGCGAAGGGCTCAGAAGCGCCGGTATCGAGATTCATGCGGAAGATCGACGCGGGACGGTTGAAGCTGGTGAACGAGTAGAACGTCTCTGGATCGCCCGGTTTACCCCGGAAGCCGGAAGCGGTGCCGATGCCGTTGAGAGCAAGCGCCCTGCCCGGCTTGCCGTCCAACCCAACGATCTCCGCATGGCTGGCGGCATCGCGCATATAGTTGAGAACCAGCTGGCGGCCGACGATGCCTGCTTTTTCGAGGATATCCTCGCGTTCGGCCACGACTTGCGTGAACACAGGATCGCTCGCGGCCAGATCGATGCTGACGAGGCGGTAGCGCGGAGCACTCTCGTTGGTCACGAGCCAGAGCTTCTGCCCGGCCCCTTCCACAAGGCGCCAGTCATCCTTGAAGCCGGTGACGATCGAGCGCGCGTGCCATCCGGTCTTGCCGCGCTTAGAAAGATCGACCACCCGCACGTCGTAGCGGGAATCCGTGCCGATGTGCGACGTGATGACCGCCAGGCGGCCGTCCTGCGTAACCTCGGCGGTATGGCCGTAGTCAGGATGCTCGGGTGTGGAGTAGACGAGCTCGTCCGCGGCCTGGGGCGTGCCCAGACGGTGGTAGTAGACGCCCTGATTGTAGTTCCGGCTCTGGAAAGCCGCGCCATCCTCCGGTGCGGGGAAACGGGAATAAAGGAAGCCTTCCTCCCCGATCCAAGCCAGTGCGCTGAATTTCACCCAGCGCAGCTCATCTTCAAGGACTTTGCCGCTGGCGGTGTCCATCACATGGAGAATGCGCCAGTCGCTGCCGCCGTCCTGTACGCTGTACAGCAGATAGCGGCCCTGCTGCGACGGCTCCCAGGCGTCCAGCGCGGTCGCGCCATCCTTGGCCCAGGCATTGGGATCGAGCAGAAGCCGCGCCTTGCCGTGCAGGCCGTCGCGCACGAAAAGCTGCGACTGGTTCTGCAAGCCGGTGTTGCGCGTATAGAAATACCGGGTGCCAGCCTTCGTCGGCAGCCCGAAGCGCTCGAAGTTCATGAGCGCACTGATGCGCTGCTTGAACCACGCTCGCTGCGGCAGAGTCTCTAGGTAATTCTCGGTGTAGTGCGATTCGCGATCCACCCAGTCGGCCACTTTGGCGTCGTGGCGGACGTCCGCCTCCAGCCATCGATAGGGATCCGCGATCTTTTCCCCAAACAGGGTTTCGACCACATCGTCTCGGCGCGTTTCTGGATAGTTCATCGTGGCCACCGTCTGCGCCGAAACCGGCATGGCTGCAAGCAGCAGGCTGAAAGTCATCGCACAAGCCGTCGCAATATGAGCCCCGCCGAGCCCGCCCTTCCAAGGCATTCCATTCCCCTGATTTCAAAAAACAAAAAGCGGCCGCGAGCCTAGCACTCGCGACCGCTCTTGCAATGTCTGGTCCGCCTCCTTGTGGAAAGCGGGCCTTCAGAAGCTATCAGGCTTCTGCGTATTCTTCGGTTTCGGCAGCAACCGGACCCGAATCCTGGCCCTTGGCTTCCACGTCGCGATCAACCAGTTCGATGATCGCGATCGGAGCGGCGTCCGATGCGCGGATGCCGGCCTTGATGATGCGGGTGTAACCGCCTTCACGGTTCTTGTAGCGCTCTGCGAGCACTTCGAAGAGCTTGGCTTCCTGCGTTTCGTCGAGAAGGCGCGCGTGCGCGAGACGACGGTTCGAAAGGCCGCCATGCTTCGCCAGCGTGATCAGCTTCTCGATGTAGGGACGCAGTTCCTTCGCCTTTGGCGTGGTGGTCTTGATCTGCTCGTGCTTGATGAGCGCAGCGGCCATGTTGCGCAGCAGCGCAGTACGGTGGCCGGACTTGCGCTGCAGCTTGCGGCCGCCCATTTTGTGACGCATGATTTCTTCTCCGTTCGTCAGGCAGCCGTCTCAGGTACTGCCTGCCGGGCGATGTGGTGCGGCCACCGCCCAAAACCGGCTCACGTATCGTGAAGCGCTGCCCTCAAGACGATCTGACTTAAAGAGTCAAGCGCGAAGGGCGGAATTCCGCCCTCATTAAAAGAAGAAGGGCCCCGCATCGCTGCGAAGCCCTTCTTCTTTGCATATCGGAAAGACCGATCAGCCGAGCAGTTCCTGCTCGAGCTTCTTGGCCATTTCTTCGATGTTCTCGGGCGGCCAGCCTGGGATGTCCATGCCGAGGCGCAGACCCATCGAGGAAAGAACTTCCTTGATCTCGTTGAGCGACTTGCGGCCGAAGTTCGGCGTGCGCAGCATCTCGGCTTCGGTCTTCTGAACCAAGTCGCCGATATAGATGATGTTGTCGTTCTTGAGGCAGTTGGCCGAACGCACCGACAGCTCCAGTTCGTCGACCTTCTTGAGAAGGTAACGGTTGAGCTGGTTGGTGTCGCTCTCCTCCGAAGCAGCAGCGCCGCCAGCAGCCATGCCGATCATCGGCGACTGGCCAACCGGAGCGATGTCCTCGAAGTGGACGAACAGCGCCAGCTGGTCCTGGAGAATGCGCGCGGCATAAGCCACGGCGTCTTCAGGGGTGACGGTGCCGTCGGTTTCGACCGCGAGGCTCAGCTTGTCGTAGTCGAGTTCCTGACCGATACGGGCATTGTCGACCTTGTAGCTGACCTGACGGACCGGCGAGTAGAGCGAGTCGACCGGGATAAGACCGATCGGCGCGTCAACAGGACGGTTCGACACGGCGGGGACGTAGCCCTTGCCGGTGTCGGCGGTGAGTTCCATGTTCAGGACCGCACCCTCGTCGAGGTGACAGATCACGAGGTCCTTGTTCATGACCTCGATATCGCCCGAAACGGCGATGTCGCCCGCCTTCACTTCACCCGGGCCAGTGGCCGAGAGCTGAAGACGCTTCGGGCCTTCGCCCTGCATCTTGAGAGCGATCTGCTTGACGTTCAGGACGATGTCCGTGACGTCCTCGCGCACACCGGCAAGCGACGAGAATTCGTGCAGCACGTTCTCGATCTTGATCGAGGTGATCGCGGCGCCCTGCAGCGAGGAGAGCAGCACGCGACGCAGCGCGTTGCCGAGCGTCAGGCCAAAACCGCGCTCGAGAGGTTCGGCGACGAAGGTCGCCTTCAGCTTGGGGTCGGGTCCCGGCTTGATCTCAAGGCTGTTCGGCTTCTTGAGTTCCTGCCAGTTCTTGATGTTGACAGTCATGGACTTCCCCTGGGAGTGATGGCGGTTACGCCCCGAAGCCTGGTGGAAAGGCTCGGGACGTTCCGAAGCCGGACAGCGACCGGTTCGCCGTCCGGATTAGCTCGATCAGACGCGGCGACGCTTGGAAGGACGCACACCGTTGTGCGGGATCGGCGTCACATCGCGGATCGAGGTAATGGTGAAGCCGACCGCCTGGAGGGCGCGCAGGGCGCTCTCACGGCCCGAACCCGGGCCCTTGACTTCGACTTCGAGGGTGCGGACGCCGTGCTCGGCGGCCTTCTTGCCGGCATCGTCAGCTGCAACCTGTGCAGCGTACGGGGTCGACTTGCGGCTGCCCTTGAAGCCCATCATGCCGGCCGAGGACCACGAAATCGCGTTGCCCTGGGCGTCGGTGATGGTCACCATGGTGTTGTTGAAGCTGGCATTCACATGCGCAATGCCGCTGGTGATGTTCTTGCGCTCGCGGCGCTTAACGCGCTGAGGTTCGCGTGCCATGTTCGTGTATCCTGTCGAAAAATCGCTGGGGGAAACCGGTTGGGTCGATTGCTCGACCCAATCAGCTTACTTCTTCTTGCCGGCGATCGGCTTGGCCTTGCCCTTGCGGGTGCGCGCATTGGTATGCGTGCGCTGGCCACGAACCGGCAGACCCTTGCGGTGACGCAGGCCACGGTAGCAGGCGAGGTCCATCAGGCGCTTGATGTTCATCGCGGTTTCGCGACGAAGATCACCCTCGACCGTGAGGTCGGCGTCGATCGTTTCGCGGATCTGCAGGACTTCGGCGTCCGACAGGTCCTGTACGCGACGGCTGTGATCGATGCCGAGCTTGTCGGCGATCTCGAGAGCCTTGGTACGACCGATACCATGGATGTAGGTGAGCGCGATGATAACGCGCTTGTTGGTGGGGATGTTTACCCCGGCAATACGAGCCACTTAAATCTCCATGCTCCACAGGGAGCGCCCTAGGGACGACCCCTATCTCAACGCTTACTCACCCGAAAGGTGAAATGACAACAGCGCCCGGTCGGCGGCACGCTTGGTGCCATCGCCACCCGGACTTGCCGAAACCTTTTGAGTGAAGGGCGCGCATAGAACGATTCGCAAGGGCTGTCAACGCCCGCGAACCTGTTGCCGCTCGATCCCCGTCGCATGTCGGAGCGGGGAGAGTGACTTCGCGATCTGTGTATCGCATCTAAGGGCGTTAGTCAAAGAAACGACCGGGTTCCAGGCGGATGCGCCGGCATAGAAGGGCCGCTCGCCGACAAGCCGCCTTTTCCATACTGTCCCTCGGCCGGAAAGACGAAGCCCCGACCCTCTGCGGCTCGCACCGGCAAAGGATCGGGGCTGTCGGATAAGCTCTGTCGGTCGAGGGGGCGATGCCCCCCCTGGTTCAGGTCCTCAGCGCGCCCTCGATGGCAGCGGTAACATGATCCATGTCCGCCATGCCATCCACCTTGGCCACGATGCCGCGCGCCTCGTAGATAGGCAGGATCGGCGCTGTCTTGGCACGATACTCGGCCAGGCGGGTGCGCACGGTTTCTGCATTGTCGTCCGGGCGACGCTTGAATTCCGTCCCTCCGCACTTGTCGCAGACGCCGTCGACCTTGGGCCGCTCGAACGTGTCGTGATAGCCCTTGCCGCAAGTCGCGCAAGTAAAGCGCCCGGTGATCCGCTCGACCAGCGCCTCTTCGTCGACCTCAAGCTCGACCACATGATCGAGCTTGCGGCCGCGAGAGGAAAGAATCGCGTCGAGCGATTCCGCCTGCGCGGCGGTACGCGGATAGCCGTCGAAGATCGCGCCGGTATCGGCGCCCATCGCGTCCAGTTCATCGCCGATCAGCGCCGAAACGATGGCGTCCGAAACCAGCTCGCCGCGTTCCATTACGGCCTTGGCTTCAAGTCCCGTGGGCGTGCCCGCCTTTACGGCGGCGCGCAGCATGTCGCCAGTCGAGAGCTGGCGCATGCCATGCCGTTCGACCAGACGCTGCGCCTGGGTGCCCTTGCCCGCCCCCGGCGGGCCCAACAGGATGATATTCACGCCTTACCCCTCATCTGTCCCTGAATGCGCTATCAGCGCATACGGCCCTTCAGTTTCGCCTTCTTGATCAGATCGCCGTACTGGTGCGCCAGCAGGTGCGACTGAATCTGAGTAATCGTGTCGACGGTGACGTTGACGACGATCAGCAGGCTGGTCCCACCCATGAACAGCAACGGCAGACCGGTCATCGAGAGGAAATACTCGGGAACGGTGCAGACGATGGTCAGGTAGATCGCGCCGATCACGGTCACGCGCGTCAGCACATAATCGAGATAGTTCGCGGTGTTCTTGCCCGGACGGATGCCGGGAATGAAGCCACCGTTCTTCTTCAGGTTCTCGGCCGTTTCCTCGGGATTGAAGACGACGGCGGTGTAGAAGAACGAGAAGAAGATGATACCCGATGCGTAAAGCAGCATGTAGAGCGGCTTGCCGTGGCCCAGGTACTGGTTGAGCGCGACAACGATCTTGCCCCAGGTCGATTCGGGGTTCAGCGACTTGCCCGCGAACTGGGTGATGGTGAGCGGCAGCAGCAGCAGCGAACTTGCGAAGATCGGCGGGATGACGCCCGCGGTATTGATCTTCAGCGGCAGATGGCTGCGATCCGCCTGCATCATGCCGCGCTGCGTGGCGCGCTTGGGATACTGGATCAGCAAGCGGCGCTGTGCGCGTTCTGCGAAGCAGATCATCAGGATCATCGCCACGATCAGCACGATCAGCGCGATGATCAGGAACGAGCCCGTGTCACCGGCGCTGTAGGCCTGCCCCACGTTGCTCGCGAAAGTCGGCATCTGCGCGACGATACCGGCCATGATGATCAGCGAAACGCCGTTACCGATACCGCGCGAAGTGATCTGTTCACCCAGCCACAGCAGGAACATGGTGCCGCCGACCAGCGAGATGACGGCGCCGACGCGGAACAGAAGGCCCGGATCGACGACGGCCTGCAGGCCGCTCGACGCGCCGTAAGCTTCGAGGCTGACGGCCAGGAACCAGCCCTGGATGGCGCAGAGCAGCACAGCGCCATAGCGGGTGTACTGGTTCAGCTTCTTGCGCCCGGCTTCGCCTTCCTTCTTCAGCGCCACCAGCGCCGGGTGAAGCGAAGCAGCCAACTGCACCACGATCGAGCTGGTGATGTAAGGCATCACGCCGAGCGCAATCAGGCTCATTCGCGAAAGCGAACCGCCCGAGAAAGTGTTGAAGAGGTCGAGAATGCCGCCCTGGGTCTTGCTGTAAAGCTGCGAGAGAATCAGCGGATTGACGCCGGGCAGCGGAACGAAGCTCAGGAAGCGGAAAACGATCAGGGCGCCGATCGTGAACCAGATGCGGTTCTTGAGCTCGGTCGCCTTCGAGAAATTGGCCAGGCTCAGAGTGCTGGCGATATTGTCGGCGCGTGAAGCCATGACGTTTTGTAAAGCCTCGATAGTCGGTTCGGGTCCAGCCTTAGCGACTGCAAGAAGGCTTGTCGAACACCGGTTCTGGTCCGCTCATATAGACATTCGTACCGGGTCTGGAAGCCCTGTCGCCCCGCGCCCCATCGAATCCGCCATGTTCTAAGGCCGATCCAAGTCAAGGCACCCGTTGGAATGAAGAGAGGGCGAAGCGCATGGCGCCCGCCCTCCCTTTATGAGCATATCGCGGTTGCGATGCCTCAGGCCTCAGCGGCTTCCTTGGCAGGAAGCATCACCGAACCACCAGCCTTCTCGACTGCGGCAACAGCGCTCTTCGAAGCACCGGCAACGTTGAACTCGACCTTCTCGGTCAGTTCACCCTTGGCGAGGAGGCGCACGCCGTCCTTGCCGCCACGGGCCAGGCCGGCGGCCTGGAGAACAGCGTGGTCGACGACGCCCGAGATGTCGAGCTTGCCGGCTTCGATCGCCTTCTGGATCATGCCGAGGTTCACTTCAGCGTAGTCCTTGGCGAACTTCTTGTTGCTGAAGCCGCGCTTCGGGAGACGCATGTGAAGCGGCATCTGGCCGCCTTCAAAGCCGTTGATCGAGACGCCCGAACGCGCCTTGGCACCCTTCTGGCCGCGGCCAGCAGTCTTGCCCTTGCCCGAACCGATGCCACGGCCGACGCGGATACGACGATGACGGGCGCCATCGTTGTCGCGGATTTCGTTCAACTTCATAGTCTGCACTCGCTTTCGCTTTTGGTCGCGCTAATGGGAAGGCGGCCCAATAGGCGAACCGGCCGGCCTTGTCACCCCTGAATCCGCGATGTCGCGGCTTCAGCTGCCCCGCATGCGAATCACCAGCTTCGCATCGCCCGGCACTGTTCGCCCTTCGGCGTTGCGTGCGGGCTTCCAATGCAGTTGCTCCCGGCCAAGCCGGCAAATGTCGGCGTCGAACGCCGTCGAAACGGTTTTGGGCTCAAAACTGCAAGATTTGATCTTGCCCTTGGCATCGATGGCGAACTTCAACTCGTGCCGCGTCATCGTGTCCTTGTTGAACACGGTACCGTAAGTGTCGCCCAGCTTGGCCAGTTCGGCGTTGAAGGCCGCCTTGTTGCCGTCCGGAAGCGCCGGCTCTTCCGCAAGCGCGTTATATTCCTGCTCCGTTACCAGCGACTTCATCCGAAGAACCAAGGCAGTCCAGGACAGCGCCCGCGCGATCTGCATCGGCGAATCGCGGTCGACCAGGGCCTGGCACTGGGCACCCGACGGACTGGCATGCTGCGACAGCAAGAACCCTGCGGCCGCCTCGCGGCGATAGGCGATGGCCCAGGCGAGCGGAGTCATGCCGAAGAGATCGGGCGAATCGATCGTCGTCAGTCCGTCCAGCGCGTCGCCCGTTGCATCAGCAGTGGGCGCCTCCAGCAGCTTGCGAAGCACAGCGACATTCCCCCGGCGAGCAGCGTCGGCAAGTGTCGAGCTTTCCGACAAGGGCCCGAGGTTCGCATAGCCATAGTCGCGCCCGTGACGCTTCACGCCCTTCCTCTCCGCCGTCTTGCCCGAAGCTGCGGCATCCGCGGGCTTTGCACTTGCGCCCTTCTTGTCGGCCTTTACCGGCTTGGCGTCTTTGTCGGCCTGGTCCGACTTGCCTTCGCCCTCAACCGCCGGAACCACGCGACAGACGTCACGATAGGGATAGGCATCATCGGCGATTAGCGTCTCGTTGAAGGTACGTGCGAAGTCTCCAAGGGGATCCTCCCCCTCTTCGCCGGCACCCTCAGTGCCCGTGGCGATCGGGATGGGAGCCGGCGTGGGCAGCGCATCATCGCCGAAATACGTCACGACGCGCGCCATGCGGGGCGAAAGACCGCCGCGAAGCACGCATTGGGCCCCAAACTCAGTCGTGTCGATGCCGTCCAGCGTGACCGCAGCGACAAGACGATAATCCCCGGAAGCGGCCGCCTTGTGCGCCTCTGCAACGGGATCGGCCTGTCCAGTGGCGAGCAACGCCTTCAACGCCTTATCCGCAAGCCGGTCACGCTCGAGCGTCGCCGGATCCGCGAGCGGATCGTTACAGGCCGGTTCGGCAGCCGGGCTTTCCTGCACATAGGTTTCGCCGTTGTCGCTCGGTTCGCTGCCCTCGCATCCGGAAACGGCGAGAGCGGCCAGGCACAAGGATGAGGCCGCGATGGTCCTGCGAAGCAATGTATCCCCCGGGGAAATCCAAATCCCGCCGCGCTTAGCACAAGTCATGCCCGATTGGGGAGCCGGACACGCAGCCACACACAGATTTCGCGCGAGCGCGTCTAGCCTCGCCCTTTCCATAGCCCCTAGCGCCCTGCCCTTCGCCAAAACCAGAAAGGCCCCGGTGTTTCCACCGAGGCCTTTCCGAATATCGTGCCTGAGGCAGGTCGATCAGTCGACCACCGCAACCATGTGCGGCAGCTTTGCGATCGCACCACGGACTTCCGGGGTGTCTTCGCGTTCGACGACCTTGTGCATCTTGCCGAGGCCAAGACCGATGAGGATCTTCTTCTGGCTCTCGGGGCGACGGATCGGCGAACCGATCTGCTTGATCTTGATCTTCGCCATGAGACTTACTCCACGATGGCTTCGGCAGCGGCTTCAGCCTCTGCCTCGGTGGCACCACCGCGACCAAGCAGGTCAGCGACCTTCTTGCCGCGACGCTGTGCAACCGACTTCGGCGAAGTCTGGTTGACGAGCGCGTCGAAGGTAGCGCGGATCATGTTGTACGGGTTCGAGGTACCGACCGACTTGGTCACGACGTCGTGGACGCCGAGGCTCTCGAACACGGCGCGCATCGGGCCACCGGCGATGATGCCGGTACCGGCCGGAGCCGAACGCACATTCACCTTGCCGGCGCCGAAGTGGCCCCGACCGTCATGGTGAAGCGTGCGGCCTTCCTTCAGTGCCACGCGGACCATCTTCTTCTTTGCAGAAGCAGTGGCCTTCGTGATTGCCTCGGGAACTTCGCGAGCCTTGGCATGGCCAAAGCCTACGCGGCCCTTGCCGTCACCCACGACGACCAGTGCTGCGAAGCCGAAGCGCTTGCCGCCCTTGACCGTCTTCGAAACGCGGTTGATGTGGACGAGCTTTTCAATCAGCTCTTCGCCCTGCTCTTCCTCGTTCCGGCCGCCACGGCGGTCGTCGCGACGGCCACGGCCGCCACGCTCACCGCGTTCGCCACGGCCACGGCCACGGCCACGACCTTCACGAGTCTCCTGCGCGTCGCCACCCTGGGGGTGCTCGGCCGCGATCGGTGCTTCGTTGATGTTTTCGTCAGCCATGATCAGAACTCCAGCCCGCCTTCACGGGCGGCTTCGGCCAGCGCCTTGACGCGGCCATGGAAGAGGAAACCGCCACGATCGAACACGACCGAGGTGATGCCCGCCTTCTTGGCGGCCTCGGCGAGTTCCTTGCCCACGCGGACTGCGGCATCCGTATCGGTGCCCTTGGCGCCAAGCGTGTTGGCTGCAGCCACGGTGTGACCCTGCGCGTCGTCGATGATCTGCGCATAGATGTGACGGCCGGTGCGGTGCACCGACAGACGGGGACGACCACCCGCACGGGCCTTGAGGGCGGTGCGGACGCGCCGGCGACGGCGCTCGAAAAGGGAAAGCTTGGCCATTACTTCTTCTTCCCTTCCTTGCGGAAGATGAATTCGCCGCGGTACTTGATGCCCTTGCCCTTGTACGGCTCGGGCTTGCGCCAGCGACGGATTTCGGCCGCGAGTTGGCCGACCTTCTGCTTGTCGACGCCAGAGATCTCGACCGTGGTGTTGTCCGGGGTCTTGACCTCGATGCCTTCCGGCACAGCGATGTCAACGTCGTGCGAGTAGCCGAGCTGCAGCTTCAGGTTCTTGCCCTGAGCTGCTGCACGGTAGCCGACGCCCTTGATCTCGAGGACCTTGGAGAAGCCGTTGGTAACGCCTTCCACCAGGTTCGAGACGAGGGTGCGCTGCATGCCCCAGTGGCTGCGGGCAGCCTTGGTCTGGTTGGCGGGCTGAACGGCAATCGAACCGTCCTCGACCGCGTAGGTCACGAGGTCGGACAGACCCATGGTGAGAACGCCCTTGGGCCCCTTCACCGTGAGGACACCGTTATCGATGGCGGCAGTGACCCCGCCAGGGATCACAACCGGCTTCTTGCCGATGCGGCTCATTAGAACACCTCCGCCAGCACTTCGCCGCCGACGTTCTGCGAACGTGCTTCGGCATCCGAGAGCACGCCCTTGGGCGTCGAGACGATGGTGATGCCGAGACCGTTGCGCACCACAGGGAGTTCCTTGGAACCCGAGTAGACGCGGCGGCCAGGCTTGGAGACGCGAGCGATGTGCTTGATGGCGGGCTCGCCTTCGAAGTACTTCAACTCGATGCGAAGCTGCGGGTGTGCGCCGGTTGCGTCGTCGCTGAAGCCACGGATGTAGCCTTCGCGCTGAAGCACTTCGAGCACACGGGCACGAAGCTTGGAAGCCGGCGAGAGGACGGTGTCCTTCTTTGCCTGCTGTCCGTTGCGGATGCGGGTGAGCATATCACCCAGGGGATCGGTCATAGCCATTGCTTCGTACCCTTACCAGCTCGACTTGGTCACGCCGGGGATCATGCCCTTGTTGGCAAGATCGCGCAGCTCGACGCGGCACAGACCGAACTTGCGGTAGTAACCGCGCGGACGACCGGTGGTCGCACAACGGTTACGAACCCGGGTGGGGTTACCGTTGCGCGGGATCTCGGCCAGCCTCAGGCGGGCGATGAGGCGCTCGGTTTCGTCGAGCGATTCGTCATCGGCCACTGCCTTCAGGCGCGCGTACTTGCCTGCATACTTCTTAACGAGCTGCTTGCGGCGCTCGTTCTTGTTCACGGAACTCAGTTTCGCCATGGACTTAAGCTCTCTTCCTCAGCGGCGGCTCACGCCGCTTCCTTCTGTTCCGACTCTTCAGCCGGGAACGGGAAACCGAACAGACGAAGCAGCTCGCGCGCTTCCTCGTCGGTCTTCGCGGTGGTGGTGACGATGATGTCCATGCCACGCACCTTCTCGATCTTGTCGTAGCTGATCTCCGGGAAGATGATCTGCTCCTTGAGACCCATCGCGTAGTTGCCGCGGCCGTCGAACGACTTCGGGTTCAGACCACGGAAGTCGCGAATGCGGGGCATTGCGATGGTGACGAGACGATCGAGAAACTCGTACATGCGTTCACGACGCAGCGTCACCTTGCAGCCGATCGGCATGCCTTCACGCAGCTTGAACTGCGCGATCGACTTGCGGGCCTTGGTAACGACGGGCTTCTGACCGGCGATGGCTTCCATCTCGGCAGCGGCAGTCTGGACCTTCTTCTTGTCCTGGCTGGCCTCACCGACGCCCATGTTGAGCGTGATCTTCTCGATCTTCGGCACTTCCATCACGTTCTTGTAACCGAACTTCTCGGTCATCGCCTTCGCGATTTCAGCGTCGTACTTCGAGCGCAGACGCGGAGTATACTTCTCAGCCATCGATGGTCTCCCCGGACTTCACGGCCACGCGGACCTTCTTGCCGTCCTTGGTTTCGAAGCGAACGCGCGTCGGCTTGCCGTCCTTGTCGGCAACAGCAATCTTGCTGATAGCCATCGGGGCCGGAATGCGCTCGATGCCGCCCTGCGGGTTCTGCTGGGTCGGCTTGCGGTGACGGGTTGCGACGTTCACGCCTTCAACCACGACCTTGCCGTCCTTCGGGAGAACCTGAAGCACGGTGCCGGTGCGGCCCTTGTCCTTGCCGGACAGGACGACGACGGCGTCACCCTTCTTGATCTTCGAAGCAGCCATTACAGCACCTCCGGAGCGAGCGAGATGATCTTCATGAAGCCCTTGCCGCGCAGCTCGCGAACGACGGGGCCAAAGATACGAGTGCCGATCGGCTCCTCGTTCTTGTTGATGAGCACCGCCGCGTTGCTGTCGAAGCGGATAACGCTACCGTCTGCACGACGGACGTCCTTACGGGTACGCACGATCACCGCACGGTGAACGTCGCCCTTCTTGACGCGAGCGCGGGGCTGCGCCTCCTTCACCGACACCACGATGATGTCGCCGACGCCTGCGAAACGACGCTTGGAGCCACCCAGTACCTTGATGCACTGGACGCGCTTTGCGCCGCTGTTGTCCGCGACGTCGAGATTGGATTGCATCTGGATCATCGATCCGAGTCCTTCTCAACTGGCTTGCCGGAACAAGTCCGGCAGTTCCTAAAAAGACAGGCCCACGAGGGGCCCGAGTCGCCCCGACGGGCGAAGTGCGGCCATTTGCCGCATTCACCCGCGAAGGTCAACACTCTTGTCCGGCCTTGAGGCCGAGGTCCTTAGACCTCGGCTTCGAGTGCCGTACCCTTGCTCGCCTGAAGACGATCAAGAACCTTCCAGGTCTTGGTCTTCGAGAAGGGCTTCGTCTCCTCGATCCGGACGCGTTCGCCGGTCTTGAAGGCGTTATCTTCGTCGTGAGCGTGGTACTTCTTCGAGCGACGGATGATCTTCCCGTAGAGGGGGTGCTTCACCTTGCGCTCGACCAGTACGGTCACGGTCTTGTCGGTCTTGTCGGAAACGACGGTCCCGATCAGAATACGCTTGGGCATCGTGTTTCCTCCTTAGGCCTGCGCCGAACGCTCGGCCTGGAGCGTCTTGATGCGGGCGATGTCACGACGCACCTGCTTGATACGCGCGGGCGCTTCAAGCTGGCTGGTCGCGGCCTGGAACCGCAGGTTGAACTGTTCGCGCTTCAAGTCGGCGAGGTCAGCAGTCAGCTGATCGTCGGTCTTGGCACGAAAGTCTTCGATCTTGTTTGCCATGATTCGACTTCCTTACTCGCCGCCAAGGTGCGAGGTGTCGCCGAGGCGAGCCACGACCTTGGTCTTGATCGGCAGCTTCATCGCAGCGCGGCTGAAAGCCTCGGCTGCGAGCGGGCCAGCGACGCCGTCCAGTTCGAACAGGATACGGCCGGGCTTGACGCGGGCCGCCCAGTATTCGACCGAACCCTTGCCCTTACCCTGACGGACTTCAGCAGGCTTCTTCGAAACCGGCACGTCGGGGAAGACGCGGATCCAGAGACGACCCTGGCGCTTGATGTGACGCGTGATCGCGCGGCGAGCCGCTTCGATCTGGCGGGCGGTGATCCGCTCCGGCTCGAGGGCCTTGAGGCCGTACGAGCCGAAGTTCAGGTCGGTGCCACCCTTGGCATCACCCTTGATCCGGCCCTTGAAGGCCTTGCGGAACTTGGTCTTCTTCGGTTGCAGCATGACTCTTAGTTCCTGCGGTCATCGCGTGCCGGACGCACGCCGGAGGTCTGCGCCTCCATCATCAGGCGGTCCTGCGCCATCGGGTCGTGGCCAAGGATTTCGCCCTTGAAGATCCAGACCTTGATGCCGATGATGCCATAGGCGGTCAGCGCCTCGGCTTCGGCATAGTCGATGTTGGCACGCAGGGTGTGAAGCGGCACGCGGCCTTCACGGTACCATTCGGTACGCGCGATTTCCGCACCGCCAAGACGACCACCACAGGTGATCTTGATGCCTTCGGCGCCAAGACGAAGGGCCGACTGAACGGCGCGCTTCATCGCACGGCGGAAGGCAACACGGCGGATCAGCTGATCGGCAATGCCCTGAGCGACGAGCTTCGAATCGATTTCCGGCTTGCGGATTTCGACGATGTTCAGCTTCACTTCGCTCGAAGTCATCTTCGCAAGCTGCTTGCGCAGCTTCTCGATGTCCGCACCCTTCTTGCCGATGATCACACCGGGACGGGCTGCGTAGATCGAGATGCGGCACAGCTTGGCCGGACGCTCGATGACCACCTTCGAAACCGCAGCCTGGGGCACGGTGTCAATGATGAACTTGCGGATCTTGAGGTCTTCCTCAAGCAGCTTGCCGTAGTCCCGGCCTTCCGCAAACCAGCGGCTGTCCCAGGTACGGTTGATCTGCAGACGCAGACCGATCGGATTGCTCTTATGACCCATGGATCAGGCCTCCTCGACTTCGCGAACGACGATCCGCAGGCGCGAAAACGGCTTGAGGATGCGGGTGGACTTGCCGCGACCACGAGCGTGGAAGCGCTTCATGGTGATCGACTTGCCGACCGACGCCTCGGCGACGACCAGAGCGTCGACGTCGAGGTTGTGGTTGTTCTCCGCGTTCGCGATTGCCGAAGCGAGGATCTTGCGAGCGTCCTGAGCCATCGCCTTCTTGGAGAAGGTCAGGATGTTCATCGCGTCCTCGGCCTTGCGGCCACGGATCAGGGCGGCGACGAGATTGAGCTTCTGGGCGGAACCACGGATGGTGGTGCCGACCGCAAGAGCTTCCTTCTCGCCAACGCGGCGGGGTGCTGCCTGCTTGCTCATTAGCGCTTGCCCTTCTTGTCGGCGGCGTGGCCGGGGAACGTGCGCGTGGGCGCGAATTCACCGAGCTTGTGACCGACCATGTCCTCGTTCACCGAAACCGGGATGAACTTGTGACCGTTGTAGACCGAGAAGGTCAGACCAACGAACTGCGGGAGAATGGTGGAGCGACGCGACCAGGTCTTGATCGGACCAGCGCGGTTGCCGGCATCCTGCGCGACCTCGGCCTTCTTGAGAAGGTACAGGTCGACGAAGGGGCCTTTCCAGACGGAACGTGCCATCGTGTCTTACCTCTTCTTCTTGGCGTGGCGCGAACGGATGATCATCTTGTCCGTCTGCTTGTTGTTGCGAGTGCGAGCACCCTTGGTCGGCTTGCCCCACGGAGTGACCGGGTGACGGCCGCCCGAGGTACGGCCTTCACCACCGCCGTGCGGGTGGTCGACCGGGTTCTTGGCAACACCGCGGGTCAGCGGACGACGGCCCAGCCAACGACCGCGACCGGCCTTGGCGAGGGTCTGGTTGGCGTTGTCGGGGTTCGACACGGCGCCAACGGTGCCCATGCAATCGCCACGCAGGTAGCGCTGCTCGCCCGAGTTCAGACGAACGATGACCATGCCGCGGTCACGACCGACGACCTGAACGTACGTGCCTGCCGAACGAGCGATCTGGCCGCCCTTGCCGGGCTTCATCTCGACGTTGTGGCAGATCGTGCCGACCGGCATCTGCGACAGGAGCATGGCGTTGCCAGGCTTCACGTCGGTCTTTTCGCCGGCAACAACGACATCGCCTACGGCGAGGCGCTGCGGCGCGATGATGTAGGTCAGCTCACCGTCGGTGTACTTCACGAGGGCGATGAAGGCGGTGCGGTTGGGATCGTACTCGATCCGCTCCACGGTCGCTTCCATGTCCCACTTACGACGCTTGAAGTCGATGAAGCGGTACTTCTGCTTGTGACCACCGGCGATGCCACGCGAGGTGACATGACCCTTGTTGTTGCGGCCGCCGGTCTTGCTCTTGCCTTCGGTCAGCGCCTTGAGGGGCTTGCCCTTCCAGAGCGACGACTTGTCGACGAGGACCAGGCCGCGGCGGGCGGGGCTGGTCGGGTTGTACTTCTTAAGTGCCATCGGATCAGCCCCGCACGCCTTCGGTGATGTCAATCGACTGGCCTTCGGCCAGCGTGACGATCGCCTTCTTCACGTCGCTGCGACGGTAAGCCTTACCGCGCCAGCGCTTGGTCTTGCCCTTGACGACCAGCGTGTTCACGCCGGTGACCTTGACGTCGAACAGAGCTTCGACGGCAGCCTTGATCTCGGGCTTGGTCGCCTTGTCAGCCACCTTGAAAACGACCGCGTTCTGCTCGGAAAGCAGGGTCGACTTCTCGGTGATGTGCGGCGAGAGGATCACGTCGTAATGACGGATGTCCACGTTGCTCTTAGCCATTGAAACGCGCCTCCAGCTTCTCGACCGCGGCGCGCGTCAACACCAGCGTATCATGCTTCAGGATGTCGTAGACATTGGCGCCGACAGCCGGAAGCACATTGACGCCGATGATGTTGCGGGCAGCCAGGGCGAAGCCCTCGTTGACCTGCTCACCGTCCATGACGAGAACCTTCTTGCCGAAGTTCGCCTTGGCGAGCTGACCGGCAAGCACCTTGGTCTTGGCATCAGCCACGTCGAGCGAGTCGACGATCACGAGGCCGTTCTGAGCCTTGGCCGAAAGGGCCATCTTCAGACCGAGTGCACGGATCTTCTTGTTCAGCGAGATGTTGAACTCGCGGCGACGAGCACCGTGAGCCTTACCACCGCCGATGAACACCGGAGCCGCACGGTCGCCGTGACGGGCAGTACCGCCGCCCTTCTGGCGACCGAACTTCTTGCCGGTGCGCGCGACTTCCGAGCGCTCGCGGGTCGCACGGGCGATGCCGCGGCGATTTTCGAGCTGCCAGGTGACGACCCGGTGCAGGATGTCAGCGCGCGGCTCGAGGCCGAACACGTCGTCCGAAAGCTCGATGTCGGCGTTAGCGGCCGAACCGTCGATATTGAGGACCTGAACCTTCATGATTAGCCCTCCTGGCCTTCGGTCGCTTCGGGAGCCGCGGCTTCAGCCGGGGTCACGGCAGCGGCCGTATCATTGGTGTTGCTGGCCGACTTGATGCCGGCGGGGTACGGAGCCTCGGCGTGACGGTCGACCTTGACGGCGTCCGAAACGGTGAGCCAGGCGTTCTTCGAACCCGGAACCGAGCCCTTGACGAAGATCAGGCCACGCTCGTCGTCCACGCGGACGACTTCGAGGTTCTGCTGGGTGCGCTGACGGTCGCCCATGTGGCCGGCCATCTTCTTGTTCTTGAACACCTTGCCCGGATCCTGACGGTTACCCGTCGAACCGTGGGCACGGTGCGAGATCGACACACCGTGGGTGGCGCGCATACCGCCGAAGCCCCAGCGCTTCATGGCACCCTGGAAGCCCTTGCCCTGGGTGTGGCCGCCTACGTCGACCAGCTGGCCGGGCACGAAGTGCGAGGCTGCGATCGTGGCACCGACTTCCAGAAGGGCGTCGTCGGCGACGCGGAATTCCGCGACGCGCATCTTGAGGGGAACCTGAGCCTTGGCGAAATGTTCGCGCTGCGGCTTGGCAACGTTCTTCTGCTTTGCTTCGCCCGCACCGAGCTGAACCGCGACGTAGCCGTCACGATCAGCAGTACGGACCGAAACCACCTGACAGTCTTCAAGTGCCAGGACAGTGACGGGCACGTGGCGACCGTCCTCCTGGAACAGGCGGGTCATCCCGACTTTCTTGGCGATCACGCCTGTACGCATGACCTTTCTCCTTACAGAGGCGCACGCAGGACCATCCCTCGTGCGCGTGTCCAACCCTATTTGTGATACGAACCCCGTCCGGGTCAGGTGTTCCCTGCATGCCCATCAAGGACAGCGGAAACGAGACGGGGGACGCATTCCCGACACTGCCCGAAGGCGGCGGCGGAGGTATCCCTTGTGTCCCCTTCCGGGGCGCTGTCTCTGCGGGTTTCTCCCCGCAAAGCCGGCCTCTCGGCCGACAAGGACAATTTGGATCCGAAGATCCGAATTTCGCCTCGATCGTTTAAAGTCCGATCGGAAAGGACTTTCGGGGCAACCTTTCGGTTACCCCGCAAACCGGCTTAGGCCAGCTTGATCTCGACGTTCACGCCGGCAGCAAGGTCCAGCTTCATCAGAGCGTCGACGGTAGCTGCGTTCGGCTGCACGATATCAAGCAGACGCTTGTAGGTGCGGACTTCGAACTGCTCACGCGACTTCTTGTCGATGTGCGGACCACGGTTGACCGTGAACTTCTCGATCTTCGTCGGCAGGGGAATGGGCCCACGAATCAGAGCGCCGGTGCGGCGAGCCGTGTCAGCGATTTCGCCAGTGGCCTGGTCGAGCACGCGATGGTCAAACGCCTTGAGGCGGATACGGATGTTCTGAGCTTCCATTACCTACTACCGATGAGAAAGAGCCAAAGGGCCGAAGCCCCGTCAAATTCGAACCGCGCCACTACACGTTGACGCCGAGTCGGGCAAGCCCTGATTTCATCAAGTCCGGCAGGTTCCCGGGGGCCGCCAATGCAGTTCATCGCATCCCCTCTTTCCTGCCCCCGATCAGCATCCTACCTTGGCATGGCGACGCCTAACAGAAGGCGCTTTCAATGCCCTCCACTACCACGATAATTTCCCGCGCACTTGCCGCGCTAACACTTGCATGTCTGACACCCGAGCCCGCCGCAGCCGGCAATTCCCCCTACGGCCGCAGCCAGACGGGAGTTCCGATCGACCTCGACAATACCGACGTGCTCACCGCTCACGCCGCCATGCCCGATGCCGGGAGTGGCCCCGTGGACAACGCATGCCGTGAGGCCGCCCGCGCCAGCAATGGCGGCAATGACGGCACCATCGTTGTCTGCTCCCATAACGGCGACGGCACGAACCAGCGCGTCCCGGCGTCGAAATCCGTCGACGAAAGCACCCGCACGGGCGCAGCCTACCCGCCGGACCTCTGGGACCTGCCCGGCTGCTTAGGCCCCTGCATCACCATACCGTTCGGCCGCGTGCCGGCACCCGTCTACTACATCGACCTCGCGTCCATTCCCGAAGCACCCAAGGGCTCGGATGCATGGAAGATCGCACAGGGCGATTTGCGGGCCCGATAAAACTGCATGCCGGGGCTTAGCACCCTTTAAATCCATTCAGCTCCACAAACGCGAAAAGCCCGGCGTCTCTCTCGAGACGCCGGGCCAATCACGTTAGCCGAAGCCGATCAGCGAATTACTTCGTGATCGTGGCAACGACGCCCGAACCGACGGTGCGGCCGCCTTCGCGGATTGCGAAGCGGAGACCTTCGTCCATGGCGATCGGAGCGATCAGCTTCACGGTCAGCGAAACGTTGTCGCCCGGCATGACCATCTCGGTGCCCTCGGGAAGGATCACTTCGCCGGTCACGTCGGTGGTGCGGAAGTAGAACTGCGGACGGTAGTTGGCGAAGAACGGCGTGTGACGGCCGCCTTCGTCCTTCGACAGAACGTAGACTTCAGCCGAGAACTCGGTGTGCGGGGTCACGGTGCCCGGCTTGGCGAGAACCTGGCCACGCTCAACGTCGTCGCGCTTCAGGCCACGAACCAGTGCACCGATGTTGTCGCCGGCTTCACCCTGGTCGAGCAGCTTGCGGAACATTTCGACGCCGGTGACGGTGGTCTTCTGCGTGTCGCGGATACCAACGACTTCGACTTCTTCACCAACCTTGACGATGCCGGTTTCGACGCGGCCGGTAACAACCGTACCACGACCCGAGATCGAGAACACGTCTTCGACGGGCATCAGGAATGCCTTGTCGGTGGGACGCGGGGGCTGCGGGATGAAGTCGTCGACTGCCTTCATCAGCTCAAGGATCTTTTCCTTGCCGATGTTGTCGTCGCGGCCTTCAAGAGCGGCCAGAGCCGAACCCATGACGATCGGAATGTTGTCGCCGTCGAAATCGTACGACGAGAGCAGTTCACGAACTTCCAGCTCGACGAGCTCGAGGAGTTCCGGATCGTCGACCTGGTCGACCTTGTTCATGAACACGACAAGCTGCGGCACGCCGACCTGGCGGGCAAGCAGGATGTGCTCGCGGGTCTGCGGCATCGGGCCGTCAGCAGCGTTCACGACCAGGATCGCGCCGTCCATCTGGGCGGCACCGGTGATCATGTTCTTCACGTAGTCAGCGTGACCCGGGCAGTCGACGTGTGCGTAGTGACGGGCTTCCGTCTCGTACTCAACGTGAGCGGTCGAGATGGTGATGCCGCGCTCGCGCTCTTCCGGAGCCTTGTCGATGTTGGCGAAGTCAACGGCTTCACCGCCGAAAGCTTCCGACATGACCTTGGTGATGGCGGCCGTCAGGGTCGTCTTGCCGTGGTCGACGTGACCGATGGTGCCAATGTTGCAGTGCGGCTTGTTCCGCTCGAATTTTGCCTTCGCCATTGTTCAAACCTTCTTTTCGCTTGAAATCGAATCTGCGGGAATGGACGGCGCCCGCTGAAACAGGCGCCGCCCGTAGTCTGATCTTGCCTTTTAAGCAAGCTTCTCCTTGACCTCGGCCGCGACGTTCGCCGGGACCTCGTCATAGTGGGAGAAGAACATCGAGTAGTTTGCACGGCCCTGGGTGAACGAGCGGAGCTGGTTCACGTAGCCGAACATGTTGGCCAGCGGGACCATGGATTCGACGACCTGGGCATTGCCGCGGCTGTCGGTTCCCTGGATCTGACCACGACGGCTGTTCATGTCGCCGATGACGTCGCCGAGATATTCCTCGGGGGTGACGACTTCAACCTTCATGATCGGCTCGAGCAGCTTGATGCCGGACTTCTGCGCGACTTCACGCATGGCACCGCGACCGGCGATTTCGAAGGCCAGGGCCGACGAGTCGACGTCGTGGTAGGCACCGTCGTAGAGGACGATGTCGAAGTCGATGATCGGGAAGCCGACCAGCGAGCCCGAGGCAGCGGTTTCGCGCATGCCCTTTTCGATCGCGGGGATATATTCCTTCGGAATGTTACCGCCCTTGATCTCGTCCTTGAAGGTGATGCCCGCACCGCGCTCGCCCGGCGTGACCTTGATCTTCACGCGACCGAACTGACCGGTACCGCCCGACTGCTTCTTGTGGGTGTAGTCCACATCGACAGGCTTGGCGAGGTATTCGCGATAGGCGACCTGCGGAGCGCCGACGTTGGCTTCGACCTTGAACTCGCGACGCATACGGTCGACGATGATGTCCAGGTGAAGTTCGCCCATGCCCTTGATGATCGTCTGGCCCGACTCGTGGTCGGTGGTGACGCGGAACGAGGGATCCTCAGCCGAGAGACGGTTGAGCGCAACGCCCATCTTCTCCTGGTCGGCCTTGGTCTTCGGTTCGACCGAGAGTTCGATAACCGGCTCGGGGAATTCCATGCGTTCGAGAACGATCGGCGCCTTTTCCGCGCAGAGCGTGTCGCCCGTGGTGGTTTCCTTCATGCCGGCCAGCGCGACGATGTCGCCCGCGAAGGCCTCGTCGATGTCCTTACGGTCGTTGGCGTGCATCTCGAGGATACGGCCAACCTTTTCCTTCTTGCCCTTCACCGAGTTCAGGTAAGTGCCCTTGGCGAGCGTACCCGAATAGATGCGGATGAAGGTGAGCGAGCCCACGAAGGGATCGTTCATGACCTTGAAGGCCAGCGCCGAGAACGGTGCGCTGTCTTCCGGCGGACGGCTGTCGGCTTCGTCGCTGTCAACCTTAACGCCCTGGACGTCTTCGATGTCGAGCGGCGAAGGCAGGTAGTCGACGACGGCGTCGAGCAGGGGCTGCACGCCCTTGTTCTTGAACGCCGAACCGCAGACGACCGGAACGAACTTGTGGTTCAGCGTGCCCTTGCGGATCAGCGCCTTCAGCGTGGCGACGTCGGGCTCGGTGCCTTCGAGGTAGGCTTCCATGACCGCATCGTCCTGCTCGACAGCGAGTTCGAGCAGCTTTTCACGGTATTCGGCAGCTTCGTCAGCCAGTTCAGCCGGGATTTCTTCGTAGAAGAATTCGGCGCCGAGCGATTCGTCCTTCCAGACGATGGCGCGGTTGTGAACCAGATCGACCAGGCCCTTCAGGTCGGCTTCGAGGCCGATCGGAATGTAGAGCACGGCAGGCGTCGCACCGAGGCGGTCGATGATCGACTGCACGCAGTACTTGAAGTTCGCGCCGGTACGGTCGAGCTTGTTGATGAAGCACATGCGCGGAACGCCGTACTTGTCGGCCTGGCGCCACACGGTTTCCGACTGCGGCTCAACGCCGGCAACGCCGTCGAAGCACGCGACCGCACCGTCGAGCACGCGCAGCGAGCGTTCGACTTCGATGGTGAAGTCGACGTGCCCGGGGGTGTCGATGATGTTGATGCGGTATTCCTGGCCCTCGGACGTCCAGAAGCAGGTGGTCGCAGCCGAGGTGATGGTGATGCCGCGTTCCTGCTCCTGCTCCATCCAGTCCATGGTCGCAGCGCCGTCGTGGACTTCGCCGATCTTGTAGGACTTGCCGGTGTAGTAGAGGATTCGCTCGGTCGTGGTGGTCTTACCGGCGTCGATGTGCGCCATAATACCGATGTTACGGTACATATTGAGCGGATGGCTGCGTGCCATGGTGAAAATCCTTAGCAGGAGTGTTTGGGAGCGGAGCGGCCTTCAGATAAGACCTCGCCCCCTGAAATAAAAGTGTGACGCCCGGATGACCGCCGAGAGGCAATCGATCCGGGCGACACCACGCACATTACCAGCGGTAGTGCGAGAAGGCGCGGTTCGCGTCCGCCATGCGGTGCGTGTCTTCGCGCTTCTTCACGGCATTGCCGCGGTTGTTGGCAGCATCGAGCAGCTCGCCCGAGAGACGCGCCGACATGGTGGTCTCGGGACGGTTGCGGGCTGCGGTGATGAGCCAGCGGATGGCGAGAGCCTGGGCGCGCTCCGGACGGACTTCGACCGGGACCTGGTAGGTCGCACCACCGACGCGGCGGCTGCGGACTTCGATCTGCGGCGCGACGTTGTTCAGGGCGTCGTGGAACAGCTGGACCGGGTTGGCCTTGGCGCGGGTTTCCATGGTTTCCATGGCACCGTAGACGATCGCTTCAGCGACCGACTTCTTGCCGTCGTACATGAGGTTGTTCATGAACTTCGACAGGATGAGATCCCCGAACTTGGGATCGGGCAGGATAATCCGCTTCTCGGGACGACGACGACGTGACATCGTTGATATTCCTTGTTCTTTCGGGCGGGAGCGTGAGCATCACCGGCCGGTAAATCTTGTACCGTGCGAGGCGCGAAGCCCCGCGGGCCGGCTTACTTCGGACGCTTGGCGCCGTACTTCGAACGGCTCTGCTTGCGATCCTTGACGCCCTGGGTGTCGAGCACGCCGCGCAGGATGTGGTAGCGAACGCCGGGAAGATCGCGGACGCGGCCGCCGCGGATGAGCACGACCGAGTGCTCCTGCAGGTTGTGGCCTTCACCCGGGATGTACGAAATGACTTCGCGGCTGTTGGTCAGGCGCACCTTGGCGACCTTGCGGAGAGCCGAGTTCGGCTTCTTCGGGGTCGTGGTGTAAACGCGGGTGCAAACGCCGCGCTTCTGCGGGTTCTGCTCCATCGCAGGAACCTTCGACTTGGCCTTCTGCGGCTCGCGACCCTTGCGGATCAGCTGGTTGATAGTGGGCATCTATACTCTTCTTTCAAATGGGAGTGCGATGGATCCGGGCCGGAGCGATGCCTGCAGCAGCAGGCGCACCGGCGCGAACCCTTCGCACCCCAAGGGACCGATCGACATCGGAGCCCGGAGCATCTGAAAGGGACGGAATATTTTCGAGAGTTCACGCGAGACGAGCCGGATATCGGAACCAGCCCTTTCACCCCGATCCGGAGTTACTGGCGGTTCGCCCATGGCAACCGTCGAACGTGAGCCGAAAAACACTCCACCCAGGCAAATGCACCGGATTACTTTGCCATGCGCCCTTCCGGCAAGAACCACCCCGCGACTCGCGAAAGGCGTTCCCAAAGCGGCTTTTCCGGCAGCCAGGCTGCGGGAAAGTCCCGGAAATGCTGACATGACAATGTTCAGCTCTATGTCGTTTCCCGCGAGAACACTCACAGGAGATGGGCGCCCTTAGGAGATTTGGGGCGGTGGGTCAAGGAAAGCGAAACAACCGCGACTGAACGCCCCCGCCTGCACACTTAAGGCACGGCCTTGAGGAAACTCGCCATTCCGCTGACGCCCCAAGTCCGCCATTCAACTCGTGAAAAATGAACGGCCGCTTTCAAGCCATCCCAGCTTCGGGCGCTATGGCATCAATGTTGGGAAAGCTGACGGGCTGCTTAAACGAGGTCGACACCTTCGAGGTGTTAGGTACCGAAAACCATGCCAGCCATTATTGACGAGATCCTCGAATTTACCGGTGTGCCGAAATGAATTTCGAGACTTCTGATTTCATCGTATTCGATTCTCGTAATCGAATTAGAATAATCGCAGATGTAATCGCACAAGGTGTCGAATGCCAGCGGTAGCTCATTGTGATCAATATAGCCGAGGGCAAAATCAATGCGCCGAGAATCAATTCGTCCAAGAAAGCCCAATCCGAGAGCCCGAACTCGCTTGATAATGTCATCCATGGTCAATTTCATATTCGCCCCGCAGCACTGCGACAATCCGGCGTTTGCGGCAAAGCCCAATTTTCGTGATACGTCGCCCTTCACTGTATGACCGCTTTGTTGGCGGCTCCGGAAAGGCAGCTTTGGAACCAAAAATCTCGGATTTCAGGCCTTCGTTCCCAATTGCAGCAATGACCAGAGTCCACCCATGCTCGCCGTTCCGGATCCCCTATGGCATCGTCTGCCCGCGTAAAGCTGCCCGACCGTAACCAAGCAGTACAAATTCACAGCTTTAACGGCTATCATGGGTGGGAAGCTGTCATAGTCGTAATCGGGAGCGAAGGTCTGCAATTCGAGATTTTTGGTTCCAAAGCTATCTTTCCGGACACGCCAACATAGCCGACGATTAATCTCAGGACTTTTTCCAGAAGACGTAATTCGCGGTTCCGTCTTTCAGGTCGATTTCGAAGACATCCCCGTTGTATCTTTCGGCGAAATAATTTCCGTCATTACAAAATAAGTGCACAAAATCAAAAAGTTCAGTGCTGTTTGGATTGTAAACCCTATCATATCCTACAGTTGATCCCGGGGCGGGATTTATTTTCCACAAAAATCTTCCATCCACATCGAAGAGGCAAATTTCTTTCCCGAGAATTTCAGATTCTATTGATCCATCCTCTAAGTGTGATCGGAATAGGATCAACATTCTGCTATTGTCTATTTGATGTCGCTCGGCGACCGGATAATCATTGGTTCCGATGACTGCGTTCATAAACTCCTCGCGATTCCACCATGACTGTATAGGCTCGAATGCAAGTTAGCCCGGCAAATTTTCCCCCAGATTGTCCGCTTCCCCCGACATTGATGCCATAGCGCCCGAAGCTGGGATGGCTTGAAAGCGGCCGTTCATTTTTCACGAGTTGGATGGCGGACTTGGGGCGTTTTAGGTAAGGCCGGTTTTCGCCCTAGGCGGCAGGCAGCGGACCGTCAGCTATGAAGCGCGCGTCCTGGCTTGCTGAGTGGCTAAATGCGGCGCAAAGCGGCCGGTCTGCCCCATGCCTTCCGTGCGCGTGACAAACCATTTTCCTACACGCCCCCGCTCGCGTTAGACCGGCCTGCCATTGGGAACACAGGTCCATCAGCGCGAGCGAGGTTGCCTTATGTCTTCCGGCAGAAAATCTTCAAATCCAGGTTCTTCGAAACGGCGTCGCGGTGAGCGGCTTCCTCGACAGGCGCGGGATGAGCGGGCGCGAGGATCCTTCGCGTCTCCGGCGGCCGGCGTGGAATCCTCGGCTCCGGAGGCTCGCTGCGAAACGGCTTGTGCCAGTTCCTCTGCGCGGGTTGCCGCGGAAACGGCGGTGCGCTGCGCTTCCGTGCGGCCGGGACGGCGGACTTCGCGGACGGCCTTCTTCGAGGATGCCATCGACCCCGAAGATCCCCTGCTGGGCTTCGCGCCTTATCGGCACAAGGCGCCGCGCGCCAACTCGATCACGCCGGAGCGGCAGCGGGCCTTCATCGCTGCGCTCGCGGCCAGCGGCATCGTCACGCAGGCCGCGCGCAGCATCGGCGCCTCGATGGAAGCGCTCTACAAGCTGCGCCACCTGCCCGGCGCGGAGGGGTTCGCGGCGGCATGGGACATGGCGATCGGCCGGGGAATGATGCGGCTGGAGGACTGCGCGCTCGAACGCGCGATCCGGGGCGAGGAGCGTCCGGTGGTAAGCCGCGGCGAAGTGGTGGCCTCCTGGACGCGCCACGACACGCAGCTCATGCTGTTCCTGCTGCGCCAGCGCCTGCCCCATCGCTATGGCGACAGCCGCCGCGATCCCCGGCCGGGCGATCCGCTCTACGAACGTATCCGGGCCGAGATCGAGGCGGAATATCCCTCTCTGGAGGAAGTCCGCGCCTCGATCCGGGCCAAAGTCGCCGGACTTCGCGCGCAAGTCGAAGCGCGCGCGGCGACGGGGAATGGCGCCCTCGAGGAGTAGCGCCCTTCGCCTTCCCTTGCCGCCCGCTTCCCGGTTCCGATCAGAACCGCAGGCGGAAGGAGACGCCGACCTTGAGGCGGTCGAATTCCTGAGTCGCGTCGTCGCTGTTGCGCTTGCCGAAGTTGGCGTAGCCCGCGACCGACATGTTCCGCGAGAACAGGTATTCCACTTCGCCCGAGACCGTGGGCGTCTGTTCCTTCACCCCCGAGCCGATGTAGCGCGTGCTTCGGTAACCCGCGCCCACCGAAGCGAAGAGATTGTGGCGGATCTCCTGCTGGAGCGAGAGCTTGACCGTGGTGTCGGTTCGCGACTGGGCGCCGCTGCGGAAAGTGGCGACATCGCCGTTGAAGGCGTCCAGCATGATCGCCGTGCGCTCGCGAGGCCGGTAGGTCAGGCTGCCCGAGACCGAGAGGCCGGTGCGATCGGGCACGGCCTTGTCGTCCGGCGTGAAGCGGAAGAAGCCGGCGGAAAGGTTGCCTTGCAGCACACCGCCGGGTTCGAACTCCACGCCCAGGCGGCCGCCCCAGGTGGTGGTGTTACGCTTGTCTCCCGCGGGGGTATATTCGATGCGGAAGTCGCGCCGCGCGACGAAGGCGCTGGCGGTCACGAAAGTGATGCCGGTCACGCGCCAGCCCACGGTGGCCACGCCGTTCATGCTGTTGAAGTCGCGGTTGTCGTCCACGGTGGAGACGGCATCGTACTTGGTGAAGTTGCCCTGGAGATCGAACAGCAGGCGGCGGGTCATGTGCCGGAAGCGCAAGTCGGTGCCGAGGCTGTCGATCTCGCGCGGTCCGGCATTGGGGTCCTGCCGCGATTCCGGGCTGCCGCGCTCTTCGACCGTGCGCTGCCAGAAGGCGCGCCCGACCAGCGAGGTCGTCGCCTCCGGAGACCAGCGCAGGGTGCCGTCCAGCGACCAGGCCTCGGTGTTCTCGGTCTTGAGATTGGCGAAACGGCGGACCGTGGCCGAAGCATGCGCCTGGCCGCTGAGCGTGCCGGGGCCGGTGTTGATCTGCAGTTCCGGCGTCAGTTCCAGGTGGACGTCGTCCTGCGCGTTGTTCTCCTGGGCGTAGACGTTGGTGTCGTATTCCACCCGCGCCTCGCCGCCGAGGCTGACGTTGAGCGAGCCGAGGTGCATCGGCAGCTCGCGATAGTCCTTGTCGTTGGGATAGACCGCCGAGGCGGTCGAGCCGATGTCGCGGGCCTGGGCCAGTGCCTGCTGCGGCATCGCGAGCAGGAACGGGACCGGCGCGGCCAGTACGATTGCCCCCCGCATGGCCTCAGAACCACCGCTCGTAGACGCGGATCCGGTCGCCGGGCTGGATGGTCGCCATCTCGTCGGCGCTGGCGGTGACGTCCTTGCCGCTGACCACGCGGGTCACGGCGACCTTGCCGGTCTGCGCGCGGTAGGTATAGCCCCCCGCGGCCGAGATCGCCGCGAGCACCGTCATCCCCTGGCGATATTCGAACTGGCCGGGCTTGTTCACCTCTCCCACCACGTAGAACGGGCGGAGTTCGACCGGGCCGACATTGACCACCGGATCGCCGGTCATGATGCCCTGGCGCAGCAGCGACGCGGCGATGCCCTGCTCGATCTCGCGATAGGTCAGGCCGGCGACGTCCACCTGCTTGATATAGGGCAGCGAGATCGCGCCGCTGTCCTCGACGATGTAGTCGCCGTTGGCGCTTTGCAGGTCCTGCACCACGATGTGGAGCTTGTCGCCCGCACCCACCTTGTAGGCTCCCGCCGGGGTGGATGCGAGCGTGGGCAACGATGCGGTGGGCGACGAACATCCGCCAAGCATCGAAGTGGAAATGAGCGAAACGGCCAGTGGGACCGCCAGAAGCGGCCGGAACCGGAACAGGCTTGCGAGACCATGTGACATTGGGTTGCCCTCCCTTGCGGAAATTAAGGCCCTTGCGAAAATTGAGGCCCTTGCGAAATCGAGCCCGGCCCGCCCCCCGCGCGGCCCCTCGAAGCAGCGCGGCCCCAGCGAAACCGTCGTCCGACACGTTGACGCAAAGATCGGCGGAATGCCTTGGTTATTAAGGGTTATCCGGGGGAATACTCGGGCGATGAGAGCTAATCCTCGTGGGGGGAGGATGGGTTTCCTGTCCGATATCGTCAGGCAAAAACGGGGGGAGGATTTGGTTGGAGCGCCTTCGACGGATGTCGAAGGCTTGCGGCACCAGCCCCGGTCCGGCGCGGGCGCCCTACCCTCGCGCCAGTTCCTCATAAGCGGCGGTGACCTGGCGGACGTGGTTTTCGCGCGAGAAGCGGCGGCGGGCTTCGCCTCGGGCGCGGGTGCGGATGGCGTCGAGGCGTTCGGGGTCGGCGAGCAGGCCCGCGGCGGCGCGGGCCATGGCCTCGGCATCGTCGAGCGGGCAGAGCACGCCGCAGCCGCCCTCCAGCGCTTCCGGATTGCCGCCCGAATCGGTGGCCACCACCGGCGTGCCGACCAGCATGGCCTCCACCAGCGTCCGTCCCAGGGGCTCGCGCGCGGCGGGAACCAGCAGGAGGTCGCAGCCGGCCAGCCATTCGTGGCCGGGCGTGCGGAAGCCCATCATGTGGACGGCGGCATTGCCCGAGACCCGCGCGATCCGCTCCGGCAGGGCATCGCCCACTTCGGTATTGCGGGGATCGCCGAACATCAGGCCGACCACCGGCTTGTCCAGCAAGGCCCCGAGCCGCTCCACCGCATCGACGAATTCGAGCGGCCGCTTGCGCTGTACGAAGTTGCCGAACCAGCCGCAGAGCACGGCGTCCGGGGAGCAGCCGAGTTCCTCCACGAGGGTACGGCGCATGGCGGCCCAGTCGGCCGTGACGCTGGTGTCGAAGGGGCTGTAGACCACTTGCGCGGCCCGCGCCGCCCCGCGGCTGCCCTGCGGGAGCGAAAAGCGCGACACCGTGAAGATGCGGTGCGCCAGAAACGGCGCCACATAGCGCAGGCCCCGCGCGTCGGGATCGCCGCGGTGGTGCCAGATCAGCCGGACGCCGGCCAGCCGTGCCGCCAGTGCCCAGCTCGCATGGCTGCGCCCGTCGTTGCTGTGCACGACATCGATGGCATTCTCGCGCAGGAACCGCACCCGGCGCGGCACGCCGGCCATCGCGCGCAGAACCTTGCCGAAGCCGAAGCGCGCGCCGGGCACGAAGGAGCGGCGCGGCCGGGCCGGGTCGGGCACCTGGGCAAAAGCGGAGAAGAACTGCGCGATCGTGCCGCCCGGCACTTCGGGAACCACCAGAAGGCGATAGTCGGCGGGATCGAGCTGCTCCATCAGCCCGCGTGCGGAAACGTGGCTGCCGCCCAGCTCGTCACCGGCGAAGGGATAGCAGATCCGCAGCGGCGCGGACCCGGCGGCCACGCGGGCGGGCCCTCCTTCGATCCTGTCCAGCTCGGCCCTCTCGAATTCGGCGCTTTCGAATTCGGCCCTCTCGAACTTGGCCCCAAGCGGCCCTGCCAGACTGTTCAAAGACCGAACCCTTTCTCTCGGTAGCTCAGGAATTCCTCGATATTCTCGATGCCGTTGCCGTTCTTGTCGCCCCAGGCGTCGTTGCGCGTGGGGTCCAGGCCATTGGCGCGTTCCCAGGCATCGTCCATGCCGTCCTTGTCGTCATCGACATAAGGCGTGCCCGATGCCTGGGCCGGCAGTGCCGGAACCGGTTCGCCGATGCGGCCGGTGCGGTTCTTGACGTCGGCCACCACTTCCTTGTCGAGGGCATCGCGCGGGAAGGCCCCGGCGCGGGCGAGGACAGAGGTATAGGCGGCCGCGGCGGCCATCGGCTGGACGGTCAGCGGGCACGGCGCCTGCTGGATCTGGGCCGGCACCACTTCGGGGCTGACATGCTTGAAATTGCCGTCGAAGGCGTTGTCCCAGAGGTAGATCGAGGCCGTGCCGGTCGATCCCTGGGTCTCACGGGCGACGCCGCGGCTCTGGGCATTGGTATTGGTGCCGGCGATGAAGCTGTTGCCCACGATCGAAACCGGGCTGCCACCGTAGCTTTCCCAGACTTCCGCGAATTCCGACATGGCGTTGTAGAGCACGTTGTTGATCACTTCCACGCAGGATCCCTTGGGGAAGTTGATGTCCGGGTTGCGGTCTCCGTTATGGGCGCAAAGGTTGCCGATGAAGCTCAGCTTCTGCTTGTCCACCGGATCGCTGGCGAGCAGCGCGCACTTGTCATGCTTGGGCACGCCCCAGGCGAAGATCGAATTGCTGATGGTGATCTCGTCGTTGTCGTCATAGCCGTTGATCAGCTCGTCGCGCGCCCAGGAGGCGCTGACATGGTCGATCACCACGCGGCTGCTCTTTTCTATGGTGATGCTGTCCTCGGCCTCGCGGTTGCCGCCCACGCGGTCGTTGCGCACGCGGATGCCGCGCACCACGACGTCATGGGTGTTCTTGATGACCAGCGGGGTCAGCCCGTTCTTGCCGCCCGAATGGGCCAGGGTGATGCCGCCGCCCGGCGCGGTCTGCCCGGCGATGGTCAGGTAAGGCGTCATGATCCACGGCGGGCGCTGGGTGAAGCGGATCACGCCGCTGACCCGGAACACGCAGACGCGCGGGCCGCTGGCGGTAACGCAGGCGCGGTAGGATCCGGTGCCGGAATCGGCCAGGGTGGTGACATAGATGATCCGCCCGCCCCGTCCGCCGACGCTGGTGGCGCCGTAGCCGATCGCGGCGGGGAAGGACTTCTTGCCCGTGGGAATGCGAACCACCGGCGCCGCGGCCATGACGCGCTCGCTGACCGTGCCGGCCAGGCCCAGCACCAGGGCCAGCACCGCCAGACCCATCGCCGCCAGCACTATCAGCGCGCGCAAACGGGTCGTTCGGGAACGCGCTGTCTTGGAAAGCTTTGCCGCAACCATGCCGATTCTCCAGCCGAGGACCGGGCCAAGCATCGGAAATGGGCCCGGGAAACATGCGCGCGGCGAAACGTGATCCTTCGGCCGAACGCGCACAAGTTACCAATTGGACTTAGCGCGGCCCGCGCCCTCCCCCTTTTGCGCTAACATCTATGCGCTTGCCTATTGCCCGGACTGGCCTTTGCCTTGAGCCGATCCCCTGCCCATGATCCCGGTCCATGGCCGCTATCCTAACCCAGCTTCCCGACGACGGGGTGCAGCAACCGGCAATCCTGCGGGGCCCGTTCCGGATGGCGGGGGGCTATCGGCCTGCCCGCGCACCGGAATCCCCCTACGACCGCGCCATCGGCTTCCTGCTTCCGGCGGCCGCCTTCTTCCTCAGCTGGTGGCAGGTAGGGCGCATTCCCGCCTTCAACCTGACCATGTCGGACATGATCCTGATCGTCTGCACATTGCTGATGCTCGTCTCGCGCGGGCTGAACGCGCGGATGATGGGGCGCATGTCGGTGCTGTGGGTGGGCGGGATCGTCATGCTGCTGGGCGGCATGCTGGTGGGCTCGACCGTCCACGGCGATTTCACGCGCTGGCCGGTGGTGGCCGGGCAATATGCCTTCGCCCTGGTGCTGATCCCGATGGTCCTGGCCAATTGCTCGCTGACGGCGCTGCGCCGCAGCGGCCTGGCCTATGTCTGGGGCGTGGCGGTATCGCAGGCGGTGGGCGTCGCCCTGGTGAACCTGTTCAGTCGCGACATGATCAACCAGTACGTGAACAAGTACGTGGTCACCGGCAATGGCCGGCTGGGCGCCTTCACCGGCGAGCCCAATTCGAACGGCGCGGTCTGCGTCTTCGCCCTGATCTTCCTGCTCCATGCGGTGATCGAGAAGCGCCTGCGTCCGGTGATCGCCGTGCCGCTGGCGCTCGTGATCGTCGCGGGCCTGGTCTATTCCGCCAGCTTCACCGCCTTCACCGCCACCATCCTGGCGATCGGCTTCATCCTGGCGCTCTCGCGCATGCGCACGGTCGTCACCATCGCGCTGCCGGTGGCCCTGGCGGTGGGCGCCTACGTCGGCCTGGGCGGACCGGTTCCGGCCGTGTTCGAACAGCGGGTGGGCGACGCGGTCGTCTCCGGCGATCCGACCAAGGCCGGCACGTTCGTCGGCCGCTCGGTGCTGATCCAGGAGGCCTGGCAGATGTCGGGCGACAACCTGCTGATCGGCCTGGGCAGCGACGGATACCGCAAGGCCAGCGTCTACGGCATGCCGGTGCACCAGCTCTATCTCCTGGTGCTCAACGAAGGCGGGCTGGTCTCCTTCATCGGGCTCAGCGTGATGTTCGCCGCCATGTTCGTGCAGGGCCTCTTCATCGCCGGGCGAAGTCGCACCGACGGGGTCTGCGCGCTCGCGATCCTGGG
Source organism: Novosphingobium sp. PhB55 (assembly GCF_004368805.1). Classification (NCBI taxonomy): domain Bacteria; kingdom Pseudomonadati; phylum Pseudomonadota; class Alphaproteobacteria; order Sphingomonadales; family Sphingomonadaceae; genus Novosphingobium; species Novosphingobium sp. PhB55. Next base: position 255,378 of record NZ_SODQ01000007.1, on the reverse strand, counting down.
GGTCTTCTTCATGTACGCGATGTCGCTGCCGCACATGTTCGCGCGGATGTGGAACGGGCCGGTGATGCTGATGTTCGCGCTGTCCACGGCCGGAGCCGGAGTCGCCACCCTCACCGCCACGCGGCGCCCGCAGTGGTACAATCAGGCCGGCCACCGGGATGCAGAACCGGCGGCTGACACAGAACGGACTTCGGAAGCAGGATGACTCCCATCGACAGCGCCAGCAAGGCCTCGTTCCTTCCGCGCCTGCTTTCCCGTTGGCGCGGCAGCGAGATGCTGAAGCCCCATCTGGTCAGCATCGGCCACTTGCTCTCGGGCAATTTCGGCGGCGTGATGATCATGATGGCGAGCCTCGCCATCGCCACCCGCGCGCTTGGACAGGAGCAGTTCGGCATTCTCGCCGTGGTCCTGTCGATCGGGCGCGTCTGCGAACGCCTGATCCGCTTCGAATCCTGGCAACCGCTGGTGCGCTTCGTGGCGGTGGAGGAGGAGAACGGAGACGTCTCGCGGATGTCCTCGCTCTATGCCTACGGGCTGTTCCTCGATGTCGGCAGCGCTCTGGTGGCCGCGGTCCTGAGCGTGATCGTGGCATGGACGGCCGGCGGGCTGATCGGCATCGGCCATGACAACGTGCACCTCGTGGCGATCTACGCCTGCGCCATCGCCTGCAACCCGCGCGGCATGGCCAGCGCGGCGCTGCGCCTGGCGGGCAGGTTCCGGGTGCTGGCCTATGTGCAGCTTGCCTCCTTCGTGGCCCGCTTCGCCCTCTCGGCGCTGCTTTACGGACTGGGCGGCGGACTGATCTGGTTCGTGCTGGTCTGGACGGTGAGCCAGATCTTCGACTCGGCCCTGTTCAACTACCTCGGCTTCCGCGCCCTGGCGGAGACCGGCATCCCCAGCCCGCTCAAGGCCGACTGGCGCGACCTGCCCGGTCGCTTCCCCGGCTTCATGCGCTTCGCCATATCGACCAACCTGTCCTCCACCCTGCGCACCATGACGCATGAGATGGACACGCTGCTGGTCAGCACTTTCGCGGGCGCCAGCGCGGCGGGGCTCTATTACCTCTCCCGCCGCATCGCCAAAGTGGCGCAGACCGCCGGGGACATGATCCAGACGGTGATCTACCCCGACCTCGCCCGGCTGTGGCGCAAGGTCGGCCCGGCGGCGATGGGGCAGCTGGTCTCGGTGCTCCAGGCCTCGCTGGCGGCCATCGCGCTGACGGCGGTGGGCGCCTGCTGGCTGATGGGGCGCCAGGCGATCGAGATCGTGTTCGGGCCGGGCTTCGCGGACAGCTACCAGCTCCTGCTGGTGCAGCTCTTCGCGGTGCTGCTGACGCTCCATGCGACACCGGCCCGCGCGGCGCTGCTGGCGATGAACCGGCCGACCTACGTGCTGGCCGCCAGCTTCACCTCCACCGCCTCGTTCTTCGCCGTCGCCTTCGTGCTGATCCCCCGCTACGGCGCGCTGGGCGCCAACTACGCGCATATTGCCTTCGGCGTGGTCACGGTGATCCTGCTCGACATCGCGTTCTGGCGCGGCCTCCGCAGCGCCGATCACAACCCGCGCGAAACGGGGCCGGAAGCGGCGCCCAAGGGCCCTGCGGCATCGCCCAAGGCCGCCTTCGCCCTGGAGTCCGAGGCGTGACGGCCCACGCCCCCGCCGGAGACTTCGCCCGCGACGGCGAATTCCCGGGCGGCGACGGGGCGCCGAGGCCGCTGCGGGTCAGTTCGGTCATCACCAGCCTGACCTCCGGCGGGGCCGAGATACTCGTCACCAACCTCAACGGCGCTTTCGCCGCACGGGGCGCGGCCGGCACCGTCGTCGCCTTCTGCGACGCCCCCACGCTCGGCAATTCGCCCGAGATGGAGGCCGAACTCGCCGGGCAGATCGCCGAGAGCGGCTGCCGTTTCGAATCGATGCAGCTCACCCGCCGACGTGGCCTGCTGCGCGGCGCGCTCGCGCTGCGCCGCCACCTGGCCGCCGCCCGGCCGGACGTCGTCCACGTCCATACCGTGCGCGCGGTGGCCATGATGGCCTTCACCGGTTTCGCCGGCCCGGTGGTCTTCACTTACCACAACAGCCGCCTGAGCTTCCCGCCCGGCCTGTTCGCCGCGGTCGACCGGGTGGTGCATCACTATGTCGCGATCAGCAACGACACCGCGGCCATGTATCGCCGGCTGTCCCGGCGGCCCTATACCCTGATCCAGAACGCGCCCTCGGCCCGCTACAAGGCCAAGGCCCCGCGCGTGGCCGCGCGGCGGCCCGGCAACGTGCTGAGCGTGGGCGCCGTGTCCGACCAGAAGAACTATCCCCTGCTCATCGAGACCGCCCGCATCCTGCGTGACCGCGCCACCGAGGCGATGCCGCCGCCGGTCCTGCGCGTGGCGGGCGGCGGCGAGGGGCTGGAGGACCTGCGCGCGCAAGTGCGGACGCTGGGCCTGGAAGGGGTGGTCGAATTCCTCGGGGAGCGGCGCGACGTGCCGGACCTCATCGCCCGCAGCGACTTGTTCCTCAATACCTCGCACTACGAGGGTTTCTCGGTCGCAATCCTGGAGGCGATGGCCATGGCCATGCCCGTCGTCGCCACTGACGTTGCCGGCAACCGCGGGCTCGTGCGTCCTGCGCAGAACGGACTGCTCTGCGCGCCGGACAAACCCCAGGCCCTGGCGGCGGCTATCATGCGGCTGATGCAGGACAATTCGCTTTACCGGCAGTTTTCCGCGGGCGCGCTGGCCACGAGCCGCGAATATACCATCGAGAATGCCGCCGCCCGGCACCTCGAACTCTACGCGTCGCTGCTGCGGCTGCGCGCTCCCCAAAAGGACTAGTCTCTATTAGGGCGCGCCCGTCCCGGATGCCCTTTTTGCGCGTCCCGGCTTTGATCGCATAGTCCAGACTGAAGATCGCCCCGCGTGGGCGGTCCCGCACCAGGCCCGTCCCGAGGGGGGGCGGCAGGTATTACAGGGCCGCCCTGTGGCGGCGAACTTCACCTCGCTGGAGGGGCACACATGTCAACTGCAATCGCGCCAAGCCCGATCGGCGGCGCGCCGGCGCATTATCGCGGACCGGCGCTGTCGCGGGATGCTTCATCACCATCCGAACAACAAGTCGGGCCACGCGACCTTCTTCGCGTCATCTACCGTCACCGAACGATGATGGCGCTGGTCGTGGGGGTCATCACCCTGGGTGTGCTGGTGCAGCAGTTGCTCTCCCCCACCCAGTACCGGGCCTCCTCGACCGTGCAGGTCGAGCTGATCGACGAGGTCGGCACCAACCAGGCGGACGTGAACTCCCGCAATGCCGAGCGCGTGGCCAATGCCGTGCGCCTGCATCGCTCGCGCTCCGCGGCCGAGCAGGTCGTCAACGACCTTCACCTCACCCGTGACAACGACTTCCTCAAGGAACTCGGCAAGGTTCCGGACGACCGCCGGGCGCTGCAGCAGGCGGCGACCAACAAGGTCCTGTCGATGGTGACGATCAATTCCGAGGCCGGTTCCGACCTTGTCGAGATCGCCGTCACCGCCCGTTCGCCGGTCGTCGCCGCCGAAATCGCCAACCAGATCCCGATCTCGGTCCGCTCGCTGCGCACGATGAAGACCAACGAGCGCCGCTCCGAGCTGCTGGCCTCGCTGGAGCAGGAACAGCAGTCGCGCGCCACCGAAGCCGAGGAGACCGCCCAGCGCGTCGCCGACTTCCGCGGCCAGCACCAGATGCTGACCGGCGCCGGCGGCGAAGAGGACCTGGCCCAGATCAACCGCATCGCCGTGCAGAGCGCATCGGCCATGGCCGCGCGTGACGCTGCCGCCGCCCGCAGCGCCGGCATCGCCCGCGCCAGCCGGATGCAGAGCACCGCGCTCGCCAGTTCCGGCGTGCTCGACCAGCTTGAGCGCACCCGCGGCGAACTCATCGCCGAAACCTCGAAGCTCTCCACCAGCCTCGGGCCGAACCACCCCGACGTGAAGCGCCTGAATTCCCAGCTTGCCACCGTCAACGAGGGCATCACCAAGGAACAGGCCCGCGTCCAGGGCGCCGCCCAGGCCGACGCTTCGGCCAAGGCCTCGCAGATGACCGAGATCGCCCGCAGCGAAGCCGCCGGCGACAGCGCCCAGGCCAACCGCCTGGAAGGCATCGTCGCCGGGCTCAGCTCGACCGCCTATCGCAACACCGCCAATGCGGTGCAGCTCGACAAGCTGGTGCGCGAATCGACCTTGGCCGACGATGCCTACAAGGCGATCGCCGGCCGCGTGGAGCAGGTTCGCGCGCAGATGCAGATGGAGGGCGTGTCCTCCTCGGTCGTCTCGCCCGCCGTGCCGGACTACGACCCGGTTGCCCCGGCGCCGGTCAAGATGGCCATCACCGCCCTGCTGGGATCGAGCGTCCTGGCCTTCCTGATCGCCTTCGCCCGCGACTTCCTGGACGACCGCCTGCGCACCACCGCGCAGATCCGCCGCCTCTTCGGGCTGCCGACCCTGGGCATGCTGCCGCTGCTGAACAACAGCCTGTCGGAAGACCCCAAGGACAGCCCGGTCATCAAGGAGCCGCAATCGCTCTTCGCCGAAGTCGCCCGCTCGACTTATACCGAAGTGCGGGCACTGGACCGGCGGCCCGCCGCCGCCCGCGGGAATTCGCAAGTGGTGCTGGTCACCTCCCCGCTGCCCGGCGACGGCAAGTCCACCGTCTCGCTGACGCTCGCCGCCGCCGGCATCGCCATGGGCGACCGCACGGTGATCCTCGACCTCGACTTGCGCAAGCGCGGCGCGCTCCAGCGCCTCCAGAACGAGATGCACATGCCCGACCTCGTGGACATCGTCTGCGGCCGGGCCGATCTCGACAGCCTGGTGGGCCCGCGCTCGGCCCATCCCTATGACGGTTCGCCCAATGCCGGCACGATCGTCACCGGGCCCGACGGCAGCCAGATCATCGAGCCGGAAGGCGCGAACCAGATCGTGCTGCTCAGCGCCAAGGATCCGGTGGCCGAACCCGCGCTGCTGCTCTCGTCCAATCGCCTGAAGACCCTGCTCGAACAGCTGCGGGAGCGCTTCGAACTGGTCATCATCAACGCCCCGGCAGCCCTTGCCGTGCGCGATGCCCGGGCCATGTGCCACTTCGCGGACCAGACCGTGCTGGTCGCCCGCTGGGGCCACACCACCGGGGACCAGATGCGCGCCGCCCTGGAAATGCTGGACGACAGCGTCAGCGGCGTGATCTTCGACCAGGTCGACTACGTCGAGCACGCCCGTCGCCGCTATGGCGACTCGGTCCAGTACTACGCAGACTCGGCCAGCTACTACTCGTCGCCGGTCCCGGCCCGCGACGAATGGGCCGCCAAGATCCGTCGCTTGTTCCGGGGCCACTCCTGGCGCCCCGTGGAAGCGTGAGCAGGAGCGCGCGAGTGGCCTTCGCTTCCCTTCGATTGCTCGCCTCGCTGCTCCTGCTCACCCTTCTGCCGCTGCTCCTGCTGCTGGGGCTCGGCGTCCTGCTCTCGATGGGTCGCCCGGTGCTGTTCCGACAGCGCCGGGCGGGCCGCGAGGGGCGGGATTTCACCCTGCTCAAGCTGCGCTCCATGCGCGAGGCGACGGGGCCGGATGGGCAGCCGCTGCCGGACGAAGCCCGCGTCACCGCCTTCGGCCGCTTCCTGCGCCGCAGCCGGCTGGACGAACTGCCGGGCCTGTGGAACGTCGCTGCCGGGGACATGACTTTCGTCGGCCCGCGCCCGCTGCTGCCCGAGACCATCGCCGGTCTCGGACCACGCGGCGCGGCGCGGGGTCGGGTCCGGCCGGGGCTGACCGGCTGGTCGCAAGTCAACGGCAATACCCTGCTCTCGCTCGACGAGAAGATCGCGCTGGACTTGTGGTACGTGGACAATGCCTCGCCGCTGCTGGACTTGCGGATCGTGGCGCTGACCCTCTGGGTCATGGTCGGCGGCGAACGCCGCTCGCAGGCGGTGGTTCTCGCGGATTGAGGGAGCGCGCGGCGCCGCGGGCGCCTGCTCTTCCTGCGCGTGACTCTTGTGAAAACCCGGAACCCGATCAGGCGCCCGATCAGGCGCCCGATCAGGCCAGCCTCAGTTCGTCCAGCGAAACCACCACATGGTGCGCCGCATGGTCGGGCGTCGGCGCGGTGCAGGCGTGGATGCGCCGCTCGCGCAGGATCTGCACGGTCGTCCACCCTCGGGCGCGGGGCGTCACGAAATCCTTGGCGGCATTGTCGGCAATATAGACGTGGTCCGCCGCAGGACGGCCGGACCATTGCTCGACCATCTCGTAAGCCATGGCATGGGGCTTGCCGCAGCCTTCGGGCAGCAGGCCGGTGAGGATCACTTTGCCGATCCGGTCGTGGAGGCCCAGCGCCGCCACTTTGTTGCCCTGGGTCTGCGCCGGGCCATCCGTGATGATCGCGCTGGCCCGCGCGCCAAGCCGGTCGAGCAGGCGTCCGGCGTCTTCGGCCAGCGCGATCTCGGGCGCGTGGCCACGGTAGAGCGCCACCAGCGGCGCGACCTCGATCGCGGCAAGCCCCATGGCCGCCAGCGCCGCGTCGAACACGGTGCCGCGGTGCCCTTCGTCCAGCAGCCGCGCGCAGTGCTCGGCATAGCCGGTCAGGCCGTGGCTCTCCTCCAGGTGGCGCCCCACGGCCGCAAAGCCGCTGCGCGCGAAGTCCCGTTCGAGATAGAGCGTGTCGTCGAGATCCAGCACCACGACCGGATGCGGAATATCAACCACGGAACACGGCGCTGTCGTAGCGCACCATGGTCACGCCCTCGCGCCAGTGCTCGCTGGCGCATTCGGGCAGCCCGGAGACGCGGGCGAGCAGGCTTTCGGCAAAGCGGCCCCCGGCCTGGTCGGCCAGGGGATAGCCGCCGCCGAAGCGGGCGTTGATCTCGAAGACGCGGGGACCGCGATCGGGATCGTCGATGAGCTGGAAGCAGAGCACGCCCTCGGCGCCCGGCCCGCTCGGAGCAGGGGCAGCGAGATCTCCGGCGTTCGGGTCACGCGCGTTCAGGCCACGCGCATTGAGGGCAGCGGCGATGTCTGCGGCGATGGCGATCATGCGCGGGTCGCGCACGGTGCGCCCCTTCTCCACTTCGCCGGCCCGGGTCGAGATGCGCAAGTGCGGGATCGCCGATCGCATCCGGCCGCGCGCATCGAGGTACATGTTGATCGTGTATTCCGGGCCGCGCAGCAGTTCCTGCACCAGCATCGGCTCGGGATAGTCCGCGCGGATGTCGGCCGCCGCGTGCAGCACGCCGATGCCGCGGCTGGCACTGCCGCCCACGGGCTTGGCAAAAAGCGGGAAGGCCCAGCCCGAGGGATCGGCGCGCACATCCTCGATCCGCGCGGTGCGCGGCACGGGCACGCCCGCCTCTGCCAGCACGGCGATCGTGCGTTCCTTGTCGCGCACGACGTCGATCACTTCGGGCGCGCTGACGTGGACCAGGGTGCCGACTTGCGCAAAGCGGTCCCGCGCCCGCGAGAGCAGGTCCAGCTCGGTATCGATGGTCGGCACCAGCAAGGCGATCTTCTCGCGCGCGCAGTGCTCCAGCAGGTGTTCGACATAGTCGGGCGCCGTGCAGCGCGGCACCGCGAAGGCCACTTCCGCCTCCAGGCAGGCGGCGCTCAGTTCGGGCTGCAGGTCGCAGGCGTGAATTTCCGCGCGCAGTCCCAGTTTCTCGGCCGCGCGGCGGAAGCACCGCGTCAGTTCCACCCGGCGCCCGGCCGACGTGAAGAGTATCCGTACCACCCTGTTTCCCCCGTTCATGCCTTCCGCCCCATGGCTCCGGCGCCCCTCAACCTTCCGCCCCGGCCCTGCGCCCGGCCGGACCGGACACCGTGACCGACCGCGCGCCACGATGCCGCGGCGAGACGACTTGCGCCAGGACCTGGTCCCATTGCTGGAGTATCCGCGCCGGCTGGAACCGCGCCATGGCCTCTGCGGCCTCGGCGCCCATGCGGCTGCGCGCCAGGGGGTCCGCGATCAGGCCCGCCATCGCCTGCGACAGCGCGGCCGTGTCCTCGCTCGCGACCAGCAGCCCGCTGCGGCCATGCTCCACCATGTCGGCCGGGCCGAAGTCGCAGTCGGCAGCGATCGCGGGCAGTCCCGCGGCCATGGCTTCGCCCAGCACATTGGGAAAGCCTTCGTAGCGGGAGGACAGAACGAAGATCCCGGCCTCCTCCACCCAGGCGCGCGGCCGGGGGCTGAGCCCGCGCAGCAGGACCCGGCCCTCCAGGCCGAGAGCGCTCACTTGCGCCTCCAGCGCGGCGCGTTCCGGGCCTTCGCCCCAGATGTCGAGCCGCCAGTCCGGCCAGAGCGGCGCCACGGCGGCGAAAGCCTGCACCAGCAGGTCGAACCCCTTCTGGTGCGTCAGCCGGCCGACCGCGCAGAGGCGCTTCACCTCGCCCTCGGCCCGCATCACGTCAGGCGCGGGCACCGGGTTGGCGATGGTGACCAGCTTGGCCTGCACGGCGGCGGGAAAACAGCGCCTTACCGCCGCCGTCTGGCAGACGATGGCGTCGGCGCGGCGATAGAGCAGGCGCAGCAGCAGGTTCCACAAGGGATGCGTGCCCTGCCGCTCGGGATTGTTGCGCTCGGCACAGACCAGGCGCGTCGGCGTGCCGAGCGTGGCCAGCGCGGCGATCAGGTTGTTCTTGGTCAGGAACGAGACGATCACTTGCGGCTGCCGCGCCTGCAACACCCGCCGCAGCGCCGCGACCCGCCCCGCCATGCCGGCAAAGCCGCTGCCCCCGCCGAGGCGGTGCAGCGTGACCGGCTGCGGCAGGCGGTGGAACACGGGATCCTCCGGCCTGTCGAAGGCGATCACGTCCACCGTATGTCCCGCCGCGCACCAATGGTGCGCGAGCTGGGCGATCACCTGCTCCGCCCCGCCGGCGCCAAGGCCGGAAGCGAGGATCGCGATGCGCATCGTGCTGGTTGGAAGTACCAAGGCCCCCTCTTCCGCCTGCGTGAAAACCTGCCTGCGTGAAAACCGCTTCGTCAATTGCCCCAGAACCTAGCGAAAGCCTGCCGCGCAGGCAGGCGTTCATGCGGTCTAACCCTTTATTGGAGCGGGCGATTTGGGAGCAATGCGGGAGGGCGACCCGGCAGGATCGGGACCATGACGGACCGGGCGCCCGCCGAAACATCACGATGAGCCTCCGGCAGGCCCCGGCACCCCCACCCGGCGGTCCGCCGTCATCCTGAGTGGGTACGCCCTAATCGCGCTCACGGTCGCTGGCGGCATCGGCCACACTCCCGTGTCAAGGGTGAGGCCAGGCTGCTGGCGCCGCAGGCAACAGGGGATCCCGATGATGGAACGCGACAGGCCGCAGAACGCGGGGCAAGCCGCGGGGCAGGGTTTGGGCCAGAACGCAGGCCAGAACGTGGGCCAGGCCGCTGGTCAGGGCCGGGACTACGCCGCGCCGCAATCCGCGCCGGACCTCGGCGCCGAACCCGCGGGGCTCTCGGCCGCCTTGCCGCAAGGCCTGAGCGACGGCCCGGGCAATACCGCGCGAACCGCCCCCAGCCCGGCCATCGTCGCCGCGCTCGGCCTGCTGGCCGTGCTGTTCCTGGGGCTGGCCGGACGGATCCTGGCCTTCCCGATCGGACGGGACGAGAACCTGTTCATCACCGTCTCCCGCCTCTGGGGCACCGGCGATATCTACCGCGATTTCGGCTATAACCACTTGCCTTACCTGCCCTATATCCTGGGCGGGTTCTACTGGCTGACCGGCACCGGGCACGTCCTGCTGCTGGGCCGCATGCTGATCGTGGCCGCCTGGGCCATGGCGATCGGGGCGCTCTGGCTGATCGCCCGCCGCCAGCGAACCGGCTTTCCGGCCTTCTTCACCGCCGCCATGCTGCTGATGGGCAATGTCCTCCTGATCGGCCCCCCGGGCATGATGGTGAGCAACAACTTCCTGCCCATTCCCTTCGCGCTCATGGCGATCCACTTCCTGCTCTGCGGGCTGGACCGCGAGCGGCCCTCCTGGATGTGCTGCTTCGTGGCGGGCGTGCTGGTCTCGGTGGCGGTGGGGCTCAAGGCCAACTACATCTTCATCGCGCCGTTCCTGGCCGTGACCACGCTGCTGGCGCCGCTGGCCCATCCGCTGCGCCAGCGCCTGACCTGCGGCACCGTGCCGCTGGCGCTGGGCGGGCTGACCGGCGGCATCCCCGCGCTGATCGCCATCGCCTCCGACCCCGACGCCTTCTTCGCGCATACGATCCGCTACTTCACCCAGCTCCAGCCGGTCTACTGGATGCACTCCACCGAGCCCAAAGTGATCGGCGTGGCCCAGAAGATCCTGCTGGCGGAAGACATCTGGACCTCGAACGCCACGCTCCTCGCCCTCGTCGGCGCGGTGGCCCTGGTCGCCCTCCCCCTGCGGCGGCGCGGCTGGCGGGACGGGGTCCTGGCGGTCTGGTCCTGGCCGGTGGTGCTGGCCGCGGTTCTGGCGCTGATGGGCGTGGTCGTGGCCTTCGTGCCCAGCCCGTCCTTCCCGCAATATTTCGCGCCGCCGATCCCCTTCCTGATCCTGTTGGTGGTGCTGCTGCGCGCCCGCACGCTCAGCGAAAACCGGCTGGCGGCCGACGCCGTGCTGCTCTCTCTGGCTTTCGTGGCGCTGCTCTGCGCAGGGTCCAGGCTGGGGCCGGGCCTGATCTCCCTCGCCCGGCCGACGTCGTGGGAAGGCGTGAAGATCCACCGCGAGATGCGCGCTCTCGCCCGCAGCGCCGGGGCCTCCTCGGGCGACAGCGTGGCCACGCTCTCTCCGGTGCTGGCGCTGGAGGGCGGCTTCTCGCTGCCGGGCGAGTTCGCCGCCGGCCAGTTCGTCTACCGCGTGGCGGACTACATGCCGCCGCAGGACCGCACTTACTGGACGACAACCTCACCCACCCGGCTGGTGTCCTGGCTCGATGCCAATCACCCCTCGGCCATCCTGATCGGCGGGGAAGAACCGCTGGAGCAGGCTTTCGCGGACTATGCGCGCAGCCACGGCTACCTGGAATTCGCCAGCCGCCGCAACGGCACCGGCCCGGTGCTCTACCGCCGCCCGCTGGACCCGGACGAGGCTTCGCAGTGATCGCGCGGAAACCCGGCGCAGAAGGCGTGGCCGATCCCTCTGCGGAGCCTACCCGAATGGTTCCTTCGGCCATTTGCAGAGCACGGGTTAACCCTTTGGCACCCCTGCTGGCTAAAGCTGCCTAACCCCGATGAACACTTCTCCGCCGGACCGCTCTGCCCTTAACCTTCCCCCATCGACCGGAGAAATTCTCCAGAAAATTCCGACACCGGAGGTGCGGTTATGAAAGTCGTCCTGCTCGCCGGGGGCCTTGGGTCCCGCCTTGCCGAAGAAACGGTCCGCGTCCCCAAACCCATGGTGGAAGTGGCGGGCCGCCCGATCATGCTTCACGTCATGGATATCTACGACCGCTGGGGCCACAACGACTTCATCGTCGCCTGCGGTTACAAGGCCATGGCGATCAAGAGCTTCTTCCAGGACCTCCACCTCATGTCGAACGACTTCACGGTCGGCATCGGCAATGGTGAGATGGCCCTGCGCCCCACTTCCAAGGTCGACTGGCGCGTTTCGGTGGTGGACACCGGCCTGGCCACGATGACCGGCGGACGCCTGAAGCGCCTGCGCTCCTGGCTCGACGACGAGACCTTCATGGTCACCTATTCGGACGGCGTCGGCAATGTCGACCTGGACGCGCTGCTGGCGTTCCACCGCTCGCACGGCAAGCTCGCCACGGTCACCGCGGTCCAGCCGCCCGCCCGCTTCGGCAACCTGGAGCTGGGCGAGTGCGACGGCAACGGCGGCCAGGTGGTCGAATTCACCGAGAAGGTCGTCAAGTACGAGACCTGGATCAACGGCGGCTTCTTCGTCTTCGAACCGGGCGTGCTGGACTATCTCAGCGGCGACGAGGAACCCCTGGAGCAGGCGCCCCTGACGCGCCTGGCCCATGACGGGCAGCTCATGGCCTACAAGCACAAGGGCTTCTGGCACCCGATGGACACCGTGCGCGACCGCGACACGCTGGACAAGCTGGGTACCTCGGCGATGCCGCCCTGGATGGATTTCGAAAACGGCCAGCCGGTGCTCAGCACCGACCTGCCCGCGAAGTTGCAACATGCCTGAACAAGGCACACTGAATCAGGCGCTTGTTTCGGCATATCGGGGCAAGCGGATTCTGGTGACCGGCCACACCGGCTTCAAGGGTGGCTGGTTATGCCTCTGGCTCAGGCAACTGGGCGCAGAGGTCACCGGGGTCGCCTTGCACCGCCCCCCGCAAGGCCCTGACATGTTTCATTCGGTCGACCTGGGGGGGCTGGTCGACCACCGCATTGCCGACATCCGCGACGCCGCCGCCTTCGATGCGGCCTGCGCTGACCTGCGGCCGGACCTGGTGTTCCACCTCGCCGCGCAGGCGCTGGTGCGCCCGTCCTACGACGATCCGGTCGAGACTTTCGCCACCAACGTCACCGGCACCGCCGTCGTCCTCGACGCGGTGCGGCGCATGCCTTCGGCGCGCGGCGTGGTCGTGGTCACCAGCGACAAGTGCTACGAAAACCGCGAATGGGAATGGCCCTACCGCGAGACCGACGCGCTGGGCGGGGCGGATCCCTACAGCGCCTCGAAAGGCTGCACCGAGCTGGTCGCCGCGGCGTTCCGGCGGTCGTACTTTTCCAGTCCCGACGGCTGCCAGCTGGCCACCGTGCGTGCGGGCAACGTGATCGGCGGGGGCGACAACTCGCTCGACCGCCTGCTGCCCGACGTCGTGCGCGCCACCATGGCCGGCACCGCCGTGACCATCCGCAACCCGGCCAGCGTGCGCCCCTGGCAGCATGTTCTGGAGCCGCTGGCGGGATACCTGATGCTGGGTGCGCGGCTTCTTGGAGAGGATGCGCCGCGCTTTGCCGAGGCCTGGAACTTTGGCCCCAGCGCCGATGGCTTCATCGACGTCGAGGAAATCGCGCGCCACTTCCAGCGGGCCTGGGGCCCGGGCGTGGCGCAGATCGCCTTCGGGCGCCGTCCCGACGACCCGCACGAGGCGGGGCTGCTCACGCTCGATTCCAGCAAGGCCCATGCCCGGCTCGGCTGGCGCCCGCGCCTCTCGACCGAGGAAGCGGTGACGATGAGCGCCGAATGGTACCGCGCCTACGCGCGCGGCAACGCCGACATGCGCGCCTTCAGCGAGGCGCAGATCGCCCGGTACTCCGATCAGCTCTCCGGCTCGGAGACCGGGATCACTGAAACTCTCCAGGGGGAAACAGCAATATGCGCGTGAATTATGGTCAGACCGTCCACGGCGAGGAAGAAATCGCCGCCGTCCTCGAAGTGCTGCGCACCTCCACCCAGATGGGTCCGAAAGTGCGCGCCATGCAGGAGCAGGTCTCGGCGCTCTTCGCCAAGGACCACGGCATCATGGTCAATTCCGGCTCCTCGGCGAACTACCTCGCGATCGAGCTGCTGAACCTGCCCGAAGGCAGCGAGGTCATCACCCCGGCGCTGACGTTCGCCACCACCGTGGCGCCGATCGTGCGCTCGCGCCTGGTCCCGGCCTTCGTGGACTCGGCGGTCGGCACTTACAACATCGACGTCGAGAAGATCGAGGCGATGATCGGGCCGAACACCAAGGCGATGATGATCCCTTCGCTGATCGGCAACCTGCCCGACTGGGACCGCATCCGCGAGATCGCCGACAAGCACGGCCTGATGGTCGTGGAAGACAGCGCCGACACCCTGGGCGCCACCCTGCGCGGCACCAGCACCGGCACCCGTTCGCACATCTCCACCACCAGCTTCTACGGCTCGCACGTCATCAATGCGGCGGGTAACGGCGGCATGCTCTGCGTCTCGGACGAGGACCTCGCCCGCCGCGCGCTGCTGCTGCGTTCCTGGGGCCGCACCAGCTCGCTCTACGTCGATTCCGAAAGCATCGAGAAGCGTTTCAACGTCGCGCTCGACGGTATCGACTATGACGCCAAGTTCCTGTTCGACGAGCTGGGCTTCAATGTCGAGCCTTCGGAAATGGGCGCCGCCTTCGGCCTCGTCCAGCTCAAGAAGCTCGACAACAACATCGCCGCGCGTGAGCACAACTTCGAGCGGCAGTACCAGTTCTTCAAGCAGTACGAGGACTGGTTCGTCCTGCCCGAACAGCTGCCGGAATCGCGCACGGGCTGGCTCGCCTTCCCGCTGACCATTCGCGAGGACGCGCCCTTCACCCGCACCCAGATGCAGATCTGGCTGGAAGAGCGCGACATCCAGACTCGCCCGGTCTTCACCGGCAACATCCTGCGCCAGCCGGCCATGAAGGACGTGACGCTCAAGGCCCCGCCCGAAGGCTGCCCGGTTGCCGATGCGGTGATGAAGGGCGGCATCCTGCTTGCCTGCCACCACGGCCTGACGGAAGCGCATATCGACTTCATGCACGAGACGTTCGAAGGCTTCGTCCGCTCCCTGACGACAACGTCCTCGCGGGAGGCGGCGAATGCTTGAAATGTCCATTCCCAAGCCGGCCGATGCCGCCGATTCCGCCTCGAAGCTCAGCGAATGCCGCGCGTGCAAGGCGCCTTCGCCCTATCTCTTCCTGCCGCTGGGCGACCATGCCCCCGGCCAGATGCTGATCCGCCCGGAAGACCTGGGCGCGGAGCAGCCGGCCTTCCCGCTCAACACCCAGGTCTGCCTGGAATGCGGGCTGGTGGAGATCGCCGACCAGATCCCGGCCGATTTCTTCCGCCACTACCTCTATGTCCCCTCGGGGGCTGCGCGCATGCACACGCACTTCTCGGACTTCGCCGAAGTGCTGGCCGCGCGCGCGGGTGACGGGCTGATCGTCGACATCGGCAGCAACGACGGCCTGCTCCTGGCCGCTTGCAATGCGCTGGGCTGCCGGACGCTGGGCTTCGACCCGGCCGAGAACATCGCCGCCATGGCCGCCGAGCGCGGGGTCGAGACATATATCGACTACTTCACGCCCGCCTCCGCCGAACTGGTCCGCTCGCAGCGCGGCCCGGCGAAAGTGATCGTCACCACGAACACCTTCAACCACATCGGCGACCTGCACACTTTCATGGCGGCCATCAGCATCCTGCTGGCGGACGACGGCACTTTCGTGATCGAAGTGCCCCGCGCCAAGGAGTACATCGACCACACCGAATTCGACAATATCTACCACGAGCACGTCTCCGAGTTCAGCCTGCTCTCGATCGTCAAGCTCGCCGCCTTCTTCGACCTCGAAGTGACCGACGCGCTCTCCCTGCCCGACATTCACGGCGGCTCGATGCGGGTGTTCCTGAACCGCAAGGCGGCCGGGATCGGCCCCTCGCAGTCGGTCGGCACGATGCTGCGCGACGAACTGGCCGGCGGCATGCTGGTCCAGGAGACTTATGACGCGCTCGCGCTCGAAGTGGAGGACATGGGCCGGGACATCCGCGCCATGCTCGACGAGATGAAGGCCCAGGGCCTGAAGATCGCCGGCTACGGCGCCTCGGCCCGCGGCAACACCCTCATCACCCATTTCGGGATCGACACCGATTACCTCGACTTCCTGGTCGACCGGAATCCGCTGAAGCACGGCCTCTATTCGCCGAACACGCGCATTCCGATCCGCCCGGTCGAGGCGATCGAGGAAGAGAAACCGGACGTGCTCTTCGTGCTCGCCTGGAATTTCTTCGACGAGATCTTCGAGCAGCAGGCCGCCTTCCGCGAGCGCGGCGGCCGCTTCCTCGTGCCCCTGCCCGTGCCGAGGATCGTCTGCTGAACCGATCAAGCCGGGCCGGAGCGTAATTTCCGGCCCGGATCTTTTGCGGAAGGCCGGATTGTCGTGGAAGGCCGCAATTCTTGTAGAAGGGTCGCCAAGTGGCCGAAGGCGTAACGCTGCTCACAGGTGCCGGCGGCTTCATCGGCGCGCATCTCGTCCGCCGCCTTCTCGATGAAGGCGGGGACGTCCATGCCATCGTGCGCCCCTCCACCGAGCTGGGGCGGCTCTCGCCCTTTGCCGAACGCCTGACGATCCACCGCATCGACCTGTCGGACCGGCTGGAGATCCGCCGCTGCATCCGCGGCATCGCGCCCCGGCGCGTGTTCCACCTGGCGGCCGAGACCCGCCTGCCGCCCCAGCCCGATTTCGCGGCGGCCCGCGCCTCCCACGCCATCTACCTCCAGCCCGCGCTCAACTTGCTCCAGCCGCTGGCCGAGCTGCCCCGGCCCCCGGAAGCGGTGGTGCGCGCAGGGACCATCGCCGAATATGGCCGGGCCGCGCTGCCCTACCGGGAAGACGCCCGCGCGGTGCCCTCCACGCCTTATGGCGCGGGCATGCTGGCGACCACCGAGGCCATCGCCATGCTGGCCCCGCGCCTGCCCTTCCCGGTCGTCACCGCGCGCCTGGCGCTCTGCTACGGCCCGGGCCAGGCCCCCAGCTTCCTGATACCCGCGCTGATCGACGCCTGCCTCTCGCGCCAGCCGATGACGATCCGCCGCCCGGCCGACCGGCGCGACCTGATCCACGTCGACGATGCGGTCGACGCGCTGCTGCAGATCGCCCGGCAAGCGACGCGGCGGGATGTCCCGGACTGCGTGAACATCTGCTCGGGCGACGCGCCGACGATGGAGGAGGTCGCCTGCCGGATCGAGGCCATGACCGGCTGCCCGGAGAACTTCCTGCCGCGGGCCGAGCCCGAGGACGCGCCCGTGGAGCTTTGCTCCAGCCCCGACCTTGCCGCCGGCGTGCTCGGCTGGCGCCGCCGCATCGAACTCGACGAAGGCCTCGCCCGTACCATCGCGGGCGAGCAACTCATGTGCACGAAAGCAGGATAGATCCGTGAACGCCGAGCCGAAGACCCTGGTTTCCATCCTCGTTCCCGCCTTCAACGAGGAACTCAACGTCGTGCGCTGCTACGAGGCGATCGTGCGCGTCTTCGAGAAGCTGCCCGAATACGCCTACGAGATCATCGTCACGGACAACCATTCCACCGACCGCACTTTCGAGCTGCTGGAAGACCTTGCCCGCAAGGACCCGGCGCTGAAGGTCATCCGCTTCTCGCGCAACTACGGCTACCAGCGCTCGCTGCTCTGCGCCTACAAGGCCGCCACCGGCGCCTGTTCGATCCAGCTCGATTGCGACCTCCAGGATCCGCCCGAACTGATCCCCGAGATGCTGGGGCTGTGGCGGGTGGGCCACCAGGTGGTCTACGGCATCCGCCGCTCGCTCAAGGACGGCTTCGTCATCGCGACGCTGCGCCGCGCCTTCTACCGCTTCATTTCCTGGACCAGCGACGACGACCTTCCCGTCAACGCCGGGGAATTCCGCCTGGTCGACCGCCGCATCCTGGTGGAACTGAACAAGGTGGAGGACGCCTCGCCCTATCTGCGCGGGTTGATCAGCGCGATGGGCTTCTCCCAGGTGGGCCTCGAATACGACCGCGGCGACCGTATCGCCGGAGAGAGCAAGTTCCCGCTCAAGTCGATGATCTCGCTGGCGGTGGACGGGGTGCTCAACCACTCGCTGATGCCGCTGCGGATCGCCTCGATCTCGGGGATCGTGATCGGCGTGCTCAGCATGGTGCTGACCTTCATCTACCTCGTCGGGCGGGTGTTCCTGGGCCAGGCCTGGCCCGCCGGTTTCGCCACGACCACGATCCTGCTGCTCATGTCGATCTCGATCAACGCGGTCTTCATGGGCATCCTGGGCGAATATGTCGGCCGCCTGTTCCTCCAGGCCAAGCCGGGCACCCGGCCGATCGTCGAGCAGAAGATCAACTTTCCCGAAGTGATCTCGCTGGTTGCGCGCGAAAGACAGTGATGCGGGTGAGCACGAAGAGCACACCGGCATAAGTGCAGATCGCCAGGCCCTGCACCAGGGCGCTGCGCTCGAAGCCCGCCGCACGGCCCAGCGCTATCACGCCCAGGTTCGCGGCATAGGACACCAGAAACGCCGCGCCGTAGCGCAGGGCCTCGGCCGTGGAGGCGCGGTGGCGGGCGCGGAAGGTGAGGTGCCGGTGAAGGGCGTAGGAGATCGGCAGGCCCATGGCGAAGCCCGCCAGATTGGCCGCATAGTCGCCCAGCCCCGCCCGCAGCCAGCCCAGGATCAGGCCGTAGCCGATCGCCGTATTGGCCAGCCCCACCAGCACGAAGCGCGCCAGCGTCGCCGCCTCGCGCGCCAGCGCCGACCTGTCCAGTGGGGGCCTGTCCTCGGGCCGGCGTTTGCGCGGAATATCGGTCACTCCGCCTCCTGAGACTGCAGCGATTCCACGTCGTAGAACTGGCGATACCAGTCGGCGAAGCGTTGCAGCCCTTCTTCCAGCATAACGCGCGGGTGGTAGCCGCAGATCGCCTGCAGCTTGCTCACGTCGGCATATGTGGCGGTGACGTCCCCCGGCTGCATCGGCCGCATGATCTTCTGCGCCTTGCGGCCGAGCGCCGCTTCCAGCGCCTCGATCATGTCCATCAGCCCCACCGGGCGACTGTCGCCAATGTTGAGCACCCGGTGCGCCCGCGCTTTCACGCCGCCGGCGCCCGGCACATTGTCGAGCGCGCCCAGCACACCGTCGACGATGTCGTCGATATACGTGAAGTCCCGCGCCATCCGCCCCTCGCCATAGACCTCGATCGGCTCTCCGGCGAAGATCTTCCGCGTGAAGCCGAAGTAGGCCATGTCGGGGCGGCCCCAGGGTCCATAGACCGTGAAGAAACGCAGCCCGGTCTGCGGCAGCCCGTAGAGGCTGGCGTAGGACTGGCTCATCAGCTCGCAGGACCGCTTGGTGGCGGCATAGAGCGAGACCGGCTCCGTAGCCGGATCGTCCTCGGAGAAGCCGCCCGCGCCCCCTTCCTGACAGGCCCGGCCGTCCGGCCCGGCCAGCGGCCGCTCGCCGTAGACCGAGCTGGAGGAGGCATAGACCAGATGCTCGAAGCCTTCCGCATGGCGGCAGGCCTCCAGCACGGCGAGATGGCCGGCCAGGTTGGAGCGCTCATAGGCGAAGGGGTTCTCGATGCTGTAGCGCACCCCGGCCTGCGCGGCGAGATGGACCACCCGTCGCACGCCCCGGCTGCGGACCAGCGCGGCCACGGCGGCGGCATCGGCCACGTCCAGGCGGTGGAACTCGAACTCGGGCAGGCCCTCGAAGGTGGCGAGGCGCGCATGCTTGAGCGCGGGGTCGTAGTAATCGTTGACCACGTCGAGCCCGATCACCTGCTCGCCCCGGTCGAGCAGGCGGTGCGCCACGGCATGGCCGATGAAGCCGGCCACGCCCGTGACGAGGACGGGTCCGGTGACGTTGGCGGCAGCGAGTGCGGGATCTGTTGGGTTCAAGAGCGGCTTCCTGTTGCGACGGGTTCCGCCGCAAGGTTGGGCATCGCCGGGCGGGCCGACAATCACCCGGAAGCATAGCGCGCCCGGTCATTGGGGCCGCACCGCGACCCAAGGGATTAGCCCCTCGCAGGAAACCGGCGATCCCGCATCGCAGGGGCGCGGCTCGGGCGCGGAAACGCGCCGGAACCGGCTGTATATATCGATCCACCCTAGACTTTCGGAGGACCATCCGGGCGATTCATGGCAATTGACCCGACCCGCCCCGGCATGGTCTCTCGTTTGTGTTCAAGGTGTTGTCCTGAACGTGACAAACGATGTCCTCGCGGCCTGACCTTCCCCGGCATGCACGCGCGGAGGAGCCAGGGAGCGCGACGTGAAGGAGCCGGGTACAAGACCACTTGTCCATATCGGATTCCACAAGACTGCTTCAACGCTGCTCCAGAACGCCCTGTTCTCGCGGCGCGAACTCGGCTTCGAGCGGCTGGAGAACGATCGCTATCACATCCAGCTGGACTTCGTGAAACAGGGCGCCTTCGACGACCTCTCTCCCCACCGGATCGAGAGCTATCGCCGCCGCAGCCGCGAGGCGCAGGCGCGGGGCAATACCCTGGTGGTCTCGCACGAGCGGCTGTCCGGCTATCCCGCCTCGGGCGGATACGACGCCAAGCTGATCGCCGACCGCATCAAGAACTGCCTGCCGAACGCCCGGATCCTGGTCTTCGTGCGCGAGCAGCGCTCGATGATCTTCTCGTACTACCTGCAATATATCAGCGACGGCGGCTCGCTCTCGTTCCGCCGGCTGACCACCCCGCTGCAATGGACCCTCTCGCGCAAGCCGGACTTCGACTTCCGCTCCTTCGCCTATGTCCAGTGCATCGAATATTACCGCCAGCTTTTCGGCCCCGAAAACGTGCTGGTGCTGCCTTACGAGGCCCTGCGCAACGACGCGTCGCGCGTCGCGCGCGAGATCTCGCAGTTCTGCGAGCACGACGCCTCGCTGATCCCGCACGACATCTTCGGCGCCCCCGCCAACGAGGGCATGCCGATCCTCATGCAGGCCCTGCGCCGTCCGCTCAACGCCCTGTTCAACCGGAACCAGCTTTCGCCCCAGGCGCCGGTGGTGTTCCCCCCGTTCGACCGCTACTACCGCAAGCTCCGCCCGATCTTCGCCTTCACCGCCATGTTCGACAAGCCGCTCCGCCGCCGCCTGATGCGCCAGATCGAGCAGTCGGTCGGAGAGCGCTATGCGGAAAGCAACCAGCAGCTCCAGCGCATGACCGGCTACGACTTGCGCCGCTTCGGCTACAGCCTGCCCAGTCCGGCCGCGCCGATGCTGGAACTCGGTATCAGGGGCGCGACGGCCGCCGGCGTCCCGCGCAAGACCAAGCGCTCGCGCGCCGCCCTCCACGCTCACGGCCAGGCGCACAATCACACAGGCGGGTCGCGCACGGCATGACATCCTTGTGACCCGGAGCTGCGCCACTGCCCTCCCGCTCGAGCGCGAGCCGAGCGGGTCGCCCGCGCCTGCGGCCGATGCCGCAAGGACGGGTGGCGGCAGGGCGTCCCGATCCGGCGCAGGCTTCAACCCCACCGTCCATGGCCTGCGCGGCGTCGCGGCGATGATGGTCTTCCTTGCCCATGTCCTGGGCGGCCTGGGCGAGAACATCTACCCGCACGACGCCGCCTACCTGGCCGTTACCGAGGCACCGTGGAACTTCGGCCGCTGGGGCGTCTGGCTGTTCTTCGTCATCAGCGGCTACGTGATCCTGCCCAGCGTCATGCGCTATTCCGCGCGCGAATTCGCGCTGCGGCGATTCTTCCGCCTCTATCCGCTGTTCCTGGCCTTCTCGCTGCTGTTCATCGCGGTGAACGCGGCGACGGGCACCATGCCCGAACTGAACACGCTGGAATCGATCGTGCCGGCGCTGCTGCTGGTCAACCTGCTCACCCATACCGAGCAGCTCACGCCCAATGCCTGGAGCCTCAGCTACGAAGTGCTGTTCTACGCGATGGCCTGCCTGACGGTGCACACCGCGCTGCGCCGCGGGGACCGTGTGCTGACCGTGCTCCTGGCCCTGACCGCGGCCGGCCTCGTCTACCGTTTCCCGGCCATGGCCTTCTTCCTCACCGGAATGGGCGCGAGACTGCTCGACGAGCGCGGCCTGCGCCCGCCCCCCGCCTGGCGCCCGGCGCTGGAGGCCCTGGCGTTCGCCGGGTGCCTCTATTTCGGTTCGATCCAGCACTACGACTTCATGCTGAAGAACATGGGCGACCCGCGTAACTACGCGATGCTGTTCTTCACTTCGGCCTATTTCTACATGGCCATCGCCCCGGGCAGCGTGACCGGCCGCCTGCTCGACCGGCCCTCGGCGTTCTACCTCGGCACCGTCAGCTACAGCCTCTACCTGGCTCACCCCTACACGTACCTGACGACGCGCCTGATCTTCGTGCGCCTCGGCCTGTTCAGCGCCCACTGGGCACTGTCGCTGGCCCTGTTCCTCTCCGTGGTGATCCCGGTGACGCTGGTCTTCACCGAGATCGTCTACCGCCTGCTCGAACGCTACCCCTACCAGTGGTATTTCCACGAACGCATCTTCCACCGCCGCAACCGCGAGCGGCTGGAGTCGCAGTAGAAGCCTTCTAGCGGTTCTTCTTCGTAGTCGTCTTCTTGCCCGTGCTCTTCTTGCCCGTGCTCTTCTTTCCAGTGCTCTTCTGGGGCGCGCTTTTCGTTGACGAGGCGCAGGGCCAGGCCTTGCGGGTGGCCTTGAAGACCTGCTCCGAGGCCGAGCCCTTCCGGTCGTTCGGATTGCGCGCCAGGTAGTCCATGGTGACTTCCTTCAGCTGGCCGATCGTCACGTCCGCCGGCAGGCAGCTGTCGAGCTTGTTGGTCTTGCGCGTGGTGTTGAAGGCATCGACGGCGCCAGTGATATAGGCGATGCATTCGTAGCTCTTCTCGACATAGGTATTGCTGCCGCGCTCGGTCATGCAGGCCGCATAGAGGTCGTCGCCGGTGTAGAAACTGGCGTTCGCGGCAACGGGGAACAGGCCAAGCGGAGCGATCAGGAAGACGCAGGCCAGCTTTACGGATTTCATTCTCGAGTCTCTCCAACCAATTCGCGAACCCTTGGGACAAATCCCCGGCGCGTCAATCGCTGCCGGCCGCCTGCATCGAAAGCGGACAGCGACCCTCATGCGTCGCCGGCCGGTTCCGACCTAGGCCGCCGGCAATGCCGCCGCGCGTTTCGCATGCTGCATCACCACCAGCGTCTTGAATGCGCGGACGTGTTCCTCGCCGTGAAGCACCCGGCGCGAGAAGGCATCGTAATGCGCCATGTCCTGCGCCGCCACCTGCAGCACCAGGTCGTGGTCGCCGGTGACGTACCAGACATCGATCACCTCGCGGGTCTGCCGAAGCCGGGCGACCAGGTCGTCCACCACGCGGCCCTTGTCGGTCTCCAGAGAGACCAGCACGATCATCGTCACCAGCCAGCCCATCGTCCGGGGCGAGACCAGCGCCATTTCCCGCTCGATCGCGCCTTGCTCGCGCAGCGTCCTGACGCGGCGATAGCAGGCGGGAGCGGAAAGCCCGACCGCCTCGGAGAGGTCCGGCATGGAAATCCGCGCGTCGCGCTGAAGCTCGGTAAGGATGCGCAAGTCGAACGCATCGGGCATGGGGCTGATCTCCGATAAATATTATCGCCGCGCGGCAATCATAGACCGCTTTTATCGCCGTCCCCGGATAAAAGCATCGCCGATTCCAGCCGAGGGTTCCATGGTCATTCGCCGCATAGCAACGCGTTCCTCCTCCAATGACTTCGCGCCGCTTGCCGCGGTGGCGACGGCCATGGTCTCGATCTGCTGGGGCGCCTCGGTGGCCAAGTCGCTCTTCCCGGTGACCGGCCCGGCCGGCACGACGGCGCTGCGCCTGGCGCTGGCGGCGGCCATCCTCTGCGGCGTGTTCCGTGTCTGGCGAAAGCCGCTGGACCGGCAGATGCTCCGCGCCGCCCTGCCTTATGGATTGGCGCTGGGCTGCATGAACATGCTGTTCTACTTCGCGATCCAGCGCATCCCGCTCGGCATCGCCCTCGCCACCGAGTTCACCGGCCCGCTGGCCGTGGCGACGTTCTCGTCGCGCCGCCGCATCGACCTCGCCTGGATCGGGCTGGCCATCGCGGGCCTGGCGCTGCTGGTGCCGATCTCCGCCTCGCCGGAGGCCGCCGCCGCCCCCCCCCGGGCCATCGACCATGCCCTCGACCCTGCAGGCGTGCTGCTCGCTCTGGCCGCCGGGGTGTTCTGGGGCGCCTACATCCTCATGGGCAAGCGCGCGGGCGAGACCCTGGGCGCCGCCGCGCCGGCTTACGGCATGACCGTGGCCGCGCTCGTCGCCCTGCCTTTCGGCATCGCCCAGGCCGGCATGGCCATGATCCAGCCGCATGTCCTGGCCATAGCGCTGGTCGTGGCGATCTTCTCCAGCGCCATCCCCTATTCCCTGGAGATGTTCGCGCTGCGCCGCCTGCCGACCAAGAGCTTCGGCATCCTCACCAGCGGCGAACCGGCCGTGGGCGCGCTGACCGGCGCCCTGCTGCTGGGCGAAGTGCTGCCCCTGGCCAAGTGGCTGGGCATTGCCGCGATCGTCGGCGCCACGATCGGCACCACGCTCACCGCGGGCACCGGCGCAGCCTCCGGAGAGCCAGGGAATTCCGGGGCCGGTACGAAACCTGTCGGTAGCGAGGCCTGACCGGCCCGGCGCCGCTTGCGCACGGCGCCGATTACGCCCATGCCTCCCCACATGCCGCAAGCCTCCGATATCCAACTCGCCATCTTCTCACAGGCCGTCGACGCCCTTGGCGGCCAGCGCGCGCTGGCCCGGCACCTCGGCATCGCCGAACGCGACGTGCGCGAATGGATCTCCGGCGAAGCGCCGCTGGACTATGCCACCCTGCGCGAGACGGCACGCGCATTGATCGCCCATTCGGACATGTGCCGCCGCCTGGAGCGCAAGCTCTCGCCCGCCTTCAGCGAAAACCTGACCGAAGCGCAGATCGAACACCTCGGCAATCCCGAAGGCAAGCGCCCCACCGCGCTCTGATCCCGGCGCTCCCGGGCGCTCTGATCCCGGCGCTCTGATCCCGATGCCCTCGGGCAAAAAGAAAGGCCCCACGGAAAATCCGCGGGGCCCGAAGGATTGGGTCCAGTCCGAAATGCATTCCGAAAGTGCACGATGGCGACCGACGGGAAGCGTTCCTAAATTGCCGCGCGCGCATCCCGTGGGTGCGGGATAGGGTTCGCAACTGCGCCCGGCAGTGACTTAAGTCATTGGCGATGTCTTTGTTCCTGCGCGCAAAAATAAATCTCGCAGTTGCGAGATCGCACTGCCGCAAAGTCTCCCTGAATGCGCCGGAGACCGCTGCCCGTCTGGGCCACCCAGACCGGGCCGTTACTCCATCCGCTGCTGCGCGAAGGGCATTTCCTCGGCGGGACCGAGCTTCTCCGCGCCGGAGAAGATCGCGTCCAGACGCGCGCAGACATCCCGGCGAAAATCCTCTCGCAGGATCGGCCGCGGCGCGGTGAGAGCGATTTCGTTGGCGATCGCTTCCTTGACGCGGCTGACGGCGGCATCGCCCAGCACGCCCACGGCCTGCAGCTCCTTGCAAAGCTGCACCAGCCCCGCCGCCGTCGCCTGCGCACGAAGCCCCACGTTCTTAAGGTCCTGATGCAGCCTCTTCTGTTCCACGCCGATCGACATCGCTCTCTCCTTTTCTGGCCGTTATAAATCTAACGCACAAATGCCGGAGAGTTCCGAAAAAGAACGATATATCGCGCTCGATCGCAGGGGCGCCGCAACGCAGCACCGAGGCGAAGAGCAGCGACCTGGAAAGCCGCCGGAATGTCCGGAAAGCGGCAAAAACGGTGGTGAGCCCTGCTGGGTTCGAACCAGCGACCTACTGATTAAAAGCCCGGCTCACAGTCTTTTGCAGGCGCCCGCAGATGCCCTAAGGCCGCCCAATCTGCGGACTTTCGGCTCAGTCGCCTGTCCAAAATGCGCCCCTCGGCGCCTCACTGACGCGCAGACACCCGCATCAACCCCGGGGGCATACGAGGGGAGCTCGGTGGGAAACCTGTGGGCGTAAAGCGGAAGAATTGCCAACGCGATGTGCTCGCGGCGACATTCATTCCAAGTCGCCTGCCGGTAGCCTCGCCGGTGAGGGAAGTGAGCCAAAGGCAATGTTCGAGTGCATTGAAGGACCATGGCGCGCACCAGTCAACGCGCGCGCCAAACCCTCATCCGCCGATCAGCATGATGCGACGTCGACCTCTTCGCGAATCTGAATGTGCCGCACCCGGACCTTTTCCAGCTGCGCCGAAACATCGTCAGGAGGCCCAGCGACGCATGAGAATGCCTCATAGTCATCCGGCGTGTCGAATTCCCCCAGCCCACGCTCGGCTCGCACAGCCTTGTCCCAACGCTCCAGAGCGCTGGTGACTTGGTCGTAGCCTGCGGAGTAGTGGAGGCCGAGGAATTGGTTTGAACGTGACCCCGGGTAGGACAAGTCCACCGTAGGGTCTGCTGCATTGCCACACCCTGAGAGACAGCTGGCAATGTAGGTTCCCGAAGGCTGCTTCCTGTGGATCTGGCCATAGGTTGTCGATGGGGTGATTTTCACGCCCTGAACGGTTGGCTGGCAACTCGCCGTGACGTCCGCGTCGATGCTGCTGACGGCATTGCCCTCGACCCCGTATTCCACGCGGCAACCGCTAACGTCGAAAACAAGCTGGTACTTCGTTTTCACTTTGGGGACGCCAAGACGTTGCTCCAAGTACCCCGGATTGGCTCCAATGGCTTCAGGTGAAACGGCAAACTGCAATGTTGCCGCAGCACTGTCGCCTCCCGTCTCATCTGTCTTCAGAGGTTCTGCCAAACTGCCATCGCCCGGATCACCCGCCACCGCGCTTGCCGATGCCGTTGGCGCGGAAGTGGAAGTCGCGCTTGGCGAACCATAGCCCATGGCGACAACAGCGCCGCCAATCACTACCACGCCAACGCCGGCTGCAGCCGCGAACAACCGCCAGCGCCCAGAACCGGTTTCCTTCTCCCCCGAAATCAGCTTCTGCTTCTCTGCCTGGAATTCAGCCTCAGTCAGCACACCATTTTCTCGCAACTGGTGCAGCCGCTCAAATTGTTCGATCTTACTCACCCAGTCCCCGCCTGATTCAGCCTGAAGGTCACAACCTTCTGCATTATAGGGATAATCACCTAACAGCGCATGAAGTTTTGGGCAAAACTACTTCCGAATGTCGCAACCAGCCGACTTGCCTCGACTTCCTCGACGAGCATCCTCCTACAGGGTCTTTCCACTCGCACAGTTTCCAAGTCAGGAACGGCTGGAAATTGCTTCCATGTGCCTCTACCCCGTTGGCATGACTGGGGGTTTTCGGAAACAATGAGCAAGCGCACTCTGACCGAACGAGACGTCTGCACCAAGTTCATCACACCTGCCCTGCGCAATGCTGGTTGGGACGAGATGCTGCAGATCCGTGAGGAGGTTAGCTTCACCAAGGGCCGGATCATCGTGCGCGGCAAGCTTGTTTCTCGGGGCCAAGGCAAGCGCGCCGACTACATTCTGTACCACAAGCCCAACATGCCCATCGCCATCATCGAGGCCAAAGACAAGACGCACAGCGTTGGCGACGGCATGCAGCAGGCGCTCGACTACGCCGAGACCCTGGACATTCCCTTCGTGTTCTCGTCCAACGGCGAAGGCTTCGTCTTCCACGACCGCAGTTCATCCACCGGTGCAGGTGAGTTCACCCTCGGCTTGGACGAGTTCCCCTCCCCCAGCGACCTTTGGCAACGCTACCTCACGTGGAAGGGTCTTTCCCCGGAGGCCGAGGAGGTAGTCCTCCAGGACTACTACGACGATGGGAGCGGCAAGACGCCCCGTTACTACCAGGTCAATGCGGTCAATGCCGCCATTGAGGCCATTGCGAAGGGGGAGAAGCGTGTACTGCTGGTCATGGCGACCGGCACCGGCAAGACCTACACCGCCTTCCAGATCATCTGGCGCCTGTGGAAAGCGAAGCGCAAGAAGCGCATCCTGTTCCTTGCCGACCGCAACATCCTCGTCGACCAGACCATGGTGAACGATTTCCGGCCCTTCGGTGCCGCGATGGCGAAGCTGTCTTCCAAATCCAAGACGATCGAGCGAGTCGATGGAAGCACCACCGATGTCGCGCTGGCCGTCGACAAGAAGCGCCGCGTCGACACCGCCTACGAAATCTACCTCGGCCTGTACCAAGCCATCACCGGCCCGGACGACCGGCAGAAGCTCTACCGCGAATTCTCGCCGGACTTCTTCGACCTCATCGTCATCGACGAATGCCACCGCGGCAGCGCCGCCGAGGACTCGGCTTGGCGGGAAATCCTCGACTACTTCTCGGACGCCACCCAAATCGGCCTCACGGCCACGCCCAAGGAAACCAAGTACGAATCCAACATCGGCTACTTCGGCAGCCCGGTGTACACCTACTCCCTGAAGCAGGGCATCCGCGACGGCTTCCTCGCGCCCTACAAGGTCATCAAGGTCCACGTCGACCACGACGTGTCCGGCTACCGGCCCGAGAAGGGGCAACTCGACCGGGACGGTGAAGAGGTAGAGGATCGCCTCTACAACACCAAGGACTTCGACCGAAGTCTGGTCATCGACGACCGCACCCGGATCGTGGCCAAGAAGGTCACCGAATTCCTGAAGGAAAGCGGCGACCGCCTGCAGAAGACGATCATGTTCTGCGTCGATCAGGAGCACGCGGCGCGGATGCGCCAAGCTCTCATCAACGAGAATCAGGACCTCGTCGCGCAGAACCACCGCTACGTCATGCGCATCACCGGCAACGATCCAGAGGGACAGGCCGAGCTTGGCAACTTCATCGATCCCGAAGTCGCCTACCCCGTTCTCGTCACGACCTCGCGTTTGCTTTCCACCGGCGTGGATGCCCAGACCTGCCGCCTGATCGTGCTCGACCGCGAGGTTGGGTCCATGACCGAGTTCAAGCAGATCGTCGGTCGCGGCACCCGTGTCCACGAGGACACCCACAAGTACTATTTCACCCTCATGGATTTCCGCGGAGCGACCAATCACTTCGCCGATCCCGACTTCGACGGCGAGCCCGTCCAGATCTATGAGCCCGGCGACAAAGACCCCATCGTGCCCCCGGATGACGAGCCGCCTGTCGACGACGAGGGCAACCCGCTGCCGGACGAGCCCGGCGAAGACGAGGTGATAGTCGACAGGCCGGACGTCACTTTCGATCCGGACGACATCAAGAAGAAGTCCAAGAAGGTCTACGTCGACGGCATCGGCGCCACCATTGTCGCCGAGCGTGTCGAGTACCTCGACGAGAACGGCAAGCTGGTCACGGAATCCCTGCGCGACTTCACCAAGAAGGCGCTGCGCCGCCATTTCGCCAGCCTCGACGATTTCCTGCGCCGCTGGCAAGGCGCCGAGCGCAAGCAAGCCATCCTGGACGAGTTGGAAGCCGAGGGCCTGTCGCTCGAAATAATCGCTGAAGAGCTCGGCAAGGACCTCGACCCCTTCGACCTCATCTGCCACGTCGCCTTCGACGCCAAACCCCTCACCCGCCGCCAGCGTGTCGACAACGTGCGCCGCCGCGACGTGTTCGGAAAATATGGGGATCAGGCCCGATCGGTCCTTGATGCCTTGCTGGCGAAGTATCAGGACGAGGGCGTCATCAACCTCGACGACACCAACGTGCTACGCATCTCGCCCTTTACCAACCTCGGAACGCCGCTCCAACTCATCAAGGCGTTTGGCGGCCGCGAAGGTTTCGAGCATGCGGTGCATGAGCTCCAAGCCGAACTCTATCAGGAAACTGCCTAGTCCATGTCCGTCCGCACTCTCGTCAAATCCATCCAGGACATCATGCGCAAGGACAGCGGCGTCGACGGCGACGCCCAGCGCATCAGTCAGCTTTGCTGGCTGTTCTTCCTGAAGATCATCGACGATCAGGACCAAGAGCTGGAGCTCATGCGGCCGGGCTACCAGTCGCCTGTGCCGGGGAAGTTCCAGTGGCGCACATGGGCTGCCGATCCCGAGGGCCTGACCGGCGAAGACCTACTCGCCTTCATCAACGACGAGCTCTTCCCGGCTATGAAGGGCCTACAGCCCACCGGCCAGAAGGGTGACCGCCGTGTCGTCGTGCGCGACGTGTTTGAGGACGCCTTCAACTACATGAAGTCCGGCCAACTGCTGCGGCAGGTGGTCAACAAGATCAACGACGTCGATTTCAACGACCTGTCCGAGCGCCAGCATTTCGGGGACGTCTATGAGCAGCTCTTGAATGACCTGCAATCGGCCGGCAACTCGGGCGAGTACTACACCCCCCGCGCCGTCACCGCCTTCATGGTAGATCGAATCGATCCAAAGCCCGGCGAGGTCCTGTTCGACCCCGCCTGCGGCACCGGCGGCTTCCTCACCTGCTCGATCCGCCACATGCGCGATAAGCATGTGAAGCGCCCCGAGGACGAGGCGCTCATGCAGTCCGGCCTGCGCGCTGTCGAAAAGAAGCCGCTGCCGCACATGCTCTGCGTCACCAACATGCTGCTGCACGGGGTGGAGGATGCGAGCTTCGTCCGGCACGACAACACGCTGGCCCGCCCCTACATCAGCTGGGAGCAGAAGGACCGTGTCGACGTGGTCCTTTCCAACCCGCCCTTTGGCGGCAGGGAGGAGGATGGCATCGAGTCCAACTTCCCGCCGCAGTTCCGCACACGCGAGACGGCCGACCTGTTCTTGGCTCTTATCATCCGTCTGCTGCGCAAGGGCGGTGTCGGTGCCGTGGTCCTTCCTGACGGCTCGCTCTTCGGCGAAGGCGTGAAGACGCGCCTCAAGGAGCACCTGCTGGAAGAGTGCAACCTGCACACCATCGTCCGCCTGCCCAACAGCGTCTTCAGGCCCTAT
This sequence comes from Novosphingobium sp. PhB55, assembly GCF_004368805.1. NCBI lineage: Bacteria > Pseudomonadati > Pseudomonadota > Alphaproteobacteria > Sphingomonadales > Sphingomonadaceae > Novosphingobium > Novosphingobium sp. PhB55. The sequence continues at coordinate 225,100 of NZ_SODQ01000007.1, read as the reverse complement.
GCCTCCATCGGCACAAACCTGCTCTTCTTCGAGAAGGGCGAGCCGACCAACGAGGTCTGGTACTACCAGCATCAGGTGCCCGCTGGCCAGAAGGCCTACTCCATGACCAAGCCCATCCGGTTGGAACATTTCCAGTCCTGCATGGACTGGTGGGGTGGCGCCAACCGCGAAGGGCGCGTCGAAGGCTCGCAGGCGTGGAAGGTCAGCATCGAGTACATTAAGGCCCGCGGCTACAATCTCGACATCAAGAACCCACACAGCGAGGTCGAGGATCATGGCGATCCCGAGGAGCTACTCCGGGAACTCGGCAAGGTAGAGGCAGAAGCGGCCAACCTGCGCGACCAGTTGAAGACCATTCTCGCCGAGGCGCTGGCCCGATGAATTCGGAAAAATTGCTGGCCCACTACGAGCGCATGGCCGAGGCGCCGGACACGATCGCACGTCTGCAGCGTTTCGTGCTGGATTTGGCTGTGCGCGGGAAGCTGGTCGAGCAAGAAGTTTCGGATGAGCCGACCACCCAACTCATCAAAGCCATTGCCACCCAGAAAGCCAATTTCGGCCGTTCTGCACACGTCGAGGCGCTACCTACGGCGGAGGAGCCCTTTCCTTGCCCTCTAGGTTGGCTTTGGTCGACAGTAGGCGAAATTTGCACAAAAACTGGATCTGGCAGCACGCCCCGAGGGGGTAAGGATGCATACCAAGCTAGCGGAATCCCGTTCCTGCGGTCCCAAAACGTCCACGATGACGGGCTCTCACTAGATGACGTTGCCTACATCGCCCCCGAGACACATACTCGAATGGCGGGAACTGCAGTTCGCCCATCCGATTTGCTCCTCAACATTACCGGCGGTTCGATGGGGCGATGCTGCCGCGTGGAAGCCGATTTTCACGAGGCGAATGTGAGCCAGCATGTGGCGATAATTCGACCAGCGCTCGCCGACATGTCAGCTTTTCTCCACATTGTAGTCCTCTCGCCCTACTTCCAAGGGTTTGTGTTCGGCGAACAGACCGGCGCCGGGCGTGGCGGGCTGCCCAAGAACAAGATGGACCGAATCCCGGTCCCGCTGCCCCCACTCGCCGAGCAGCATCGCATCGTCGCCAAGGTCGACGAACTCATGGCGCTGTGCGACCGGCTGGAAGAGGCGCGCAAGGAGCGGGAAGCCGCCCGCGACCGCCTGACAGCGGCCAGCCTCGCCCGCCTGAACGCGCCCGATCCCGATCCGGCCACCTTCACCACCCACGCCCGCTTCGCGCTCGACAACCTCCCCGCCCTCACCACCCGCGCCGACCAGATCAAGCAACTGCGTCAGACGATCTTGAATTTCGCCGTGCGGGGGAAGCTGGTGGAGCAGGATGCGGCCGATGAGCCTGCCCGCCTCTCATTACTGCGGCTGCCCGAAATACCGGCAAAGACGCGAAAAATGCTAACGCCGGTTTCGGCCGACGAAAATTTACCAACATTGCCGACAAGTTGGGATTGGATAGCCCTTGGTGGTCTAGTTGCAGGAATGGACGCGGGTTGGAGCCCACAATGCGAAAATCATCCGAGGACCGATATTTCCCAATGGGGAGTCCTGAAAACCACCGCGGTGCAAGCATTGGCATTCGATGACGCGCAACACAAAGAACTGCCTTCGAAACTTGCGCCCCGCCCGCAATATCAAGCGGAAATCGGCGACATTTTGGTAACACGCGCAGGCCCTAGGAACCGGGTCGGAATTTCGTGTGTCGTCGATAAGCCATGCCCCCGACTAATGATTTCCGACAAACTGATACGATTTCATGGCTTAGGTGAACTGTCCCCTCGGTATCTTGCTCTAACACTCAACGCCGGTACAACTTTGCAGCAGGTTGAGGATGCCAAGTCCGGAATGGCTGTCATGCAAATGAACATCTCACAGGACAAGTTGAGGGCCGTTCAAATCCCCGTGCCTCCCATTCCGGAACAGTACCGCATCGTCGCAAAGGTCGACGAGCTTATGGTCCTGTGCAACCAACTAGAAGCGAGCCTCGCTATCGGCGACGAAACCCGCCAGCGCCTACTCGAAGCCGTCTTGCACGAAGCCCTCGAACCGGCGGAAGCGCGGGAACTGGAACCCGCGTGACCGATGGCTGAAGTCGACTGGGCAGAGGTGCGCACCCTGCTCGACTCCCTCTACGGCTCCGCCGAGCGCCTTGAGGCCCTGTTCCCCGGCCGCAAGTTCACGCTCGACGGACACCTCGTGTGCAGCATCGGCGAAGTCATCGCCGCCTACATGTTCGACCTCCCCCTGGATCCCGCGTCGACCATGGTGCACGACGCCCTGTGCCCCGCCGGCCGCCGCGTGGAGATCAAGTTCACCCAAGGCCGCACCGTCGCAGGACCGCCGCCCGCGCCACACAAAGCAACGGCCAGCGGCCCATCAGCCTCGCACACCTCACCCGCCTGAACGCCGCCGTCGCCGACGAACAACGCCTCCCCATTGTCAGGCCGCGCCTATCTGACAGCGCTGGGAGGGAATAGAGCCTTCAGGCGTGACGGATCGCGAGCACAGGCCCCAAGGCCGTTTTGCTGCGGTCTCTCCTACAGGGCCTAAAAAGCGAGAGGGTTTTGCCAACCTCACCTGTCATCCAACCTACCCTCCCCCATCTTCTTTCCCAGAACTCCTCGCTGCGGCCATCCCCATCACCGTCTCGGCACTCGCCGCGAAGGCTGGATCGAGGGAGTACACCGAACGCTTCATCCGCTTCAGAAGCGGACCACCCTCGCCGCCGAGAGCATCGAGAACGCCGCGGATGGCGAGACCGGAAGGAAGATGGCTCGCATCATACTGCCCGACCATCATAATTCCCCCAAGCGCATCGTTCGCTGCCCTTCTGGATGCCTCCTTCGGGACGGGGCCGCGGCCAGTGTTGATCCCCGCTGCCATCGCCGACAACGGTGCCAACGCAACCAGCAAGCCTGGAAGATCGGGGGTGCTTTCCAGCGTATCCCGGACGTGGCTTTCGAGACGATCCACCTCCGCAGCCGCGGCAATGGCAAATTTTGCAAGAAAGCGCCGCACTCTTGCGAGGTCCGTCGCACCCGTCGACTTCCCGGCAAACCAAACGACCGCCCCGCGATCTCGACACACGAATTCGAGACGCAGGAGATCCCTTCGCTTGGCGTATACCTTGTATTCGGGCCTGCTCTTGCCACACAACCAACCGAGTGCCGTAACCCGCTTGCCTTCCCTTGCACGGGGTTCGTACCCGCGTCGAACTGTGCCAACCGAACCCACGATGGCCGCGTGCTGCGCACGGCGCACCGCTGCAACGGCATCGCCGACCAGAATGTCCCGACACGCTTCTGCCGACTTGAGCCAGACCCGCTGCCACCACCAGTCGGCCCCCTCCGGCACTGAGCGGTCGAATACTTCGATGGCGTGCTCGAACACCTCCTGCACCAAAGCAATCGCTTGTCCTAAGAGGCGGGGCAAATCGCGCCTGGCGCCAAGAACGTTGTTGTTGCCATCCAGGCCGATGGGACCACAGGCAGTTTCTCCGCCGAGCAGGGCACGAATCCACCGTTGCGGATTCAGAGAGAGCGAAGAGCGCTGCGTGACGCGCAGGCCGCGGTCGTGCTTCGAGAAGAACAAGTCGAGCGTAGCGGTGCCAAGACTTGGGCCACTTTCGCTTTCGAGGAAGAGCGTCACCTGCATGTAGTCGTGATGCGTTTTCTTCGACTTCGGCGTCGTCACCTTGGCCCAAGGCTCCATCTTTGCGAACCGATCGCGCAAATCGGCGGGCGAAATCGGCACCTTGGACACCACCTCTCCACACAAGCCAATTGTGAGAGCGTCGAGCATGACGTTGGGCAACCCGGACTGGGCTGCATGCGAATCGTTCATGGTCGTTTTCCTAATCTGACGGGAAGCGACGCCTTGCCAAGAAGGCAAGGCGCATGCTCATCGCACCCAAGCAACCGCGATCACCGCGCTGCTGCTCTTGGACACGCGACTTCGCAACGTCACATATCGGCGAGGTCGGCATGGACGCCGCTATCCCCTCTCGCCTCGCCTGTTCCAGCTACGACCTGCTCACCAGCAAGACTCTCCGCACCGGCGCGAAAACGGACGCCGAGATAGAAGGGCTTTCCGGAGTTCTGCTTACGCTCGCACCCGTAAGCATTCTGAAGCAGTCCGGAAAGGCGCCGCATGGTTCCATCATTGACCCGCTCAGGGTTGAGATCGAGTTCGGTCGACAAACGCCTAAGCGCCGTCTGGAGTTCGTCCGAAGTCAACCTTTCGCCGCGCGCAGCCTCGATTTTGGTGTGCGCCAGAATGGCTGCAACGTCGTCCCCATGCTGCATGATCGCTGCAGCCTGCTCGTGCCCAGCCGGAATCGTGAAGCACTTGCTCTGCGCCAAACGCTTCGCTCCTTCCGCCGCCCAGTTGATGAAGGCGCTGGGCTCGTGCAATACCTTCGAGACAAAGTCCGGGTCGACTTCATCCGGACGGAGTGAGCGCTGGAAGACGACGCACAAAAGGCGCCGACCCGATGCGTTCGACTTGTCCGGAATTCGCGGCAGTTCGTTGGTCGCGAACAAATGCCGCGCGATCGGCCGGAAGGTGAAGGGATTGCCGTACAGGCGGCGAGCCGTAATCGGTTCGAGCGATCCCAACTTCTTGAGATGCACCGCCGGGACCAGCATGTTGCCGCCCAGTTCCGGCACCACGTTAAGCGCCACCCCTTCGAGCTTAGCCCTGTATTTCTCCTGCCCCCATTCATCGGGCGGAATCGAGTCGATGCTCTGGGGCGGCAGAAGCCCCTGCATGATCGAAAGCAGGGTCGACTTCCCCGAGTTTTGCGGCCCTACCAACAGGCACATGCGCCGTGCCTCATCTTTTTCCGGTTGGACATCGAACAGGATGGAACCCGCAAATTCCTGCAATGACTTGACCTTGGAAAGATCATTCAGCGTCGCGAGCAGACGATCCTCGAACCACGAAAAAGAAGCGTCAGGGTCGAAGTCGCACTGAAGCTTGACCCGCGCCTTGTGCTCGCTGCTGTGTTCCTCCAGTTGCAAGCCGCCGTCCAAGGACCAGCTCACGAAACCGTTGGACACGCAGACACCAGGCATCGCGTCCTGGAAGAAATCGTCATTCCTCAGTTCCGAGGCGACCTGACTGACGATTTCTGCGCGCGAATGCTTCCTCTGCACGAGGTCATAACCGCGGAACTTTTCCAGCACGTTGCTATCCAGTTCGTCCGACGAGAACCGAACAAAAGAACCAACGTCAGGAGATTCCACATCGTCCAGGCTTTCCCCGCCCACATACCCGTAGAGACTCCCACCAACCCAAGCCGAGACGGTGAAAGTATCCTTGATTTCCTTTACCATTGCCGCAGCAAAATCAGACGAGCGGCGAAGCAGGCCGTATTCTTCGTGGGAGTTCTCGGCAATTTTCGTCGCCTCGCGCAAAGCGCGCGGAGCGATTTTAGTGGCCTTGGAAACATCGAACTCCAACTGACAGATTTCCGCGGTGGAAAGCACTCGCACAGCATCCAGGAAGACTTTCTGCACATCGGCAATCTGATACGGGAGCGGCAGCATGCAAATGTGCTCGAAAAACTCACCCACACTCGTTGCCGTTACAGCACCGTCACGACCGCTGTTCACGTTTTCCATGCACACTTCTCCGATTTCGGGCGCGCGGACGCGCCGAATTGATTTAAGTCGAGGTTGTGATTGCAGTGGGCGTGTGGACGCACCCTAATCGAGCTGATGCGTGATCGGGCAATCCCGATTACGCAATGTCATGGCTTTGGACACCATGAACCGAATGGTTCGCATGCGCTATGACAACGCGAACATGCCCCAAGCGGGGGTATGTGGGATGGATGAGTGCGTTGGCCTACGACCAAGCTCTGCGTTTGGCTTTCCACGACCAAACGCGCCTGGGTTTTAAAACCCGTAGCGCAAAAAATTGCGCGCAGGCCATTCATTGAATGATGGCCGAAGCAGCTACCTCTGTGCCTGGCAGCAAGGCGCACCGGAAGACGAATCCGGAATGAAGGCCTCATAAATTCCAACTTCTCAATGCACAAGCAGAATCCTCGATTTTTTCAGCGACCCAGCAGCGTCGCTGCCCTTCTCTTCAGTCTAACATCATTCGTCCGCATTCACTTGCGGAGAACTTCATGAAATCCTTCGACACCCTGGCCGGAATGGCCAACCATTTCCCCGAGGCGGCCTGCGCCCCGATGCGGGCGATCCTCGCGAACTTCCCCGAATGGTGGGACCACACGGACATCGAGCAGGTCAGCTTTTCGCAGGTCCTCGACAGCCCGATCTTCCTCATCGAGGCAGTCGAGGAACTTTCTCACGTCCAGCCCTATGAAGAACGCGACGGCGAACCGCTTTCCGTACTGACGGCCCCATCGGCTGCTTTCGATTTCGCATACTGGACCGAAGGCGGCGATTTCGCCGTGATGGGCGTCGTCGAGACCACCAACGGCGGCCCGCAATTCTACATCCCTGCACACATCGCCGCGCAGGCGCCCTATGTCGCAGTCAGCATCCAGATGAAACAGGCTGAAGAAGCTGCCGCGAACACCAGCGTGGGAGGCCAGCAATGAACCCCTTCGCTATGGGCGTTAGCTCCTTCCTGGCAGAGGCATTCGTGCCGTCGAGCGGCTCCGCGCAAACCGGCCGCTCGTCTACCGAGATTGCTGTCCCGATGCCGAGCAGATCGGCTTCGCCCGACATCAACCTCGTGAAGATAGTGGTGAACGTGAACCGGCGCTAGAATCTCGCGCCTGCGCACCCGCGCGTACTGTTCTAGCCACCAGCAACTTAGGCAAAAAAAAGTCCACGCCCACAACAGTCCTATGTGGCCCGCGATCGTCGCCGGCCGCCGACAATCCTACATCGGAGACCCCAAATGCCCGCAATCACGCGCGGGCTTGCCCTGGACCCGCCGGCCGTGCCGGACGGGAGGGACAAGCTGCGTCTGTTCGACGACAAGCTCACCGGCTTCATCATGGAAGTCCGTCGAACCGGCAACATCACCTTCTATGTCCGTTATCGCGATGCCCGCAACCGCCAGCGCGAGGTCCGCCTCGGCAAGCTGGGCGACATCACCGTGGAGCAAGCCCGCCGCCGGGCACAGGAACTGCGCGCCGAGGCCTCGCTCGGCGGTGATCCTGCCGGGGACCGTGACCGCCTGCGCGCGGTCCCCACCTTCGCCGACTTTGTCGAGAACCGTTACCTGCCCTTCGCCAAGGAGCGGCTGCGATCCTACGCCGATCACGTCGGCTTTTTCCGGCTGCGCCTCAAGGCACTGTGGGGGAGCCGGCCCCTGGACGAAATCCGCCCTCAGGACGTGGCGGGCCTCCAGGACCACCTGCGCCGCGCTGGCCTGACCAATGCCACCGTCAACCGCTACGTTGCCTTCGTGCGGCGGGTGTTCAACCTCGCCCTGCGCTGGGAGGCCTACGAGGGCCGCAACCCCGCCCAGCACGCCGAAATGCGCCGCGAGCACAATCGCGAACGCTTCCTGACCGAAACCGAACTCCGGGCGCTTTTCATGGCGCTGCGGGACGAATCCAACAAATCGGCCGCCCATGCCCTCGCACTCCTGGCCGCCACCGGCGCCCGTCGGGGTGAAGCGCTGGGCGCCAAGTGGGAGCACATCGACTACGAGCGGCGCCTGTGGACGGTGCCGATCTCCAAGAGCGGGCGGCGGCGTCACATCCCGCTGTCCGATGCGGCGCTTGCCATCCTCGAACGGCAGCGCCCATGGGCGCCGGGGACATTCATCTTTCCCGGGTCCCATCCGGACAAGCCGCTCGCGGACCCCAGCAAGGCGTGGCGCCGTGCGAAGAAACTGGCCGGGCTCGACGCAGACCTGCGCATCCATGACCTACGCCACACCTTCGCTTCCACGCTCGTCGGCAAGGGCCGCAGCCTTCACGAGGTCGGAACGCTCCTCGGACACAGCCAGATCAGCATGACCATGCGCTATGCCCACCTCGCGCCCGCAAGGCTCATCGAGGCCGCCAACGAAGCGTTGCCCGTCCTGATGTGAGCCAGTCGAGGCAAAGCCGCCCCATCCATTACGAAACCTGCGGCCCTGCGGACTTGTCCCGGGGTCGTTTTCTTTTTTCCCGCAGCACCCGAGGAACCACGATGCTGAACAAGACCAAACTCCGCCACTCGCTCCGTCCCGCACAACCCGCGGTCGAGACCCCGCCCTCGGAACCGCCCCAAGTGGCCTACGACACGCTGATCCTCCCGCCGGATGCCATCGACGCCGCCCTCGCCCCGATCATCGCGGATGCCAACGTGACCGTCCCCACCATGCTCACGCCCGCGCAAACCGCCGAGGTCCTGGGCGTCGGAACCAAAACCCTCGAACGCTGGCGCTCGACGGGCGACGGGCCCCGCTTCGTGAAGCTGTCTCCGGGCACGGTGCGCTACAGGGCCGCAGACCTGAACGCATTCGTTGCCGAGCGCATCAAGAGCAACACGCTGCAGTAGGCCACCGCGCCGCCGGCTGGAGGCAAAAGTATGTCCCGATCACCGCCAAGGGTGATCGGGACATACCTCTGCTTCCTTCCAGCAAGATTGCCGCTCAGCGATCAGGCGCCAGCCAGTAGCCTGTCGAGCGCGATCACGGTCAGGTCATCACCGCTCAGTCCATGGGTCGCCGCAAGCGTGCGCAAGGCGACGTACCGCGGCTGGTCCAGGGTCGCGCTGATGCGGTGCCGTGGCCCGCCGAAAGTGCGTCGCGGTGGCGCCAATGGTTCCGAAATCGGGCGCGCCAGCCCGCGCGACGGGTATGGTTTCAATCCACCTTCCATCATGCATCTCCAAGTCGTTCGCGGATGCAAGCCCAGACGTTCCGGAGTTCCTGTGCTCCGGCCGAATTGGGCTGCGTTTCCGTCAGGGTCAGGCCGCTCCGAAGCGGCAGATCTACGCGGTGATGAACCGGCGGCAGCCTATCCTGACCATGGGCATCCAGCCGGCGGACCAGTTCACCCATCGCCCGGCTGCGAAACAGGCCTGCGTTGGGCAAGGCCAGATACGGCTCCTCCCAGAAAAGCACCGTCCGCATAGTCCGCTGGACGGCCGCGTAGTCGAGTTCGCCGGGGCGGACCGGCACGATGACGAGATCGGCGGCGTTTATGGCCTTGGCGATGTACTCGCTGTGGCCCGGCGGCGTATCGATGAAGACGTATCGCACGCCCTTGCGGTTGAGGGCGTAGAGCCTGAGGGACAGCGTGCGCAGCATGGGAGCTACAAGGATCGGGCCGTCGCGTTGGCGCATGTTGTACCACGCCGTCAGGCTGCCCTGCGGGTCTAGGTCGAACATCGCGACCTTGCCCTTGCCGGCCTCGCCCTCCTCCGCCTCGCAGTCCTGCTGCGCCAGCACCGCCAGCGAGGCGGTCATCAACGTCTTGCCCACGCCGCCCTTGTGGGCGGCAAGGCTGATTATCTTCATGTCGGGAACTCCGCGCTCGGTTGCGCATCCGCGCGAACCGCGCGCAGATGCTCAATCGAGTGTTCGCGAGAGATGCCCGGTAGATGGATTGCTAGTACGGTTTGTCACCGACCAGAGTGGCAGGAGCGCACTAGCAGTCGCGTTGAATGGTGAGCCTCGAGACTTTGAAATAGCGTTGAAATATCGCACGGCGGCACTTACGTGACCGAAGATGAACGACCGCGGCTAGATTGCGGGTATAGATGGAGAATCGATTTGGCCTGTCCCCGCGGTGCCGCTTCGCCCGATTTGCATACCCAGCGCCGGCTTTTCGCCGCATCGGCCGGCTACTGTCAAAATCCGGAATGTGAGCGCGAGCTATTTGTCGACGCAGATGGCAAGTCCGTCCATGTCGCTGAAATGGCCCACGTCTTTGCCGCGAGCGAGAAAGGCCCCCGTGGCACTGGTGGGCTCTCCAAGGCCGCACGGGGAGCCTTCGAAAACCTCGTAATGCTTTGCGCCAATTGTCACACAATTGTTGACAAGGCACCGGACGCCTACCCGGATGATAAGATGCTGGGTTGGAAACGCGATCATGCGGAAAAGCTCAAGGGGCTGTTTGGCGTTATCGCTTTCGATAGCCGCCAAGCTGCTCGGGAGACGGTCGAGCCCATTCTGGCCCAGAACCGAGCAATTTTCGAGCAATACGGACCGCACATCGAAGCCGCCGAAAATCCCGAAAGCGGAGCGGCTGAGCGATGGAAGCGCAAGATGCTCACCCGCATCCTCCCAAACAACAAAAGAGTGCTGGCTCTCTTGGATGAAAACCGGAAGCTTTTGCAGAATGATGAGCGCAACACTTTAGAACTTTTTCGACAACACGTAGACGATCTAGAAGCCTTTCATATCGAGAACCTAAAGAACGATGCAACGCGCTTTCCAGACGCGATGGCCTCGATTTTGGAGAATTGAACGATGGCCGGAAGCATTACGGATTGGGCAGCGAGCAAAATAGATCCCAGAGAGGGCTTGTCTGTCGTTGGGCGGACACCCGAAGACTTCCTCATCATGAAATACAGGGATGGCCTCCCGTTTCCGGTCGCAATCCTTGGCGTACAAGACGTAATTCTAGTCGACCACGTACAACCGTTATTTTCGCATGTTACGAAACCGCAATTCGTAGCGAATGTGCCCTCCAAAACCCTCTGGAGTGGCGACGCAATCTCACTGATACACGCTTCCCCAGCAGCTTTCGGAACGCTAGGAGATGTTCGAAGGGCCGCAAGCACTGGCGACGTTCAGAGTTTTCGCAATAAGAATTGGGATTTCTTCGAACGAGGGATCAGGCAGCACTCGAAGGTGCACGCCGTGACCCGCATCTATGACGAAGTGTTCGATGCGCGCCTGCTAAACGGGACCACACGCAGAATCGCGCTAGTGGACGGCTATCACGTAAGTGCCGAGGATATCCGAAATGCACGTGACCGGTTCGGAAAGTTCGACATCGCGGTCAAAAAGACCAGCTATGGCTCGATAACCGACGCTGCTGAAGAAGCGGCCGCATCGATGGGCGCCAACGTAGTCACCTTCAAAGGACTATTGCAGAACCTCGCAAGGTAATGCGGAAGGCTGTCGAAGAGTTGCTCTGTACTGTTGCAGAGCAACTTGGCCCAATCCAGTCCGGCAGCGAATGGTATCTCTTCGGCTCAGTAGAACGAAATGCCCCGATTGCGTTTGATATCGATCTCCTGATTCTTTGCCACAGCAACGAGCAGGCGGACAATTTGCGCCGGGCGATTGACCATGATGAGTTCCCACTTCCGCTTGACCTCTCACTGATGACTTTCTCCGAAGCCGCCCAAGTCGATGCCGTTCGGAGCCAAAATGCCCGATTGATCCATCCACGCAGAAACGAGCCGACTGCCTAGCCTGAAAAACGTGGCAAGAAGAAGCGTTCCTTCCTGCACAAAAAGGGGAATACGGTGGGAAGCGTTCCGCGCTTCCCGCTCACCTCTGCCAAAACTGTTGGAAAAGGTGGTGAGCCCTGCTGGGTTCGAACCAGCGACCTACTGATTAAAAGTCAGTTGCTCTACCGACTGAGCTAAGGGCCCCCGTTGCCGGGCGCAGGCCGGCGAAGCGGCTGCGGAAGGGGTCACCTAAGGGCAGGGCGAGGCTTGGTCAAGCGGGCATGAAGCTGATTAATGGTGAGACCCGTCAAAGGATCACGCCAGGGCCCCGCAATCCGCCGCGCCGGGCCGAGCACGAAATCGCGGCTGCGGAAGGCAGGGTGCGGCAGAATCAGGCTTTTTTCGCCCTCGCCGGCCGCCCAGGGACCGCCGCTCCACAGCACGAGGTCGAGGTCCAGCACCCGCGAACCCCAGGCCTGGCCCATGCGGCGGCGGCCGAACTTGTTTTCCAGCTTGTGCAGCTTGTGCAGCATCTCGTCGGGTTCGCGCTTGCTGCGCACCAGCGCCACGCCATTGGCATAGCGGCGGCGCGAGGGACCGAGCGGCGCGCTCTCGATGATGGGCGAGGCAGCCAGCACCTCATACTTGCCGCTATCGAGCGCGGCCAGCGCCGCGGCGAGCACCTGCCGGGGGCCGCCGTGGCGCGGATGGCGCATGTTCGAGCCGAGCGCGACGAGATACTGGTGCTTGGCCAAGGCCGATGTCCCCCGATGATGTCGTAACTGTCGAGGGTGTATCAGATATCCTGCGCAATGCGCGTGTAGAGTTGCGGGCGGCGATCGCGGAAGAAGCCCATGCCGGCACGGTGCTTTGCGGCGCGGGCAAGGTCGATCGTGGAGACCAGCACGCCGCTTTCCTCCTTGCCGAATTCCGCGACGTAATCGCCCCATTCGTCCGTGATGAACGAGTGGCCGTAGAAGGTCTGCTCTGTGCCGCATTCGGTTTCGACGCCGATGCGGTTGGCGGCGATCACCGGCATGCAGTTGGACACCGAGTGGCCCACCATCGCCCGGCGCCACATGCGGCTGGTGTCCAGCGTCGCGTCATAAGGCTCCGAGCCGATCGCGGTGGGGTAGAACAGCAGTTCCGCGCCCATCAGCGCCATCACCCGCGCGCATTCGGGATACCACTGGTCCCAGCAGACGCCGACGCCGACCTTGGTGCCGAGTACGTCCCACACCTTGAAACCGTCGTTACCGGGGCGGAAGTAGTACTTTTCCTCGTAGCCGGGGCCGTCGGGAATGTGGCTTTTCCGGTAAGTGCCGATGATCTCGCCATCGGCACCGATCATCGCCAGGGTGTTGTAGTAGTGATGGCCGTCGCGTTCGAAATAGCTGGTGGGGATCACCACTTTCAGCTTCGCCGCCAGTGCCTTCATCGCGATCACCGAAGGATGCTCGGCGGTCGGGCGGGCGAGCGCGAAGAGTTCCTCTTCCTCGACCTTGCAGAAGTAGGGGCCGGAGAACAGCTCGGGCGGCAGCACGATCTGCGCGCCGCTGGCGGCGGCTTCCTCGACGAGCGCGGAGACGGCGGCGATATTCTCGCCCTCGTCCGCGGAATTGAGCGCGAGCTGAAGCGCGGCAACGGTGATTTCGGTCATGGAGGGGGCCTCTATCAGTCCCGCTTGCGGAACAGAAGGGTCATCCGGTCGCTCTCGCCGATGGCGAGGTACTTGTCGCGGTCCTTGTCCTTCAGCGCCAGGCTGGGCGGCAGGGTCCAGACGCCGTCCGGCCAGTTCGCGGTGTCCTTGGGATTGGCGCTGATCTCGGACTGGGCGACGAGATCGAAGCCGTTGTCCTTCATGAAGCGGATCACGTCCGCCTCGCGCAAGTAGCCCTTGGAACCGTCGGCATAGTCGGCCGGGGCGTCCGGGCGGGCGCGGTGCTGCTCGATGCCGATCAGGCCGCCGGGCTTGAGCAGGTCGCGCATGGCCGCGAATTCGCTGCCGGCGATGTTCCAGCGCAGCAGGTTGTGCATCATGCGCGGGACGACGATGACGTCGAAAGTGCCCTTCTCGCCTTCCGGGATCGCGCCGAGCGTGTAGGCGGCGAACTTGTCGGCCGGCATGCCGGTGAACTTGGCCACGTCTGCCGGGTAGTTCGCGGCGCCCTTGCGGATGCCCTCCCGGGTCTCGGGCTTGAAGGCCGGCGCCTCGGGGTTGAAGTAGAGGCCCACCAGATGGCCCTGCTGGCCGAGGTAGAGCCCGAGCAGGCGCGAGTACCACTCGCCGCCCGGTGCATATTCGCCCACTTTCATGGTCGGCGCGACGCGGAAGAAGCTGAGCGTTTCCACCGGGTGACGATACTTGTCGCGCGCGCGGTCTTCCTTGCGCGAAGGATTGGAGGCGGCGAGTTCGAGCAGCGCCTCGCAGCCCTTGCAGGATTCCGCCTCGGTGGTTTCGTCGGCAGCGGTGGCGGCGCCGGGCATGGCGATGACGCCGAGAAGGGACGAAAGGGCGATGAGGGCGCGGCGCATGCGATTCTCCCGTGGAAGCTGGTCAGTCCTGAACCTAGTTTCCGACGCCCCAATGACAAGCCGTCCCAGTGTACCTATCTAGCGACAAATTCCCCCTCATGAGGACATTCAAGACAATGGAAACGGCAATCGTTGCAGGCGGGTGCTTCTGGTGCACCGAAGCGGTGTTCCGCGACGTCATCGGCGTGGACTCCGTGGAAAGCGGTTATATCGGCGGCACCGTGGCCAACCCGACCTACAAGCAGGTCTGCGGCGGCGACACCGGCCATGCCGAGGCGATCAAGGTGAACTACGACCCCTCCGTGCTGTCCTATGGCGACCTGCTCGACGTGTTCATGGGCACCCATGACCCGACGCAGCTCAACCGCCAGGGCAACGATGTGGGCACGCAGTACCGTTCGGCGATCTTCCCGCTCGACGATGCCCAGGCCGCCGAGGCCGAGGCCGCGCTCGCCCGGTCGAACCAGGACAACGCCGGCAAGGTCGTCACCACGATCGAGGGCTTTGCCGAGGGCAGGCAGAACGAGGCGTGGTATCCCGCAGAGGACTATCACCAGGAATACTGGGACGGCGAAGGCCAGCGGAATCCCTATTGCCTCGCGATCATCCCGCCCAAGCTGATGAAGCTGCGCAAGAGCTTCCAGAACAAGGTCAAGGGCTGAAGCGCCTGCTCTTCGGGGCTTCGGACTGTGCGGCGACGGACGTGGCGGAAGCCATCCCGTCCTTCATCATTGCGCGCGTAGCGAAGCAATCCAGGGGCAGTTCCGTGCCGCTCTGGATTGCTTCGTCGGCTTCGCCTCCTCGCAATGACGAACTGGGTGGCTCTACCCACTTCGCGTAAGGCATTCGCTTTCGCCGTGTCTCACCATGAGACACGGCGAAACGAACCATATCCAAACCTTCCCGGACAAGTACTTAGCTCGCCAGTTCATCCGTTTCTGGCGAGTCCCAACATGTCCCGTCTTCGCAAGCTGTCGCTTTCCGTCGCTGTTGCCGCCGTCGCCTTCGCGGCCAGCCCCGTGCTCGCATCCTCGGGCATGATCGCCGGGATCGACGTGCTGAAGACCTGGAACCTGGTGGTACTGGGCGACCTCACCTCGTCCTCCGAAGTCGAGGGTCGCACGTTCGTCGGCGGCAATCTCGAAGGCAATGCCTCGAACTACCAGATCACCGCCCTCCCTGCCTCCAGCACCGGAACGCCGGGGCTGACCGTGGTGGGCGACGTCAATGGCGGCTACAAGAACCTCAACAACGGTTCGGGCGCGATCGTCGGCGGCAACGTCAACAGCGGCCTCAACCTCAACGGCGCGGCGCAGACGGTGCTGGTGGGCGGCACGATCAGCAACACCAACGTCAACAACAACACCGTCACTTCGGGCCTGGCCTCCAGCGATCCGCAGTTCGCCCAGAACCTCACGCAGCAGAAGAGCCTCATCGGCACCTCGATGGAGGGCCTGAGCCATTCGATGAGCACCGAGACGGCCAACAGCCAGCTCTCGATCAGCGGCAACACCGGCACTTTCAATGCCCAGCCGGGTGCGGGCGGCGTGGCCGTGTTCAACATCTCCGCCGCCGACCTCGACAAGATCGGAGAGATCAAGTTCAACCTGAACGGCGCGGACACCGCGATCGTCAACGTCTCGGGCACCTCGATCAAGCTGGACGACAACTTCCTCGGCGGTACCGCCAACCTGGGCGAGCACGTCGTCTGGAACTTCTACGAGGCGGAAAACCTCGCGCTCACCACCGCCTGGGGCGGCTCCGTGCTGGCGCCGGGCGCCAATGCCACCACGTCGAACTACATCCAGGGTTCGGCCGTGTTCGGCAATCTCGTCCAGAACGGCGAGATGCATGTCGGCACTTATACCGGCGGCTACACGCCGGGCGATCCGGGCAGCTCGACCACCTCGGGTGGCGGCAGCAGCTCGGGCGGCAGCACCGATGTGCCGGAGCCGGGCATGATCGGCCTCTTCGCGCTGGGCCTCGGTGCGTTGGTGTTCTGGCGTCGTCGGCGCGCCGTCGCGGCCTGAGAAGCAGGGGCCATCGCCCCTGCATCCCAATAATGTCGAGGTCAGGCGCCACGTATTCGTCGTGCGCCCATGGCCGCGTCGGGAGGCTTAATGGCTGCGCCGGCAGGAGCGCTCGATCGCCAGGCAGCGCGCCACGCCGACATTTCCAGGGGTCTGGGGGATCAGCCCCCAGAACTTCCCCTTACTTCTGCCACCTTCCGACAAAGAACCCGTCCAGCCCGCCGACATCGGCCAGCATCCCCGGATCGGTCCGCACCCAGCCCTCGGCCGTGGGCGCAAGCCCTTCCGGCAGTTCCGATGCCGTGACCGGAACCGGCGTCAGCGAGACCTTGTCCGCCTGTTCCTCGCCCTCTTCCGGTTCCATCGAGCAGACCGCATAGACCAGCCGCCCGCCCGGCTTGAGCCAGCCCGCAGCGCGTTCCAGCATCTTTTCCTGGATCGCGGTCATGTCCTCGATCTGGCGCCCGGCGATGCGGTGGAGCACGTCGGGATGGCGGCGGGCCGTGCCGGTGGCGGTGCAAGGGGCGTCGAGCAGGATCGCGTCGAATTTTTCCTCCGGCTCCCAGGTCAGGACATCGGCCTGCACGACTTCGGCCTCCAGGCCGATGCGCTTGAGGTTGTCGCGCAGGCGTTCCAGGCGGCGCTTGGAATTGTCGATCGCGGTGACCTGCCAGCCCGCCGCCGCCAGTTGCAGCGTCTTGCCGCCCGGCGCGGCGCAGAGATCGAGCGCCTTGCGCCCCTCACCCGCGCCCAGCAGCCGTGCGGGCAGGCTGGCGGCAAGGTCCTGCACCCACCAGGCGCCGTCGCGGAAGCCTTCGAGATGCTCGACCGCGGTGCCGCGTGCCAGGCGAACATGGCCGGCCATCAGGGAAGTGCCGCCAAGGCGCTCGGCCCATTCGGCGGTCTGCCCGGGATAGCGCAGCGCCAGATCGAGCGGCGGCGGCTCGGCCAGACCGGCAGCAATCGCCTCGGCGCGCACGCCCCAGCGCCCGGCCACATCCTCGGGCAGGGTCGGCACGTCGGGAAGCGTGACGCCGTTCTTGGTCAGGGTGGAGAACACACCGTGCGCAAGGCGGCGCGGGCCGCCCATCAGCAGCGGCAGGCCGGTGGCGATCACCGCGTGAGCGGGCGTTTCCAGCCGCAGGACTTGCGCCAGCATGATCTGCAGCACCGCGCGCGCCTTGGCATCGGGGGCGAGCGGCAGACGCGTGGCGCTGTCGATCAGTTCGTCGAGGTCGGTGCGCCAGCGCAGCACTTCGCCGGCAATGGCGCGGGCGAGCGCCCGGTCGGCATCGCCGCCGACACGGGCCAGCGCGGAGCCGCCCGCCTGGTCGAGCGTTTCGCCCCGCCGCAGCACGGCATCGATAAGGTTGAGCGCGGCACGGCGCGCCGGAAGGCCGGGAATGTCCATCGCCTGCCCCTATAGCGGATTGCGTTTTGACGCTACCTCCACCACATGGGCTGAATGACACAGCGCGCCACCCAACGTCCCGAAGGCTTCACCAAGCCCACCCACTGGACGAACGACCCCGCGCCCCAGCCCTCCCCGCCGGCCGCAGAAACGGCAGGGGCCGCGCAGGAGGAGCAGGACCCCGACGGGATTTCGCCCACCCGCTACGGCGACTGGGTGCGCAACGGCATCGCCATCGACTTCTGATTCCCCGCTACCGGGGACGGCCTACCAGTCCCGCGCCATCGGCGGCAGGCGCTCGACCAGGAAGTCGATCCAGGCCCTCGTCTTCGCCGCCGGCCGCCGAGTGCGGTGCGTGACGGCGTGGACCGCGCCGAGGTCGAGCAGTTCGGCGCCCAGGTCCAGTTCCACCAGCCTCCCTGCGGCGATGGCACGGTCCACGAAGAAGCGCGGGCCGTAGACGAGTCCCATGCCCGCCTCCGCCGCCTGGGCCAGAACCTGCCCGTTGTTGGCATGCAGACTGCCGCGCACCGCGACCGCGCGGCTGCCGTCGCGGCCGAAGCCCCAGCGCGTGGCGCCGGTCTCGTTGCCCAGGGTGTAGCCGAGGCATTCATGCCCTGCGAGATCCTCGACGGACTGCGGCCTGCCGTGCCGTGCGAGGTAGGCGGGCGCGGCGCAGATCGCCATGCGCACCGGCGCCAGCTTGCGCGCCACCAGGTTGCTGTCCGCCAGTCGGCCGATGCGCACGGCAACGTCCCAGCGCTCTTCGAGCAGGTCCACCACCCGGTCGTTGAGGCCAAGCTCGACCGTGACGGCCGGGTAGAGCGCGTGAAATTCCGTGACGAGGCGCGCCAGGTAGGCGCTGCCGAAAGCCGCCGGGCCGGAGACGCGCAGCAGGCCCTCCACTGCGGCGGACTGGGCCATCGCCTCGGCATCGGCATCCTCCAGTTCGGCCAGGACGCGCTCCGCCTTGTCGAGATAGGCCGCGCCCACTTCGGTCAGCGCCAGCCGCCGCGTGGTGCGGTTCACCAAGGTCGCACCCAGGCGCTGCTCCAGCGCATTGAGGTGCTTGGCCGCCATCGCCGGCGACATCGAAAGGTCCCGCGCCGCCGCCGAGAGGCCGCCGAGCCGGATCGCCTTCACGAAGACCTCGATGCCTTTCAGCCGGTCCATTCAACACCCCTGGTAGAAAGTCATTCAACGCATGGCATGATTATCACCAGCGGGGCGAAGGTCTAGAGGAGTCTTCGAAAGGAAGCCCCCCATGACATCTACCCCTTCCACCAGCCCCTACGGCGCGTGCATCCTGCGCGTCGCGCTCGGCGTGCTGTTCCTGGCGCACTTCTCGCTCAAGATGTTCGTCTTCACCCCGGCCGGCGCGGCCGGCTTCTTCGGCAGCCTGGGCCTGCCGCCGGCGCTTGCCTATGTGACCATGGCGGCGGAACTGCTCGGCGGCCTGGCACTGATCCTGGGCATCTACGCCCGCGCCGTGGCGCTGGCCTTGATCCCGCTCCTGCTCGGCACCATCGTCATGGTGCATGGAGCCAACGGCTTCTTCTTCGATGGCAAGGGCGGCGGCTGGGAATATCCCGCCTTCTGGTCCATTGCCCTCCTCGTCCTGGCCCTGATCGGCGACGGCGCCCACGCGCTCGTGCCGACCCGGCGCTGAGGCTTCCGCTCTGAAAGGAACGCGATCCATGACCCGCCAACCCACCTTCTTCATCCCTCACGGCGGCGGCCCCTGCTTCTTCATGCCCGACCCGCAGGGCAACTGGGCCTCCATGGCCGCGTTCCTGCAAGGCCTTCCCGCGCGCTTGCCAGAGGCGCCCAAGGCGATCCTGGTCGTCTCGGGACATTGGGAAACCGAGGGCTTCGCCTTCACCGGCGCCGAGCAGCCGCCGCTGCTGTTCGACTACTACGGCTTCCCCCAGCACACCTACGAACTGCGCTTCGACGCGCCCGGATCGCCTGCCCTGGCCGCCCGCGCCAGCCAGCTCCTGCGCGAGGCAGGCTTCGCGGCCGCCCCGGACCCGCAGCGCGGCTATGACCACGGGGTGTTCGTTCCGCTCAAGGTGGCCTGGCCCGAGGCCGACGTGCCCGTCGTCGAGATGTCGCTCGACCGCTCGCTCGACCCGGCCCTGCATCTTGCCGCCGGACGCGCGCTCGCCCCGCTGCGCGATGAAGGCGTGCTGATCCTGGGATCGGGCATGAGCTTCCACAACATGCGCGGCTACGGCAATCCAGCCTCCACCGAGCCCTCCCAGGCCTTCGACCAATGGTTGACCCGGGCCGCCGGATCCGGCGCCGAAAACCGCGCCGAAGCGCTGTCGCACTGGGCCGAAGCACCCGGCGGGCGCTTCTCCCACCCGCGCGAGGAACACCTCCTGCCGCTGATGGTCGCCGCTGGCGCGGCCGAAGGTGCGGGCGAGAAGGTCTATTCGGACCTCGTGCTCAAGACCGCGATCTCGGCGTTCCGGTTCGACTGAGACAAGGGAAGTCGCGGGGGTCCGGGCGCATTCCCAGCGTCCGGGCCCCGGATCCTCGCTCTTTCCTCAATGCAGCAATTCGCAGCGGTTCCGCCCGCCGCGCTTGGCGGCATAGAGCGGGCCGTCCGCCGCGGCGAGCCAGTCCTCGACGCTGCCGATCGCCTCGCTCAGGGGCGCGATGCCGAAACTGGCGGTGACGCGGATGCTCATGCCGCCGGGCAGCGGAATGTCGTGCTCCGCCAAAGTCTCGCGGAATCGCTCCACCGCCGCGAGCGCTTCGCCGGGGCCGGTTTCCGGAAGGAGCACGGCGAACTCCTCGCCGCCCAGCCTGCCGAGAAAATCGACGGGGCGCGTGGAGCCGACCACCGTGGCCGCCATTTCCCGCAGCACCGCATCGCCCGCCGGATGGCCGTGCGTGTCGTTGACCTGCTTGAAGTGGTCGAGATCGATCAGCACCAGGCAGCAGGGCCGCCCATAGCGGCGGAAGCGCGCGATCTCCTGCTTCGCCTTGTCCACGAAGCCGCGGCGCGTGAGCGCGCCGGTCAGCTGGTCGCGCTCGGCGATGCGGCGCAATTCCAGCTCGTTCATGACGATGCGCGCGAAGTTGCCGAGGATGGCGACTTCCGCCTCGTTGAAATCGCGCACTTTGTCGTCGATCGCGCAGAGC
The DNA here is from genome assembly GCF_004368805.1 of Novosphingobium sp. PhB55. NCBI lineage: Bacteria > Pseudomonadati > Pseudomonadota > Alphaproteobacteria > Sphingomonadales > Sphingomonadaceae > Novosphingobium > Novosphingobium sp. PhB55. The sequence continues at coordinate 204,618 of NZ_SODQ01000007.1, read as the reverse complement.
ACGCCGATATTGTAGCCTTCCGGCGTCAGGAGCGGGATGCCCGCGTAGCTGCGCACGCCGGGGTCGGTGGCGACGAAGGGATTGTTGGCGAAGCGCGCATCGAGCCTGGCGTCGGAAATCAGGAACGGCGCGGTCTGCTGGATCGCATGGGTGCAGAACGAGACATTGCGCGGCGTCTCGGCCACATCCAGCCCGCTGCTCGCCTTGAACCACTGCCGATCCGCATCGACCAGGGTGACGGCCGCCATCGGCACGCCCAGCACGGCCCGCACCAGCGAGACGACATGTTCGAACGCTTCTTCCGGTTCGGTGTCCAGCACGTCGAGATTGCGCAGCGCCGCGAGGCGGCCCTGCTCGTCGTTGAGGATGGTTTGGGGGAGCATAGAGGCGTTCCGACCGCGCCATGGCCGCAAGGGCCCTGGCGATGTTGATCCACTGACCGAAAACCGGCGGTTCGACCTGCCGGCACCCGATCTCGAAAGGGCGCTTGAGCCACGCGCAAGGCATTCGTGCCGAATCCCGGCGGCGGCTCCCTATCCACGTAGACATCCCTAGAGCAGGATTGAATTCCTAAAAACGCCCGTCGTCGTCCGTGGAATGCAATCTACATCAATTTTCGGGAGCGGGCGGCAGGTGTGATCGCAATATCAGGGGTTTATCTCGATCGGCGTGCCATCGGGCACCGTTTCGTAGAGCGCCTCGATCTCCGGGTTGGAGACGGCAATGCAGCCGTCCGTCCAGTCGCCGCGCACCCGGCCGGTCTCAAGGTCGTTGGGCTGGCCGTGGATCATGATCATTCCCCCTGCCGAACGGCCGCGAGCCTGGGCATAGGCCCGGTCCCCGGCATTGGGGTAGGAGATGTGGAGCGAGAGATGATAGGCGCTTTGCGGATTGCCCCAGTCGATCTCGTAGCGGCCCTCAGGGGTGCGCTCGTCACCTTCGAAGCGCTTGGGGCCGATGGGCGCGTCGCCGAGCTGGATGTGCTCGATCACATGGACGAGCCGGTCGCCGGACCAGAGCTCCATGGTCCGCGCCGCCTTGCGCACGCGGATCAGGTCGATTTGGGGGAGCTGGAGAGCAGGCTCGGCTTCCGCAGCGCCCAGCAAAAGCAGGAGCGGCGCGAGTCTGAACCCGCGCCGCACCGCATCAATCCAGGAAGGGATCGCGCACGAGGATGGTGTCCTCGCGCTCGGGGCTGGTGGAGACCAGCGCCACCGGGGTCTCGATCAGTTCCTGCACGCGCTGGATGTACTTGATCGCCTGTGCGGGCAGATCGGCCCAGGAACGGGCGCCGGCAGTGGTGCCCTGCCAGCCGTCCATTTCCTCGTAGATCGGCTCCACGTTGGCCTGGTCGGCGGCGTGGCTGGGGAAGTAGTCCAGCACTTTGCCGTTCAGGCGGTAGCCGGTGCAGATCCGCACCTTCTCGAAGCCGTCCAGCACGTCGAGCTTGGTCAGCGCGATGCCGGTGACGCCGGAGATCGCGCAGGACTGGCGGGTGAGCACGGCGTCGAACCAGCCGCAGCGGCGCTTGCGGCCGGTGACGGTGCCGAATTCATGGCCGCGCTCGCCCAGGCGCTGGCCGGTCTCGTCCTCCAGCTCGGTCGGGAACGGGCCCGAGCCGACGCGGGTGGTATAGGCCTTGACGATGCCCAGCACGAAGCCGGTGGCGGACGGGCCGAGGCCCGAACCCGAAGCCGCCGTGCCCGAAACCGTGTTCGAGCTGGTGACGAAGGGATACGTGCCGTGATCGACGTCGAGCAGCACGCCCTGCGCGCCTTCGAACAGGATACGGGCGCCGGCCTTGCGCACCTTGTTCAGGCGCTTCCACACGGGCTGCGCGAACTGGAGCACGAACGGCGCGATCTCGCGCAGTTCGTTGATGAGAGCCTCGCGATCGACCGGCGGCTGGTTGAAGCCGGCGCGCAGCGCGTCGTGATGCGCGCAAAGGCGGTCGAGCTGCGGCTCCAGCGCATCGAGGTGCGCAAGGTCGCAGACGCGGATGGCGCGGCGGCCGACCTTGTCCTCGTAAGCGGGGCCGATGCCGCGGCCGGTGGTGCCGATCTTGCCCGAACCGGCAGCGGTTTCGCGCAGGCCGTCGAGGTCGCGGTGAAGCGGCAGGATCAGCGGGCAATTGTCCGCGATCGCGAAGTTGTCCGGATTGATCTCCACGCCCTGGCCGCGAAGCTTCTCGACTTCGGACTTGAGGTGCCAGGGATCGAGCACCACGCCATTGCCGATGATCGACAGCGTGCCGGTGACGATGCCCGAGGGCAGCAGGCTGAGCTTGTAGACCTGCTCGCCCACGACGAGCGTATGGCCGGCATTGTGGCCGCCCTGGAAACGGACGACGGCGTCGGCGCGGCTTGCCAGCCAGTCGACGATCTTGCCCTTGCCCTCATCGCCCCACTGGGCGCCGATCACGGTTACGTTGGCCATGGATATACTCCTCCACCCTGCCACGGTGGATCCTATAACGCCCTTCGACAGGTCTCGGCGATATGGATTTTCATTGGGGCGGAAGCGCCCCGGCTTTTCGTCCGCGCCCTAGTGGCAAGGCGCATGGCTAGTCAAGGGCCGTGATCCCGGACCCGATCGGCCGATATCAGAGCGCGACAGCCTCTGCGCCGTCCAGCCGGTGCGAGCAGCCGAGCGCGACGGGATCGTCGCTTTCGGCCAGCGCCGCCACGGTGGTCCAGCCGATGGCACGCTGCTGCCCGGCCACGCGCGGGTCGTGGCCCAGCGGCAGGAACAGCTTGCGCTGCGCCTGCGGCTCGGCAGCCAGCAGGTCCACCAGCGGATCGGGATAGAGCGAGAAGCCGGTCGCCGCTTCCGGGTGATGCCCGGTCTGGCCGAGGATCCGGTAAGTGCCGCCCCGGCCGAGGCTGCCGGAGATGCCCTCGGCATAGATCGTGAAGCCGAACCACGACTGATATTCGAAGCCGTGCCGCTCCGAAGGGTCGAGCGTGATGCGGGCCTTGTCGCCCACGCGCGCGGCGATCTCGCGCAGGCCGGCGATGCGGCTGGCGAGCGCCCCGGCACTGCCGACGACGCCGGCTTCACCAGGCGTGTCGAAGGCGGCAAGACGCTCGATCGCGCTGGCGAAAGGACCGACCGCGTAGAGCAGCGGCAGATAAGCCTCGCCGCCCACGTCGACGAGGCCGCCGGCATCCTTGGCGTCGAGCATCTGGCGCACCGCGCCGATCCGCGCTTCCGGCAGCGGCAGCGCTTCTGCGGAAAGGGTGTCGACAATATCGGGCAGCGTGAAGTCCACCGAGATCCCGGTAGCCCCGGCCGCGCGCAGCGCTTCGATCGCCAGTTCCACCACTTCCCCGGCGGCAGCGACCGAATCGGTGCCGATCAGCTCGGCGCCGAGCTGGAGATGCTCGCGGCGCGGATCGAGGCCGTCGCCCTTGATGGTGCAGACTTGTCCCGAATAGGACAGCCGCAGCGGGCGCGGCGCTTCCGCCAGCCCCGTGGCGGCAATGCGGGCGATCTGCGCGGTCATGTCCGAACGCAGCGCCAGCATCCGCATCGACACCGAATCGACGAAGCGGAACATGCGCCGCACCTGCACGCCGGCCATGCGGCTGGCCAGCGCCTTTTCGAATTCGATCAGCGGCGTTTCGACACGCTCGTAGCCATGGCCCTGGAGCACGTCATGCGCCATTCGGCGCACTTGCTGGGAGGCCCAGGCCTGCTGCGGAAGACGGTCGCCCAGTCCTTCGGGCAAGAGATCGCGGTCGTTGTCCTGCATGATGGTGGCGCCCTTAGCGGGGTGGGCGGGAAATGTCGAATGACACCTGCCCCCTGCGATGCATCTGTCGCCAGAAAGCGAAAGCCTGCGACAATTTGCGTGAAATTTCCTGTCAACAAACGCCGGTCATGACGCTATCCCGCCGGCATCGTCTGGCGGGACGACACATCCAGTCACAGCCCATCCCTGCATGGGCCGGACCGCCAGGCATGCGCCCAGCTCGCGACCGAGCCCGGCTGTCCTGCCCGCTGCGTCCTGCCCTGCCCTGCGAACAACGGTCGAGGTCCATGCGCAAGATTTCCCTGCTTCTCCTGCCCCTGCTGCTCATCCAGACGCCTGCCCATGCCCAGATGGGAGGCGGCGACGACATGGGGGGAATGGGCGGAATGGGTGGAGGCGGCGGAATGGGCGGCGGCGGTGGTCCGGGGGGCGGCCCTCCCGGCGGATCCGGCGGCGGCGGAAAGCCCCGCGCTCCGAAGCCGATCTCCCGCGCGCGCTATGACAAGATCGTCACCGCCATGTTCCGCGAAGCCGATACCAACCGCGATGGACTGGCCACGCTGGAGGAATTCCACGCCCTGGTAAACGCCCGGCGCGACGCCGCGATCAGGGGCCGCTTCGCCAAAGTCGATGCCAATGGCGACGGCACGATCTCGATGGCGGAGTTCACCGCCTGGCAGCAGCAGATGGGCTCGCTCGCCACTGACGAACGCGGCGCAGTGGGCGATCGCGCCGGCCAGGTCCTGGAAGTGATCGCCCCCGACCTGGGCTCCGGCAGGGACGATGAAGATGCCCTGCTCGGCAACCTGATCGAGCCGATCTCCGGCACGCTGATCGCCAGGGCCAACACGAATTACGACGCGGGCGTCTCGCTGGAGGAACTCCTGGCTTACGAAGGCGCGAAGTTCGAGGCCGCCGATACGGACAAGGACGGCTATCTCTCGATGCAGGAACTGCGCCCCAGGGGCAGCGGCCGCGATGGCCCCGGCGGTATGGGGCCGCGCGGCGGAATGCCGCCGATGGGCCCGCCCCCGTCGGGCCAGTAAAGCACCCGGGACACAGAAAAGGGGCCGACATCCGAAGATGCCGGCCCCTTTTTGCGTCAAGAGCCTTGAACTGAACGATCAGGCGAACTTGAGCGCCTTGACCGTCTTCACGCCGGGGAGCGCGGTGGCCGCCTTGAGGACGTCCTCCGACACGGCGCTGTCGACCGAGAGCAGCAGCACGGCTTCGCCGCCGGTGTCACGGCGACCCAGGTTGAACGTGCCGATGTTGATCGCGTTCTCGCCCAGCAGGGTGCCGATGCGGCCGATGAAGCCGGGCGCGTCTTCATTGACGATGTACATCATGTCGCCGGCCAGCTCGGCCTCGACCTTGATGCCGAACATTTCGACGAGGCGCGGCTCGACGTTGTTGAACAGCGTGCCGGCCACCGAACGCTCGCCGGCTTCGGTCTTCACCGAAACGCGAATCAGCGTGTGATAGTCGCCCTCGCGCTCGGTCTTCACTTCGCGCACTTCAAGGCCGCGCTCCTTGGCGAGGAACGGGGCGTTGACCATGTTCACCGTGTCCGACTGGACGCGCAGGAAACCGGCCAGCACGGCGGCGGTGATCGGCTTCTGGTTCAGTTCGGCAGCGGCCCCCTCGACGTGGATCGAGATGCGGGGAACCGAGTCGCGGGTCAGCTGGCCGACCATCGAACCCAGCATTTCGGCCAGCTTCATGTAAGGCTTCAGCTTCGGCGCTTCCTCGGCCGAGAGCGACGGCATGTTGAGCGCGTTGGTGACGCCGCCATTGACCAGGAAGTCGGCCAGCTGCTCGGCAACCTGGAGCGCCACGTTGACCTGGGCTTCGGTGGTCGAGGCGCCGAGGTGCGGGGTGCAGATGAAGTTCGGCGTGCCGAACAGCGGCGAGTCCTTGGCGGGCTCGGTCTGGAACACGTCGAGCGCGGCACCGGCGACGTGGCCGTTGTCGAGCATGGTCTTCAGCGCGGCTTCGTCGATCAGGCCGCCGCGGGCGCAGTTGACGATGCGCACGCCCTTCTTGGTCTTGGCCAGGTTCTCGGCCGAGAGGATGTTGCGGGTCTGGTCGGTCAGCGGCGTGTGCAGGGTGATGAAGTCAGCCCGTTCGAGCAGGGTGTCGAGATCGACCTTCTCCACGCCCATTTCCACGGCGCGCTCTGGCGTCAGGAACGGATCGAAGGCGGCGACCTTCATCTTCAGGCCGAGCGCGCGGCTGGCGACGATCGAGCCAATATTGCCCGCGCCGATCAGGCCCAGCGTCTTGCCGGTGACTTCAACGCCCATGAAGCCGTTCTTCGGCCACAGGCCCTGCTGGGTCTGCGCGTTGGCTTCCGGGATCTGGCGGGCCAGTGCGAAGATCATGGCGATGGCGTGTTCGGCGGTGGTGATCGAGTTGCCGAACGGCGTGTTCATCACCACGACGCCCTGGGCCGAAGCGGCCGGAATGTCGACGTTGTCTACGCCGATACCGGCGCGGCCGATCACCTTCAGGTTCTTCGCGGCAGCGAGGATTTCCTTGGTGACCTTGGTCGACGAGCGGATGGCAAGGCCGTCATAATCGCCGATGCGGGCGATCAGCTGCTCGGGGGTCTCGCCGGTGATGACGTCTACGTCGCAGCCGCGGATCTCGAAGATACGGGCGGCATTGGGGTCCATCTTGTCCGAAATGAGGACGCGGGGCTTGGTCATGGAATTATTCCTTCACTCGTCATCCCGGACCTGATCCGGGATCGGTGGAAGTGTTGACGGAGCTTCGCCGGTGGTTTGGCTTCGGCTCCGTCAGCGGTCCCGGATCAAGTCCGGGACGACGTGGAATGGTTTAGCCGGCCTTGACGGTCGCGTAGGCCCAGTCGAGCCACGGTCCCAGAGCCTCGACGTCGGCCGTGTCCACGGTCGCGCCGCACCAGATGCGCAGGCCCGGAGGGGCATCGCGGTATCCGGCGACGTCATAGGCCGCGCCTTCCTTTTCGAGGAGGGCCGCAAACTTCTTGATGAAGTCGGCATCGGCGCCTTCGACGGAGAGGCAGACCGAGGTCTTGGAGCGGGTGCCGCTGTCGACTGCCAGATGGCTCAGCCAGTCACGCTCGGCGACGATCTTGTCCAGCGCGTGGGCATTGGCGTTCGAACGGGCCTTCAGCCCTTCGAGACCGCCCAGACCCTTGGCCCATTCCAGAGCGAAGATCGCGTCCTCGACGGCGAGCATCGAGGGGGTGTTGATGGTTTCGCCCTTGAACACGCCCTCTGCCAGCTTGCCCTTCGAGACAAGGCGGAACACCTTGGGAAGCGGCCAGGCCGGGGTATAGTTTTCAAGGCGTTCAACGGCACGGGGGCCGAGGATCAGCACGCCGTGGCCGCCTTCGCCGCCCAGGACCTTCTGCCAGGAGAAGGTGGCAACGTCGATCTTGGACCAGTCGATATCGTAGGCGAAGACTGCCGAAGTGGCGTCTGCGAAGGACAGGCCCTCGCGGTCGGCCGGGATCCAGTTGGCGTCCGGAACGCGCACGCCCGAAGTGGTGCCGTTCCAGGTGAAGAGCACGTCGTCGGACCAGTCGATCTTGTCGAGGTCGGGCAGCTGGCCGTAATCGGCGCGGAACACGGTGGGTTCCAGCTTGAGCTGCTTGACGGCGTCGGTAACCCAGCCCTCACCGAAGCTTTCCCAGGCCAGCGCGGTCACACCGCGGGCGCCGAGCATGGTCCACATGGCCATCTCGAAGGCGCCGGTGTCGGAGCCGGGGACGATACCGATGCGATGCGTGTCGGGCAGCTGCAGAACTTCGCGCATCAGATCGATGCAATACGCAAGGCGCGTCTTACCGATCTTGGCGCGGTGCGAGCGACCGAGTGCTTCGGTGTTCAGTTTTTCGGGGGCATATCCGGGCGGCTTGGCGCAGGGACCGGAAGAGAAGTGCGGACGCGCAGGTTTGCGCGCGGGTACGCTAATAATATCAGTCATTTCTGACTCTCCTTACAGAGAGCACGCGCGGCGTTGGGACCGCGTGGCCCGGCGCTGCGTCTAAAGAGGCCGGGAAATTTGTCAAACGATTCTCCGGCCGCTTGCGCCAGATCGTTTCCCGTTTTCGATCTTTCGCAGTGCTTCCATGCGCAAAACCAGCGGAATTCCGCGCATTCGCTATTCGGTGGAAAACCACGCGCCGCGCGTTTCCCGCCTCATGGCTGGCCGGGTAAGCTCCCGTTCACGCCAGTCCCGGATGCTTGGACGCGATGATGACGCCCCGGATTACGACGCCGCCGCACCGATTGCTGCCTTCACGGTCTTCGCTGGGCCTCTCGCTGCTGCTGCCGCTGGCGGCGGTTCTGAGCGGCTGCATCGATCGCGCGGAACAGCCGCGCGGACGAGGCGCCCGCCCCTCGGCCCAGTCGCGCCCCGCCGCGCCGCCGCCTTCCCGCGAACTGCGCCAGTGCATGGCAACGCTCGGCGCGCAGAACGCCGTCTTCACGCCCGTGACGGACCGGTACTATGGGAACGGCTGCTCCACCCTGGGCACGGTGAAACTCTCGGCCCTGAACACCGACCGGGCGACCGTATCGGTGACCAACCTCGGCCCCGTGACCTGCACCACGGCCACGCCCTTCGCGGCCTGGGCGCGCTACGGCGTCGACCGGGCGGCGCAGCAGATCCTCGGCAGCCGCATCCTGAGCATCGAGACTTATGGCAGCTACAACTGCCGCAACGTCGCCGGCACTGCGCGCCGCTCAGGCCATGCCACCGCCAATGCCATCGATGTGTCCGGCTTCGTCCTGGCCGACGGCCGCCGCATCACCGTGCTGGGCGACTGGAGCAACGGCACCCCCGCCGAACGCCGCTTCCTGCGCGTCGTCCACGACAGCGCCTGCAAACGCTTCGGCACCACGCTCGGCCCCGATTACAACGAAGCCCACAAGAACCACTTCCACCTCGAAGCGGACGGCGCGAACTTCTGCCGCTAAGGCTTGGCGTTCATTTTGGAGGTCAGGTCCATCGTCATCAGTTTCGGCAGGCCGGCCTTCAGGTTGAGCCGCGTGTTCGTGACTTGTGCGGTTATGAGCGTTTTACGCGCTCTAGATCGCACCGGCGAAGGGCTGGTTCTCCGCATGACGCGGTAGAATGAGCATCACGAGCTCCTCCAGGGGCGAGGATGGAACGAGGACCGGAACGGGGCACGATCCAGCGATTACTCATTAGCATGTAGTAAAATACAAGATTATCAAGGCTTCGTAACGCGCCTTTGCGCGATCGCCGCATGAGAAACAACCGAACCGGAGTGAACAGTGCCGGAGCGACTGCTCGCCCCGGCACGGCTTCAGGCTTTCGATCTACTCAGAACGGCAGTTTGTAGAAATTGACCGCGTTGTCCTGGAGGACCTTCTTCTTCACCGCGTAATCGTAGCCGCCCAGCACGTCCTTGATATGTGCCTGCACGCCCGGATAGAGCGAGGTCGGGTGCGGGAAGTCGGTTTCGAACATCACGTTGTCGACGCCGATGGTTTCCAGCAGCAGCTTGGGCGCGATCTTCTCGAACCAGAAGGTGCACTTGAAGTGGTCGCGGAAGTAGTCCCAGGGCTGCTTCTTCAGCACGTTGCGCTTGCTGGGGAGCATTTCCTGGAACTGGTGTTCCAGCGCTTCCACGGCGAAAGGCACCCAGCCCATGCCGCTCTCGATCAGACCGATCTTGAGGTTCGGGTGACGGTCGAGTCGGCCCGAGACCATCCAGTTGCCCAGCGTCGCGGCATTGCCGATGGAGAACATCGTCGCGACCACCGACAGGGTCTGTTCGAAAGCGAAGCCTTCCCAGGTCAGGGTGTTCGGGTCGATCGCGGCGTTGAGGTGGAAGTTGAGCGAAATGCCTTCCGCGTCGATCATTTCGAGGAACGGCGTCCAGTATTCATGGTTGAAGCTGGGCACGCCGACGCGCTCGGGCGTATCGGGCAGCACGAAGCCGCGCAGGCCCATGTCGATGCAGCGGCGGGCTTCCTTCTCCATCTCCGCCTTGTTCCAGAACGGCAGGTGCGCCATCGGGAACAGGCGCTCGCCCGAGTCGCGCTGATATTCGGCGTTGAAATCGTTAAACACTTTCATGATCGTGACGGCGAGATCGTCGTCGCCCAGCGTCATCAGCATGCCCGCCTGGGTGATGCCCGAGTTCTGGAAGCAGATCTGCGCATAGACGCCCATGTCGTCCATCGCCTTCAGGCGCGGGGCGATCTCGTGACCACCCGGATGGGCTTCCTCCAGGGTGGGGAAGGCCAGGCGGCCGAGCAGCTTGTTGTTGTCCTTGCGGATCACGTTGCCGCCGAGCGAGCCGCAGTTGCGGTCACCGATGTACCAGCGGTCCACCCCGTCGGCATCGCGCTTCACGAACGGCATCTTGGCTTTCAGGCCCACTGGCGCGCGGTCCGTGAACAGCGTTGGCGGTTCGCTGAGGTGCGTGTCCGTATCGACGATCTTGATGCCTTCCAGCGTCGGATCGAGGCCGCCGGACTGGGTTGCGTAGTCAACCTCGCGGATCACTCCGCCCTTGGTGTAGCCTTCCGCCGACCAGTACTTGCGCGCAGATTCCTGCATTTCCTTCGTGTCGCCATCAGCCATGGCCTGTCTCCCAAAACAATTGGGGCTCATGTCGCAACCTCGGGGGCTGCGGGTCAATCGAGAGCCCAACGCCGAGACGATGAATGGCCGCAACCCCTGCCGGGAACCGCGCGCGCGCTGCGCTGCGCCTTGCCGCGCGGGGGATGCCCGGGCATCCATGGCCTCGGGAGAGAACATCATGCCACAAATCCGAACGCTCGACGACATCCGCGTCGATTTCGATGCCGCCCCGGACAACGTTCCGAAGGATCGCATCGTCGACCTGGGCTTTGCCATGGGCACCGAGCCCAACGACCTCCTGGATCCCTATGAGCCCTGCGGCTGGCTTTCCGGCCCGGAGATCCCGCGCCTGCTCTACGCGCCGCCGGCCCGGCACGGCCTGGGCGCGATCAGCGGGCGGCAGCAGGGCAACTGGGTGGTCAGCCACTATGAGGACATCGAGCGCGTCTATACCGACAATGCGCATTTCTCGAACGCGGGCACGGCCGAATTCCAGCGGCTGATCGGCGAGACCTTCAAGTCGATCCCCCTCGCCATCGATCCGCCCGACCACCAGAAGTACCGGCTCTACCTGATGCCCTATTTCTCGCCCGCCCGGATCACGCGCGAGCTGGAACCGCGCATCCGCGACGTAGTGACCGAGATGATCGACGCCGTGGCGGGCAAGGGCGAGGTCGACATGGCCTGGGACTTCGCACGGGTCTATCCGGTGCGGATATTCATGGGCCTGATGGGCTTTCCCGACGAGAAGTTCGAACAGTTCCTCGACTGGGAATGGGACATCCTCCATTCCGGCAGCCTCGAAAAGATGCAGGCCGCACTGCGCGGCGTGCTCGAATTCCTCCGCGGCTTCATTGCCGAGAAGGAAGCGGAACCCGACGAGCACCTCGTCTCCGCCATCGTCCACGGCAGGATCGGCGGCCAGGCCGAAGGCCGCCCGCCAACCGAGGACGAGAAGATCGGCATGGTGTGGTTCCTCTGGCTGGGCGGCCTCGATACCGTGGCGGCCACCATCGCCCAGATGTTCCGCCGTCTCGCGCTCCAGCCCGACCTGCAGCGGCGCATCCGCGAGAATCCGGCGCTGATCAACTCGGCGGTCGAGGAATTCCTGCGCACGCAGCCGATCCTCTCGTCCGCCCGCACCGCCACCCGGGACTTCGAGTGGCACGGGATCCAGGTGCGCCAGGGCGATTCGTTCTCCTGCCTCAACCCCTCGGGCAATTTCGACCCTGCCCATTTCGAGAACCCGCGCACCTTCGATCCCGAGCGCAAGGCCAACCGTCACTTCACGTTCGTGGGCGGGGTGCACATCTGTCTCGGCGCGCACCTGGCGCGGCGCGAGCTGCGGCTGCTGCTGGAGGAATGGTTCGCGCGCATTCCCGAATTCCGGGTGAAGCCGGGCGCGGACACGGCCGTGTTCCCGGGGCTGCTGTCAATCCGCAACCTGCCGATCGTCTGGGACGTGACGTCACCGCCAGCGTCGTAGCCGAAGCGGCAGGTGGCCGCAGGTTCCGGGGGCATCGCCCCCGGAACCTGGCCGTCAAGTCCGGCGCTCTCAGACTTTCGCCGGTGCCAGCCTCGGGCTGAGCAGGTGAACCACCGCCAGCGCCAGCAGATAGGCCCCTGCGCAGATCCCGAAGAGCACCTCGTAGCTGTGCGTCGTGTCGAGGATGTAGCCCGCGAAGAGCGCCATGCCCATGCCGCCGAAAGCGCCGACGGTGCCGCCGATGCCCACCACCGATCCCACCGCACCGCGCGGGAAGACGTCGGACGGGAAAGTGTAGAGATTGGCCGAGAAGGCCTGGTGTGCGGCCGTGGCGATACCGATCACCAGCACGGCGGCCCAGACGCTGTCCAGCGACTGCGCGAACCAGATCGGCAGCACGCAGAAGGCGCAAATCAGCATCGTGATCTTGCGCGCGAAGTTCGGCGTCTTCCCCGCCTTGATGAGCCTGGAGGAAAGCCAGCCGCCGCCCACGCTGCCAAGGTCGGAAATCAGGTAGATCGCCGCAAGCGGCAGGCCGAAGGTCTTGAGGTCGAGGTTGTAGCGCTCGAACAGGTAGCCCGGCAGCCAGAACAGGAAGAACCACCAGATCGGGTCGATCAGGAACTTGCCGAGGGCGAAGGCCCAGGTCTCGCGCACGGTCAGCAGCTTCGACCAGCCGATCTTCTCGACCGGGTCGGCCGGGTCCTGCTGGATCCACGCGAGTTCGCCGCGCGTGACGCGGGCATGCTCGTTGGGATGGCGGTACATCGCCCACCAGGCGATCAGCCAGAGAATGCCGAAGATGCCGGTGACGAAGAAGGCCACGCGCCAGTCGAACCAGAGCACCAGCAGCGGCACGATCAGCGGCGTCAGGATCGCGCCGACATTGGCGCCGGCATTGAACAGGCCGATCGCGAAGGCGCGCTCCTTCTGCGGGAACCAGTCGGTGACGGCGCGGATGCCGGCGGGGAAATTGCCCGATTCGCCGATGCCGAGGCCGAAGCGCGCCATCGCGAAGGAGGTCACGCCGCTGGCGAAGCCGTGCGCCATGTGGCTGATGGTCCAGATGACCAGGGCGATGGCATAGCCTATCCGCGCGCCCAGTACGTCCACCACTTTGCCGAAGGAGAGGTAGCCGATCGCGTAGGCGAGCTGGAACCAGAAGACGATTCCCGCGAAGTCGGACTCGGTCCAGTGGAATTCAGCCTCGAGCGTGGGCTTGAGCACGCCGATCATCTGCCGGTCGATATAGTTGATCGCCGTCGCCGCGAAGAGCAGCGCGACGATCACCCAGCGATAGCGCCCCGCGGTGGGATGGATTCCCTGGCGGTCGGCCCCGGAACCGTCTGCTCCGGGAACCCCCGTTGCGGATTTGGCGGCTCCGGAACCATCCGTGAGATGGCTTTCGGGAATGCCTGCGTTCATCTGATCCTGCTCCCTCTTCGGCGGCACCGTTTTCGGGCCTGCCGATGCATTCTTCCTATGCGGGCACCGCCGCCGCGATCTTGCAGCCTATGCTGCCATGTCCCTCGAAATGCGCCAGAACCTTCTGCCCCGGCACCACCGGATGGACCCCCGTGACCGCGCCGGTCGAAACCCAGGTCCCGCCGCTGCAGTCGATACCGCGCGAGGCAAGGTTCGCAAGCAGGAACCGCACCGCGCCCAGCGGGCCGTCCAGCATGGTCGCGGTGGTTGCCGAGGCGATCTCCTGCCCGTCGATCTCGAAGCGCACTGTGATCGCCTCGAAAGTGGCGGTTTCCCAGCCTTCCAGCACCGGACCGATCACCATGCCGGCGTTGTTGCCGAAATCGGAAACGGTGACCGGCGGCCCATCGGCGTTGATGCCGGGGTAAGGAGAGCTGGCCACTTCGATGCCGATGTGCACGGCGTCCAGCACCTTGCGGGTGGCCTCGTCATCGGCAGGCACGACACCGTCCCAGCCCGGCGCGACATGCAGCAGGAATTCCGCTTCCGCCGCGGCGAAGCCCCGGGCGAAGACCGGCATTTCCGGCGCCTCCGCCGCAGCGGCGGTGACGACGCTGTCCGTGAAGATCGGCCCGGTCAGCCGGTCGGCGCCCAGGCGCGTGTCTTCGGGGACGTTGATCCTGCCCACTTTCCAGCCCGCGACCGTGCGGCCGTCCAGCCCGATGGCAAGGTCCTGGATCGCATAGGCGGCGGCAAGATCGGAAGGTGCCTCTCCGGGGTATTCGGCCAGCGCCCGCATCTCGCGCCGCGCCGATACGAATGCCCCCGCAATCGTTCTGGCCTGCTCGTTGGAACTCATCCCAAACCCTTCGTTGTTCTGGTTGCCGTCGTTAAAGGAAACCGGTGTCATAGGCAAATCAAAAGCGCGATGCCTCTCGATCCCGTGGCCTTGTCAAAGGGTTGCATTGCCGGGGCAGCGGGTGGAGCGGAGGGCGTGTACGCCGCAGGTGGCGGTAACGCGAAATTGAGGGCTTCCAAGATATGGAAACCGGTGTCATCTTGCCTTTCCGCGCGCAAGAAGGCAAGCGGCTCACAACATATCGGGCGAAGCCGCAAGCGGTGCCGCCAAAGGGGCTAGGATGCCGGACGAATTCAGACGCGACACCAAGCCGACCATCAACGACGTCGCGCGCCTTTCCGGCGTCTCCAAGAAAACCGTCAGCCGCGTCATCAACAAGTCCCCGCTCCTGGGCCAGGCCACGCGCGAGAAAGTGGAAGCTGTGATCGCGGAGATCGGCTACGTGCCCAATCCGCAGGCGCGCGCACTGGCGCTGCGCCGCAATTTCCTCATCGGCCTGATCCACGACAACCCGAACGCGCAGATGGTGCTGGGCGTGCAGGAAGGCATTCTCGAAGCCATCCGCGACACCGAGTTCGCCCTCGTCGTGCGCCCGGTGGACCGCCACTCGCCGACGATGCTGGAGGACATCCGCCGCTTCATCGAACAGCAGCGGCTCTACGGCGTGCTGCTGCTGCCGCCGATTTCCGAGAACGACGGACTGGCGGCGGTCTGCCGCGAACTGGGCTGCACGCTGGTGCGCATGGGTTCGGCCCGGCTGGACGACGACAGCCACCTCGTCGCCTCGAACGACCGTCATGCCGTGCGCGAAGCGGTGTCGTGGCTGACCAGCCTGGGCCATCGCCGCATCGGCTTCATCGCCGGACCGGAGGGCTTCCGCTCGGCGCACGAGCGCGAACTGGGCTTCATCGACGGGCTGGCCTCGGCCGGGCTCAAGCTCGATCCGAAGATCGGCGCGCGCGGGGACTACCGCTTCGAATCGGGCCTGGCCGCGGGGGAGCGCCTGCTCTCCGCCGATCCGCGCCCCACCGCGATCTTCTGCAGCAATGACGAGATGGCCGCCGGCGTCCTCCATGCGGCGCGGGCCAAGGGCATTTCCGTGCCCGAGCAGCTCTCCATCATCGGCTTCGACGATACCGCCATCGCCGCCCATATCTGGCCGCCGCTCACCACCGTGCGCTGGCCGATCGTGCCGATGGCCACGGCCGCCGCGCACAAGCTGATCGACCCGGGCGGCGCGGCCGACCAGCCTTCGCTGTTCCTTTCCGACCTGGTGCGCCGCGCCTCGGTGGCCGCGCCCGAACGCACGGCCTGAGCGCCGACCGGACACCCGGCCCGCTGCCGCGGCCGAAAACGGACGCGCCGGAACCGGGGAGAAACACGCCCGGCGGAACATTGACACCGGTTACCAAGACCGGATAAGACTTGACCTGAAGCGTAATAACGTCCCACCATACGGAACTGAATTCCACAAGGGAGAGCCCCCGTGTTCTGCAAGACCTACCACGCCACCCATCCCGACATGATGGAGTGCGTCTCCAACGAGGAACTGCGCGATCGCTACCTCGTCACCGGCATGTTCGAAGACGGCAAGGTCAGCCTCAACTATTCGCACAACGAGCGTTTCGTGATCGGCGGCGCGGTGCCCTCGCAGGGGCCGCTCAAGCTGCCCGCCCAGACCGTGCCGAAAAGCGCGGAAGGCCACCCCTTCCTTGAGCGCCGCGAAGCCGGCATCGTCAACATCGGCGGTCCGGGCGCGATCACGGTCGATGGCCAGCGCTTCGAAATGCAGAATAAGGAATGCCTCTACGTGCCCATGGGCTCGACCGAGGTCACTTTCGAGGGCGAGACCGCCCGCTTCTACATCGCCTCGGTTCCCGCCCACAAGACGCTGCCGATCAAGCACATCACGCTTGACCAGGCCAACCCGCTGGCGCGCGGCGATCTTGCCAATTCGAACCAGCGCACGATCTACCAGCTGGTGATCCCCGGCGTCTGCGAGAGCGCGCAGCTGCTGCTGGGCCTCACCGTGCTGGAAGAAGGCTCGGTCTGGAACACGATGCCGCCGCACCTCCACGACCGCCGCTCGGAAATCTACCTCTACTTCGAGCTGCCGGAAGAGAACGACCGCATCTTCCACTACATGGGCGAACCCGACCAGATGCGCCACATCGTGATCGCCAACGAAGAGGCGGTCATCAGCCCGCCCTGGTCGATCCACATGGGCTCGGGCACCAAGAAGTACGCGTTCATCTGGGCCATGGGCGGGGAAAACCTCGACTATACCGACATGAACGTGCTGGATATCTGCCAGCTTCAGTAAGGCAGCAGCCTTTCGGAACTTGCCTCGTCGCTCCCCTGCCCTCGTCTTTGCGAGGAGCGGAGCGACGAAGCAATCCAGGGCGTCGTGGACCACCGCTCTGGATTGCTTCGCTACGCTCGCAATGACGAAGTGGGGCCGAAGAGGAGTGGGGGCCGAAGATGGGTTCGGGGGATTTCCGGGCCACGAACGAGATTGGGACAGGACTTAACTTATGGCGATTTCCTTCAGCCTCGAAGGCAAGGCCGCGCTGGTGACCGGCGCCAACACCGGGATCGGGCAGGCCATAGCCGTGGCGCTTGCGGAAGCGGGCGCGGACGTTGCCCTGGCCGGCCGCAGCGAACCGGCCGAGACCATCGCGCTGATCGAAGCGACCGGGCGCAAGTGCGTGAACATCAAGGCCGACCTCTCCTCGATCGAGCCCGTGGGCCGCGTGATCGACGAGGCGGTGGCCGGGCTGGGCAAGCTCGACATTCTCGTCAACAATGCCGGCATCATCCGCCGCGACGACTTGCTCCAGTTCTCCGAGGAGGACTGGGACGCGGTGATGGACACCAATCTCAAGACGCTGTTCTTCCTCAGCCAGGCGGCGGCCAGGGGCATGGTGGAGCGCGCCCGGGAAGGCAACAGCGCCGGAAAGATCGTCAACATCGCCTCGCTGCTGACGTTCCAGGGCGGCATCCGCGTGCCCAGCTATGCGGCGGCGAAGTCCGGCGTGGGCGGCGTGACCAAGGCCATGGCCAACGAACTGGCGCCAAAGGGCGTGCAGGTCAATGCCATCGCACCGGGCTACATTGCCACCAACAACACCGCCGCGCTGCAGGGCGACGAGACGCGCAACCGCCAGATTCTGGAACGCATTCCCACCGGCCGCTGGGGAGATCCCAAGGATATTGCCGGCGCCGCCGTGTTCCTGGCTTCCCCGGCTTCGGACTATGTGACAGGACACGTCCTCGCCGTAGACGGCGGTTGGCTCGCGCGCTGAGGAATTTCTAGACTATGACTGGCCACGTTACCTGCTTCGGCGAAGTGCTGATCCGTTTCGCCACCCATGACGCGCGGCTGGTGGTCCAGTCCGATGCGCTCGACATGGTCGTGGGCGGGGCCGAAGCCAATGTCGCCTCGGGTCTTGCCTCGCTCGGCCACGAAGTGCGCATGGTGTCCCGCCTGCCCGCCAACCCGCTGGGCGACAAGTGCCGCGCGGCGCTGGGCGCAGCAGGCGTGGGCCTTGCCGGCGTGACCTCCGGGCCGGGCCGCATGGGGCTCTATTTCCTGGAGACCGGCGCGGGCCTGCGCCCTTCGGCGATCACTTACGACCGCGCCGGCAGCGCTTTCGCGCAGTCCGCCGTGGACGATTTCGACTTTGCCGCCGCGCTGGACGGCGCGCGTCTGCTGCACTTGTCCGGCATCACCCCGGCGCTCGGGCCGGGCGGCGTCTCGCTGGCCAAGGCCGCAGTGCGCGCCGCGCAGGAAGCCGGCGTGCCGATCTGCTTCGACGGCAACTACCGCGCCCTCCTCTGGGAAAGCTGGGACAGCAACCCGCGCGAGATCCTTACCGAGATGGTTTCGGCCGCCACGGTGATGATCGGCAACCACCGCGACATCTCGCTGCTGCTGGGTGAGACCTTCTCCGGCGACGGCGCTGACCGCCGCCGCGAAGCGGCCGAGGCGGCCTTCGCGGCCTTCCCGAACCTGCAGGTGATCGCCTCGACCGCGCGCCATGTCGTCAATGCCGGCCACCACCGCATCGCCGCCCGCGTCGACGGCCGGGACGATGCCGTCCAGACCGCCGAAGCCGACGTGACCGGCATCGTCGACCGCATCGGCACCGGAGACGCTTTCGCGGCCGGCGTGCTGCACCAGTGGCTGGAGGCGGGCGACTTGTCCGCCATGGCCCATGCGGGGCTGGCCTATACGGTGCTCAAGCACTCGCTGCACGGCGACATGAGCCTCATCGGCCGCGCCGAACTGGACGCCTTCTCGATTTCCGGAGGCGATGTCAGGCGGTGAGCCTGGGCGCAAGCTGAGGCCGGCCGGATCGTCGCCCCGGACCCGATCCGGCACGACTTGGGGGAGAGGGAGCATATGACGGCACCGCGCATCACTCGCCGCACCCTGGTGGCATCGGCAGCGGCCCTTGCCGCAGCCCCCGCGCCGCTTCTGGCACGGCCCTCGCCGGGCTCGGCCGCCGCGCCGGTCGTCGGCCGCTACACCGGCCTTGCCGAACAGGGCGTGCTCGCCTTCAAGGGCATCCGCTACGGCCGCGCCGCGCGGTTCGCGCGGGCAGTGGCCGAACCCTGGGCCGGGCCGCCGGTCAAGGCCCAGGCCTTCGCCCCGATCTGCCCCCAGCGCGGCCTCGACAGCGAGCGTCAGGCCGAGGACTGCCGCTTCCTCAACCTCTGGACGCCCGAGGCGAACCCGGCCGCCAGGCGCGCGGTCATGGTCTATTTCCACGGCGGCGCCTATACCACCGGCTCGGTCACCGACCCCCTCACCCACGGCGCCCGGCTGGCGGGCAGCGGCGACGTGGTGGTCGTTTCGGTGAATCACCGCCTCAATGCCCTCGGCTATGCCTGGCTCAAGCCCTTCGGCGCGACGTATGCCGATAGCGGCAACCTGGGCCAGCTCGACCTCATCCTCGCGCTGCAATGGGTCCGCGATCACATCGCCCGGTTCGGCGGCGACCCGGCGCGCGTCATGGTGTTCGGCCAGTCCGGCGGCGGTGCCAAGATCGCCACGCTCATGGCCATGCCCGCCGCACGGGGACTGTTCCACAGCGCCGCGACCATGAGCGGCCAGCAAGTCCAGGCCAGCGGCCCGATGCATGCCTGGGCGCGCACGCAGGCGCTGATGGCCGCCGTCAAGCTCGCGCCCGGCGATGTCGAGGGCCTGCGCAACCTGCCGATCGAACGGCTGGTGGACGGCCTTGCCGCCACCGATCCGGTCATGGGCAGCGGCCCGCTCTACTTCGGCCCGGTGCTGGACATGACCAATCTGCCGCGCCATCCCTTCTGGCCGGACGCCGCGCCGCAGTCCGTGTCGGTGCCGATGATCCTGGGCAATACCCGCGAGGAGACGCGCGCCTTCCTCGACCCGCGCGGCCCCAGGCTCAAGGGCCTCGACTGGAGCAACCTCGCCGAGCGCGTCGGCCGCGAGGTCAAGATCGACCTCGATCCGCAGTGGATGATCGACCAGTACCGCGCCCGCCAGCCGGACTGGACCGCCGAGCAGATCTACTATGCCGCCACCACCGCGGGCCGCTCATGGCCGGGCCAGGTGATCGAGGCGGACGCGCGCGCCAGAGCCGGGGCCGAGGCCACCTGGGTCTACCAGCTCGAACGCCCCTCGCCCGTCGATCCCCTGCGCGGCGCGGCGCATACCGACGACATTCCCTATGTCTTCGGCACGCTCGACGCTCCGGGCAGTTTCTCCGGCACCGATGACAAGGCCCGGGCGCTGAGCAAGACGATGATGGCGGCCTTCACGGGCCTTGCGAAAACCGGGCGTCCCGGCTCCGGCGATCGGGCGGCGGACTGGCGCCCTTACACCGTCCCCACGCGGGCGACGATGGTGTTCGGCGAGGAGACGCGGATGGAGGACGACCCCCGCGGCTGGCAGCGCAAGCTCTGGGCTACCGCGCCTTACGTCCAGCCCGGCACCTGATCGTCAGGCCCAGGCGGCCCAGATCAGGCCCGCCACCATGCCCACCTGAATCGTCACGATCCAGCGCAGCCGGTCCACGAACGGCTGCTTGCGCGTCTTGTGCCGCAGCACGCGGCGCGCCAGCAGGGCGCCGGGCGAGCCGCCGAGCGCGGCGAAAGCCAGCAGGCGCCGCTCCGGCACGCGCCGTCCGCCCGCGATCGCCCGGCCCTTGTCGAAGGCGAAAGCGAAAAAGGCGATGAGGTTGGCCAGGGCGAGATAGGCGGCAACAAGGGTGGGAATGTCCATCCCCGCCGCCATTCCAGCAGAGCGCGGCTCCGTCCAGCCGAAAGAACCGGCAAACCGCCCGTAAGACTGGCCAGACTGCCCGCAAACTGTCATCGTGGCATGCAAGTGCAGTGACTGACACGGAGCAGATGTGAAGAGCCAGGACATGCTCGAAATTACCGAGACCACCGAAGCCCCGGAAATCGTCGAGGTCGACGATATTTCCACCCAGCCCGCGCGGTTCTTCAACCGCGAGCTGAGTTGGCTCGCCTTCAACGAGCGCGTCCTCGCCGAAGCCACCAATCCGAACTATCCGGTGCTCGAACGCCTGCGGTTCCTGTCGATTTCCGGCAGCAACATCGACGAATTCCTGATGGTGCGCGTCGCCGGTCTCGCCGGGCAGGTCCGCCGCCAGATCGAGGAAATCTCGATCGACGGCCTCACCCCCTCGCAGGCGCTGACCTCCACGCACGAGAAAGTGATCGAGCTGGAGCAGATCCAGCAGGAAACCTGGAAGAACCTCAAGCTCCAGCTGGCCGATTGCGGCATCCGCGTGGTGGGCAACGCCCGCCTCGACGGCGACCGCGAGGCCTGGCTGCGCAGCTACTTCCTCGAACACGTCATGCCGGTGATCACCCCGCAGGCGATCGATCCCGCGCACCCCTTCCCCTTCGTGGCCAACCAGGGCATCGGCGTGCTCTTCGCGCTGACCCGCCTGGCCGACGATGCGCCGGTCATGGAAATGGTCCTGATCCCCGCCCCGCTGCCGCGCTTCGTGCGGATCCCGGGTGAGGACGCGGCCTGGATTTCCATCGAGGACCTGATCTGCCGCAACGCGGACGAGCTGTTCCCCGGCTTCGGCGTGAACGGCCACGGCGTGTTCCGCATCCTGCGCGACAGCGACATCGAGATCGAGGAAGATGCCGAGGATCTGGTGCGCTACTACCGCACCGCGATCCAGCGCCGCCGCCGCGGCTTGGTGATCGTGCTCCAGCTTCAGGGCGCCTTCGATCCTTCCGCAGAGGAACTGCTGCGCAACCAGCTCGGCCTCGACAAGGCGCTGATCATGAAGACGGGAGGCCTGATCGGCTTCTCCGGCCTTTCCGCGATCTGCGACGAGGACCGGCCCGAGCTGAAGTTCGAGCCTTATTCCCCCCGCTATCCCGAACGCATTCTCGAACATGACGGCGACATCTTCGCCGCCATCCGCGAGAAGGACATCGTCGTCCAGCACCCTTACGAAAGCTTCGAGGTGGTGATCGACTTCCTGCGCCAGGCCGCGCGGGACCCGGACGTGATCGCCATCAAGCAGACGCTCTACCGCGCCGGCAAGCAGTCCGCGATCATCTCCGCGCTGATCTACGCCGCCGAACAAGGCAAGTCGGTGACGGCGGTGGTCGAGCTGAAGGCCCGCTTCGACGAGGAGCAGAACCTGCTCTGGGCCAGCCAGCTCGAACGGGCCGGCGTCCAGGTGATCTACGGCTTCGTGGACTGGAAAACCCACGCCAAGACCTCGATGATCGTGCGCCGCGAGGGTGAGGGTTACCGCACCTACTGCCACTTCGGCACCGGCAACTATCACCCGATCACGGCACGCATCTATACCGACTTGTCCTACTTCACCGCCGATCCCGCGATCGGCCGCGACGTGGGCCGGCTGTTCAACTTCATCACCGGCTATGTCGAGCCCAAGGTGACGGAGTGCCTGTCGATCTCACCGATCTCGCTGCGCTCGACGATCTACGCCGGGATCGACGGCGAGATCGAGAATGCCCGCAACGGCAAGCCGGCGGCGATCTGGGCCAAGCTCAATTCGCTGACCGATCCCGACCTGATCGACCGCCTCTACGCCGCCAGCCGGGCGGGGGTGGACATCGACCTGGTGGTGCGCGGCATCTGCTGCCTGCGCCCCGGGATCGAGGGCCTGTCCGAGAATATCGCGGTCAAGTCCATCATCGGCCGCTTCCTCGAACACTGCCGCATCTGGGCCTTCGCCAATGGCGCGGAACTGCCCAACCGCAAGGCCAAGGTCTACATCACCTCGGCCGACGCGATGAGCCGCAATCTCGACCGCCGGGTCGAGGTCATGGTGCCGATCACCAACAAGACCGTGCACGACCAGGTGCTGGACCAGGTCATGCTGGCCAACCTGCTGGACACCGAACAGTCCTGGATTCTCCATCCGGACGGCACTTCCGAGCGCGTGGGAGAGAGCGACAACCCGTTCAATCTCCACCGCTATTTCATGACCAACCCGTCGCTCTCCGGGCGCGGTGCATCGCTTGCCAGTGGACGAAAGGTGCCAAAGCTCTCGCTAAGGCGCGGCAATATCTGACATAGGGAGCGCAGGCAGCCCGCTCCCGGGCGATTCGTCTGAACGGAATGATCGGCATTAGCCACAGCAGCGAAAAGCGCGCGATTATCGACATTGGTTCGAACACCGTGCGCATGGTCGTCTACAACGGGCCGCCGCGCGCGCCGGTCGTCATCCTGAACGAGAAGGTCAATGCCCGGCTCGGCCGCGATCTGGGCAAGACCGGCGCGATCAACGACAAGTCGATGAAGACCGCGCTGGTGGCACTGGCCCGGTTCTCGGGCCTTCTGCGCCTGCTCGACGTCAAGGACGTGGAGTGCGTGGCCACCGCCGCCGCGCGGGACGCTTCCAACGGCAAGATCTTCCTCGACGCCGTGCGCCAGTTCGGCCTTTCGCCGCGCCTGCTTTCAGGCGAGGAAGAGGCCCGCGCCAGTGCCACCGGCGTGATCGCCGCCTTCCCCGGCGCGCACGGCGTGGCCGCGGACCTTGGCGGCGGCAGCCTGGAACTCGTGGAAATCGCGGAAGGCCGCAGCACCGGCGGCATCACCCTGCCGTTCGGCACCCTGCTGCTGCCCGACTTGCGCGCCGCGGGCGAGAGCAGGTTCTCCGAAACCGTGCACAAGGCCCTCGACAAGGCCGGTTGGGGCGATCCCCATGACGCCAAGGGCCGCGGCCAGCCGCTCTACATCGTTGGTGGATCCTGGCGCGCGCTGGCGCTTCAGGCAATGCGCGCGCTCGACTTCCCGGTGGACGATCCCCACGGCTTCGAGCTTCCCGCCTCCGAAGCGCTGCGCCTCGCGCGGATCTTTGCCAAGGGCAAGCTCAATAACGTGGATCCGCGCATTTCTGCCAGCCGCCTCGCCACCCTGCCCGATGCCGCCGCGCTGATGGTGGAAGTGATCGCGCGGCTCAAGCCTTCGAAGCTGGTGTTCTCCTCGTGGGGCCTGCGCGAAGGCCTGCTTCATGCGCAGCTCCCCGCCGAAATCCAGGCGCAGGACCCGATGCTCGCCAGCGTCGCCGGTTTCTCCGCCTCGGCCCGGGTCACTGCGGACGACGCCATGGCCCTCGCCCGCTGGACCGCGCCGGTCTGCCGTGAGGAACCGCAGGACCGCCAGCTTCGCCAGGCCTCCGGCCTGCTCGCCCTGGCCGCGATGCGCACCGAACCGAACCTGCGTACCGAGGAAGCCATGACCTGGGCCCTGCGCAAGCGCTGGATCGGCCTCGACATGCACGGACGCGGCATGATGGCCATGACCGTCTTCGCCAATTCCGGCCAGACCGAAGTTCCCGAACAGTTCACCCGCCTCGCCGTGCAGGAAGACCTGGACCGGGCGATCGGCTGGGGCCTGGCCGTGCGCCTGTGCCGCCGCCTCACCGGCTGCTCGGCGCAGGGCCTTGCCCAGAGCGCCGTCCGCAGCGAGGACGGCAAGCTGGTGCTCACCCTCGCTCCCGCCATGCGCCCGCTCTACAGCCCCGGCGTCGCCAAGGACCACAAGGCGCTGGCCGATTGGCTGGGCCTGGCCTGCGAGGTTCGCGATTCCAGCGGGCTGGCCCTGGTGGATTGAACGCCGCCGGAAGCTGACCCGATAGGTGCAGCCGGTCGCCGAACGGGCCACTCTGCGGTCACGAACGCGCCTCTGGACGATCGCGGGCTCGCTTTGGGGAGCGCTCGAAGGTCGAGCGCTCCGTCCTATCCCACCAGGGTCGCGCTTTCGGCGATCTGGCTGATGCCGCGCTTGCCGCCCTGGCGGTCCAACTGCACGACGATGTCGATCACGGACGCCGCATACTCCAGCGTCTCCGCACGCGTGAGGCCGATGCCGGTCTGCATGGACATCAGCGCGATCTGCTCCAGCGCGCCGCGCGGCGTGTTCGCGTGGACGGTGGAGAAGGAGCCGGGATGGCCGGTGTTGATGGCGCGCAGGAACGAGACGGTCTCGCTGCCGCGCAGTTCCCCCAGCACGATGCGGTCGGGGCGCAGGCGCAAGGCGGCCTGGAGCAAGTCGTTGGCCGAAACCTTGGCCTCGCCGAGTTCGCCCTTCACCGCGATCAGGCCGACGCCATTGGCGCCCGGCAGTCGCAGTTCGGCGGTATCTTCCACCACCACCACGCGCTCGTGCTGCGGGATTTCCGAAAGCATGGCGTTGAGGAAAGTGGTCTTGCCGGTCGAGGTGCCGCCCGAGATCAGGATGGTGCGGCGGCGGCGGATGGCATCGCGCAGGAAGGCGATCGGCTCGGCCATGGGGTCGGGCGTCGGCTCTTCCACCAGCGGGGCGATCGGCCCGCGGTCGTAAGCGTCCAGCGGCAATTCGAGCAGACGATGGCGACGGATCGCCATGGCCCAATTGGAGCGCGTCGCCGGCGGCCCGACGAGCTGGATACGCGCGCCGCCGCCGCTCTGGCCGGAGTGGCTGCCGTAGCCGGGCAAAGTGGCGGAAAGCAGCGGATGTTCGCGGTTGATGCCCTGGTGGCTGATCCGCGCCACCTGTTCCGCCAGGCGCTGGAGCAGGCGATTGTCCATCTCCGGCAACCGGATATGCTGCATCCCCGGATGCGCCGCGTCCTCCACCCAGATCTCGCCGGGGCGGTTGACGAGGATCTCGGTCACCGTCTCGCGGTCGAGCCACGGGCGCAGCGGCGCCAGATAGGCGTCGAGATAGACCGATCGCGCCGCGGAAAGGCCGGCCCCGGCTTCGGGGTCAGTCACGGGCTTGCCGATCGCGGAGCGCTCGGGCTGAAGGGAGAAGACGTCGGCGACCATGTTGCAACGAGACCTGGATCACTGGACCTGGCTGAAATCCAGGTCCTTGGCGGTGAAGACGCGGATCGGTTCGCCCTGGCGGACGCGGATCGTCGGACCGACGCTGCCGCTCTGCTGGACGGCGGCTGCCGCCGCGGACTGTCCGCCGCCGACCACCACGCTGGAGCCGCTGGTGGCGAGCGTGGACAGGCCGCCGACGACCGAAAGCAGCATGGCCGAACCGAAGCGTTCGAAGAAGTGGCTATTGACCTTGCCCGGAAGGCCCGTCTCGCCGCCGAAGGCAATGGCCGGCGAGCCGAGGTTGACCGAGACGCCGTCCGGACGGATCAGGCGGCTCCAGATCACGTAGGCGCGCTTCTGGCCCGCGGTGAGGCCGCTCTTGTACTGGCCGATCAGGCGCGAGGAGCGCGGGACCAGCGTGCGCTTGCCGTCGAAGCTGCGGACGTCGGCCGAGACGATGGCGCGGACGTAGCCGGGCACGTCCGTGTCGATCGCCGTTTCCAGCACGGCCGGGATCAGGGTGCCCTGGGTGACCGTGGTGGCGGGATCGAAAGTATGGGCCGCAGCGGCCGTGGTGCCGGTGCCGCCGATGCGCGCGGCGAAATCGTCGTTGGGATTGGCCGCCTTGCCTTCTCCGGCTGCGCCCACGGCGGGGATCGTCACGGCATTGCCGCCGGCATCGAACACCACGGTGGGGTTGGCGAAGGGATTGGCCTCGGGCGCGGGCGCGGCGCCGGGAGCGGCCGCCAGGACCGGAGCGGGCGCAGGCGCCGGCAGCGGGGCGGGCGTCGCTTCGGGCTGCGGCGCAGCGGCGACCGGCGCAGGAACGGGCGGCGCGATCGGCTGCGGCGCGGAGGGCTGGGGCTGGGCCGCCGGTCCATTGCGGACCGAGTCCATCGACCAGAGCGTCAAGCCGCCCAGGGCGGCCACGATCAGGACGCCGGCGGCCAAGCCCAGGCCATCGGCCTTCTTGCGCTGGCTGACCTGCGGCATGACGTTGCGCGTGGCCAGGTCGATGACCTGAGCGCCCTCGCCGTCACGCGGATCGGCGCCGGCCGTGCTTTCGAACTTCTCACGCAGTGTGGAATTGGGCGCCATGTGTCAGTTCCCGTTCGATGAAGCGAGGTTTGCGGCAGTCGCCACCGGAGCCGCGGCGCTCGCACCCGAGCCGGCGGGGGCGGGCGCGTCGGGCCGCTGGTTTTCCAGCGTGGCGCTGGCCTTGCCGGAGCGCAGGATGATGAGCTTGGGCACTTCGCCCAGCACGATCGTCTGGCCGCGCACCGCGTAGTTCACCGGGCCTTCGTCGCCCTTCTCGTTCTGCACGAGAATGGCGGGCACGGCCGTGTTGTCCGGCCAGAGCAGGTAGGTGGAGATCCCGTCGTCATAGACGCGCGCGGGTTGCAGCTTGGCGATGCCGGCGCGCTTCCATGCAAAGTTCAGGGCCGAGGCGTCGACCGGCGTGGCCGCCGGATCGCCCGCCGCCAGCGCCTGTTCGGCAGGGTCGAGCGCAGCCGTCCGCGCAGCACCGGGGGCACCGGGCACGGTCTCTGCCGGCTCGTCCTTGTAAGTGAAACGCAGCATGTAGAGCGGACGCGCCTTGGGCGAGGCGACGAGGTCGAAGAAATAGGTATGGCGGTTGGTCACCACCGTCATGTTCGTGCGGCCACTGGCGTCGAGCGGCTTCACGAACAGCAGATCGGCGCGCTTGTTGGGCGTGATCTGCCAGGTCTGCGAATCGCCGACCGCCACGTTCTCGATCGCTTCGTTCTTGCCGAAGGCGATGGTCGCCTGGACGCCGGTGCGGCCGTCGATCCGCACGACTTCGTTGTCGGAATAGGCGTGCTGCACCAGTCGCTCATCCGCCTGCGCCGGCGCGGCCAGAAGTGCAAGCGCCGGGACGGCGGTCGCGGCCAGGGCGCAAGCGTAGGCACGGGCGTAGGCGCGGGCGTAGGCGCGGGCCGGGGCCTGAAGCCGAATCATGTGAACTTCTCCTTGGCCGGAGCGCGGCCCGTATTGCCGGACGCGCCTTTTCCGGGCCCGTTTTGACTTTGGCCGTTATGAATTGCCGCGGTGTCGTTGGATGCGCGGAAGCGGCTGCCGATGCCGCGTGTGCGCGAGGCCTGACTCGCGCCCAGGGGTTCGATCCCGCCGCCCGAGACCTGGGTGATGACGGTGCGCCGGTCGCCCGAAGACGCGCCGCCAGCCTGATCGTGACCGGGAACGGGCGCCATGGCGGCCGCACTGGCAGCCGAAACCGCCGCGGTGCGCGACTGGGTGGCGGTGTTGACGAAAGGCTGGACCTGCCCGCCGGAAGCCGGGGCCGAAGCGACCGGCGCCGCGGCGCCGCGTCCGCCGCGCCCGCGCTCGGCATTGGCCAGGCCGAAGACCTGCCAGCCGGACACCAGCGTTCCCGCAACTTTAAGAACCATGCCCATCAGCGCCAGATGCACCGCCGCCACCACGAACAGCGCCATGGCGGCGCGTCCGTCGATCTGGCCGAGCTGCGCGCCCTGCACCAGCGCCGAGACGATCGGCACCAGCAGTTCCAGCGTGATCCCCCCGCCAAGCACGACGAAGAGCGGGGTGGTCGCCGTCAGCACGACACCGCGCAGCCAGCCCGCGGTAAGCCCCCGCGTGCCGCCGAACAGCGCCATGACCACGAAGATCGGGCCGAGCGCCAGCAGGATGGCAAGGGCGATGCGCGCCGTCAGCAGGACGCCGACAGTGCCGAGCAGCAGCATGAGCGCGCCCATCCACATCACGCTGTCGGGCGAAAACAGACCCGCCGCGCCGCCGCTGGCGGCAACCGACTTGGCCGCACCGGCCGTCTGCGCAGCGCCCTGGGCAGCGCCCTGGGCCACTTCACCGCCGCCACCACTGCCCTGCCCCGCGTTCTGCGAAGCCTCGGCAATGGCGTTGAAGACCACGTCGATGCGGTCTCCGAACAGCTGGGTTGCCGAACCCTTGGCACCCATCAGCAGCGAGGCGATCCAGTCCGGCCCGCCCACGGCAAGGTTCCAGACGACGCCCTGATAGGCGATCCAGCTCGTCGCGAACGTAAGGACGAGGCCCAGCGTCAGCATGCGCGGCGTAAGCGCCGAAATGCCGAGGCTGGAACGGCCCGTCAGCAACGAGATCGCGAAGAAGGCTATGTAGAGCGTGAGCAGGATGGTCAGCACCGGGGCCATGGCCCCTTCGGCGCCGAACAGGCGGCCGAAGGCGGCCGAAGCCATCTCATTGGCCACGCAGTCGACCGCGCGGAGCGCCGGGGCGACACCGCCGCTGCCGACTTCCGTAAGCTGTTCGCAGGCGGTGCTCATCGCCCTTACTCCGCCGCCTCGATCCAGGCGGCGTCGTCATCGCTTTCACCGGGCCACTGGAAGCCGGTCAGCACCGGATACCAGGCGGCCGGATCATCGCCGTAGCGCTCGCGCAGCTGGTCAAGCTTGCGCACGGTGCTCTCGCGGCCCGAAAGCACGGTGAGCACCTCGGGCATGCCCGAAAGGTCGAGGCGCACCACGACCGACGCGTCCGACTGACGGATCAGGAAGCAGCGCGACTGCGCGGGCAGCGTCTTGATGACGTCCAGTTCGTGCTGCGAAAGGCCGAAGCCCTCGCAGTAGTCCTCATAGCGGGCGCGGGCGTTGGGCATGAACACCATCGTGGCTGTCTGTTCGACCAGGGCCGTGGCGATCTTGCTGTCCAGCGCGTCACGCGCCGACTGGGTGGCGAAGCCCACCAGCGCGTTGCGCTTGCGCAGCGTCTTGAGCCAGTCGCGGATGCGGGCGGCGAAGACCTCGTCGTCGAGCGCCTTCCAGCCCTCGTCGATGAGGATCATCGTCGGCTCGCCGTCGAGGCGCTCGTCGATGCGGTGGAACAAGTACATCATGACCGGCGTGCGCAGGCGCGGGCTTTCGAGCAGCGCGGTCATGTCGAAGCCCAGCACGCGGGCCGAAAGGTCGAGCTTGTCGTACTGGTTGTCGAACAGCCAGCCATGCTCGCCGCCCTGGATCCAGGCATCGAGCCGCGATGCGAGATCGCCGGGTTCGGGGCGGCGCGCGCCCGCCAGCAGCTCTCGGAAGTGCGAGAGGCGGCGCAGCGACGGGTCGTTGTGATAGGCGGCATCCACTGCGCCCGCGACCGTTGCCAGTTCCTCAGGCCCCTTGGTATCGAGCAGCACGCCCAGCCAGTCGCGCAGGAAGGCGCGGTTGGCGGCGGTGTCCGGCAGG
Organism: Novosphingobium sp. PhB55; assembly: GCF_004368805.1. Classification (NCBI taxonomy): domain Bacteria; kingdom Pseudomonadati; phylum Pseudomonadota; class Alphaproteobacteria; order Sphingomonadales; family Sphingomonadaceae; genus Novosphingobium; species Novosphingobium sp. PhB55. The sequence continues at coordinate 174,934 of NZ_SODQ01000007.1, read as the reverse complement.
GAAAGCGGGTTGAAGCCGGTCGGATGTCCGGCAGCGACCCGGCTGTAGGTGCCGCCGATGCCGCGCAGGAACACTTCGGCGCCGCGGTCCTTGTCGAACAGCACGGTGCGCGGATTGAATTTCTGCGCCTGGGCGGCAAGGAAGTTCATGACCACGGTCTTACCGGAACCCGACGGACCGATGACGGTGAAGTTGCCAAGGTCGCCCTGGTGGAAATTGAAGAAGAACGGCGTCGAGCTGGTCGTTGCCAGCAGGGTCACTGCATCGCCCCAGTGGTTGCCGCTCGCCTGGCCCATCGCGAAGCCGTGAAGCGAACCGAAGCAGGCCATGTTGGCGCTGGAAATCAGCGCGCGGCGGACGATGAAGGCCTCGTTGCCGGGGAGCTGGCCCCAGAACGCCGGCTCCATGTTGACGTCTTCGCGCACGGCGACCGCACCGGCATCGGCAAGCGAGGCCGCGCAGAGCGCCGTGACTTCATCGAGGGCGTCGAGCGAATCGGCGCGCACGAGAACCGAGAGATGATGGTCCCCGAAACCGACCGCGCCGGTGCCGAGCGAATCGCGCGCGGAAGACATCTCGCGGCGTTCCGCCATCGCTTCCTCGTCGGCCGAGCGCAGGCGGCGGATGGCAAGGTCGATGCGTTCGCGGGCGATCTGGCGGTCCGAAGGCGCATACGTCTCGGTCAGCACCAGTTCGCAGGGCAGGCGCAGCAGCGCGTCCGTCAGGCCCGGCGCCGTGCTGTCGGGATAGTCCTTGAGGCTGACGAGCGAGCCGAACGAAGCGCTGGCGGCGCCGCGCAGTTCGAGCGCGTCCATGCCGAAGTTGATGCGGCGATAAGGCAGCATATGGCCGATGTCCGTGCCATCCACCGGACGGCGCACCGGGCGCATCTCGCCGTTATAGAGCGCCGAAAGCAGTTCCAGCACTTCCGAGCACTGGCCCGCCTGGCCCTCGTAGTCGCCCAGGAGGCGCGCGCCATAGGCGCCCAGCGACGCGACCATGGCCGAAGCAGCGGCGCGAAGCGCGCGCACGTCGGCGGGATCGGCCTCGGCCGGGGCATTGCCCTTGTTGCGGAGCATGCGCGAAAGCTTGTCGGGCCAGCCCGCCTTGCCGCGCGCCGGGCGGCGCACCAGGGTGACGAACTGGTCGTTGACGAAGAGCGCGCCCGATCCGGTGCGCGCACGCCAGCGTGCATCGATATGCGCGGCCAGCGCGTCCTCGAACTGGCCCTCCATCGCGATCTCGACGCGGCGGCGGATGACGTGATGATAGAGCACGAAGCGCGCATCGAGCGCGGAACGCAGCAGCACTTCGCGGGTGGCGACGTGGGCGTTGAGTTCCTCGCTGTCGGCGGTTTCGAAAGCGAAGCCCGGCACCATCAGCGAGAGCATCACCGAACCGTCGCGCAGCAGCACGACGTTTTCGTCCACCAGTGCCTGATAGGGCAGCCGGTCGCCGACCAGCGTTTCCTTGGCGCCCCAACCCCCGAGCGCACTCTTGAGGACCGATTTCCTGTTCTTCGCCATCGTCATTTCCCCCGCGTCCCTTGTTATTCGATCAGGGCGCGTAGCTGTTGCAGCCCCATCGCTGCCAGTTCGGCACGCGGGGGCATTTGCTGACCTTGGCGATCCACAAGTCGAACACCCGGGGTTCGCGAAGACATGCGAGGTATCCGGCGCCGTGGATCGCGAGCGCTGCTGGCAGCGCCCAGAAGCTCTTGGTGATGAGGAAGATCTCCGTCGTCACCGCGGCATTGATGATGAAGAAGCTGTACGTCACGCCCGCAAACATCTGCGGGCGCGTGAGCGCGCGGTGCACGGGATAGCGTGCGAGGCTCATGGACAGCTCCTGGACCCGGGGGCCGGCATCAACCGGCGGCCGACTGGATGCCCGTCACGATCGCGCCGGCGCCGAAGAGCACGAAGCAACCAATGATGACGGTGGCGCCGAAGCGCCAGTTCATGCGGCCGGTCAGCATCATGAAGCCTACTGCGGCCACCGCCATGACGGCCACGGCCGTGGCGACATTGCCGAGCAGCGTGCCCTGCAGCCATCCGAGCGCGGCCACGATCGGGCCGGATCCGGCCGGATCGGCACGCGTCACCTGCTGGGCCTGCGCCGCCATGGGCGCGAAGCCCAGCGACGCGCCAACCAGGGTCGCGAAAATCGAGAAATATCCCCGTACCTTGCGGGTTTGAAGCTGTGCGTACCGAATCACCATGCCCTCCGTATGAGGGCGCAGTGCTCCATCTGGATGACAGCAATGTGACGACGAGACGGCCAATCTGGCAGTCCTGTTGCACGCGTCACAGAAATTCAGGTCAACTCAGAAGGGGCGCCGCAACCCACCACACCCTTTTTTGTGTGGGCGTCTTATAATTCAGGTGCGTCCCGAAAGGCCAGCGCCGCCTGATTCATCGGGGAGGGAACGATCCCTCCCCGCATTACAGAGACTTGATCGTACAAACGGCGTTCAGCGCGATGCGCGGGCCGTCGTACGCAGCAGGTTATTCAACGCAAGACGGGCCGCGGCGCGCGAATCGACCCACGATCCGTCCGCCAGTTGCAGGTCGTAGCGATCGGAACTGGCGACGGCGGCGCGATAGGTCGCCAGCGCCTTTTCGGTCTGGCCATTGGCGGCATAGGCCGACCCCAGGTTGATCAGCGTTGCCGGATCTTCGGACTTCGTGGCTCCGGAGGCTTCCAGCTTGCTGACGGCGGCCCCGGCCTGTCCGCTCGACAATTCGGTGTAGGCCACGTCGATCCTGTCGTTCAGCGGCGTTGCGGGTGCGGCCGAAACGGCGGCCTGGCTGAGCAGGAGAGTGGCGGCGAGGGCAGTGAAGGACATGGCAATCTCCCGGTTTTTCGATCTGTTGATGAAATGCAACATCCGCGCAAAAACCGTGTCTCACAAGAAAATGACGCAACTGTCATAAAACTGCAATCGACGTGTGAATCCGGGCAAAAACGCGAGTCGCCCCTACCTCTTTCGAGGTAATGCCGGTCATTTGTCACATCACCGTCGCATAACTGCAGATTAGTGTCACGTTAGCGCCAACAAACTGTCACCCCCCCCTCCTAGACCCCGCGCTCAGCGAAGGCGGACTCGCCGCCTCGGCTCGACCTGACAAACGGGGGAATTCACGTGAAGACCATTCATGGCGCGCTGCTGATCGGTTGCAGTGCTCTCGCTCTCGCCGGCTGCGGCGCCGACGACATCTCCTCGCCGGGTGCCGGCAGCATCGTCATCAACAACCCGACGCCGACTCCCGCTCCGACCCCCGCCCCGACCTCGGGCACGGTCGTCGCGGCAGCCAGCTGCCCGACCTTCAACGCCACCGGCGGCCTGACCGACAGCGGCACCGTTTCCGGTCCCGAAGGCTCGTGGCGCGTCTGCACGCTGCCCGCGCTCGTCGACGTCAACGCCAGCCTCCCCAAGGTTGCCGGCGTTCTCTATCGCATCGCCGGCCGCGTGGACGTAGGTTGCGATGGCGGTTTCGCCGCGCCGACCTCGGCCGCGACGTTCACCACCACCACCGCCAGCTGCAACGGCCGCGTCCTCTCGGCCGACACCAACGTCACGCTGACGATCGATCCAGGCGTGATCATCTACGGTGAAAACGGCGCCGAAGCCGCCTGGCTCGCCGTCAACCGCGGCAACAAGATCAACGCGACCGGCACTGCCGCGAAGCCGATCATCTTCACCAGCCGCGAAAACGTCGTCGGCACCAACAACGACAGCTCGATGGGCCAGTGGGGCGGCGTCGTGCTGCTCGGCCGCGGCAAGGTCACGGACTGCAACTACGGTTCGACCGCTGCCGGCACCTGCGAGCGCGACACCGAAGGTGCGGTCAACAAGGCCGTCTTCGGCGGCGCCGACAACACCTACAACGCCGGCACCATGAAGTACGTGCAGATCCGCTACTCGGGCTACATCCTGAGCAACGGCAAGGAACTGCAGTCGCTCACCACCGAAGGCACCGGCACCGGCACGACCCTGGATTACTTCCAGTCGGTCAACAGCTCGGACGACGGCGCTGAATTCTTCGGCGGCGCCGTGAACTTCAAGCACTACATCTCGGTCAACGCCGACGATGACAGCCTCGACATCGACACCGGTCTCCAGGGCAACTTCCAGTACGTCATGCTGCTGCAGCGCAGCGGCGGCGGCGACGCCCTGGTCGAAGCCGACTCGAACGGTGCCGAAACCGATACGCCGCGTCAGGTCACCAACATCGCGAACTTCACGATGGTCCAGCCTGCCGCCAGCTCGAACAACGAAGCCAACGACCTGGCCTCGCTGCTCATCCGCGGCAACGCCGACGTGACGCTGGCCAACGGCATCATCGTTTCGCCGGCCAACGAATGCCTTCGCCTCAACGGCTCGGGCACCGTTCCTGCCACGCTCAAGGCCTTCTCGGTGGTCATGAGCTGCAACGCGACCAAGTACCTGGGTTCGGGCACCTACACGGCTGCCAACACCCAGACCCAGTTCGCCACCGGCACCAACAACAACAGCGACGCCTATACCTCGACGCTGACCAGCACCTTCATCAACGGCGCCAACGAAAGCGGCGTTGCGGCCTACGACGTGACCACCCTGTCGAGCTTCTTCGACAAGGTGACCTACATCGGCGCCGTCTCGGGTGCCAGCGACACCTGGTACAAGGGCTGGACCTGCGACAACGCGACCGCGAACTTCGGTTCGAACGCAGCCTGCACCGCGCTGCCGACGACCTGAGCGGACCGCCCGTGACACCGGGGGGCGGTCCTTAGCGGCCGCCCCCTTTGTCACATCCGATGCTTCGTAACGAAATCCGTGTTCCAGGGGGACCAACCATGACCAAGCCGCGGCTCGCATCGCTGCTGCTGCTCTCCACGACGATTCTCACGCCGGCGATGGCGTGGGCGCAGGACAGCACTTCGCCTACTACCGATCAGGGCTCCGCGGCACCGTCCACGCCGACGAACGACGTCGCGCAGCCGGCCGACGAAGCGGAAGCACCGGACGTCTCGCTGCCCGGCGGCGCGATCGTCGTCACCGGCCAGCGCAACCGCAACATCATGCGGACAACCCCCCAGGTCATCTCGATCCTGTCGAGCGAGGAAATCGCGCGCACCGGCGAGGGCGACATCGCCGGCGCCCTGGGCCGCGTCACCGGCCTTTCGGTGGTCGGCAACGGCTACGTCTACGTGCGCGGCCTTGGCGACCGTTACTCGCTGGCCCTGCTCAACGGCTCGCCGCTGCCCAGCCCCGAACCGCTCAAGCGCGTGGTTCCGCTCGACCTGTTCCCCACCAGCATCGTCGCCTCTTCGCTCGTGCAGAAGAGCTATTCGGCGAACTTCCCGGGTGAATTCGGCGGCGGCGTCATCAACCTGACGACCAAGGCGATCCCGACGGAAAGCTTCCTCACCATCGGCGGCGGCATCGGTTGGGATACCGAAACCACCAACCAGATGGGCTACACCTACTACGGCAGCAAGACCGACTGGACGGGCTGGGACAACGGCAACCGCTCGGTGCCTTCGGCGCTGAAGGACTATTTCAACAGCGACACGGTCATCAACCCGACTTCGGACCTGGCCCAGCAGCTTGGCGGTCTCCTGGTCAACGGCCGCAACGCCGTCGTTCAGCGCGACGACCACGTCCAGCCGAACTTCTCGGTGGATGTCTCGGCAGGCACCAAGTGGGAACTCGGTGAATTCACGCTCGGCGTGATCGCCGCGGGCGGATATTCCAACAAGACCCAGACCAAGGCGATCACGCAGCAGCGCGCCCAGGGCCTGACCGCCGACCCGAACCAGCTGTTCGAAAACTTCCAGGCGGTGAACACCGACAACCGCGTGGTCGCCAACGGCCTGCTCGGCCTCGGTCTCGAATGGGGCGAGAACTCGGTCCGCTGGACCAACGTCTACATCCACGACACCGACAAGCACGCCAGCCTCCGTCTCGGCAAGCGGGAGAACAACCCGAATGCCGATTACATGGAGCAGACGACGGCCTGGTACGAACGCCAGCTGATCGACACCCAGTTCGTCGGTGAATTCCACCCCGCCGACAACACCGAGATCGACCTGCGCGCCGGTTACGCGAACTCGAAGCGCCTCGCGCCCTTCGAAATCAACGCCGAGTACCTGCGCACCAACACCGCGACCGACGATTACGGCAACGACTTCGTCAACCGTCTCGGCAACGGCAACCAGGACCCGACCACGATCACCTTCTCGCGCCTGAACGAGGATGTCTGGTCGGCCGGTGCCGACGTTTCGCATCAGTTCTCGCCGGGCTGGACGGGTACGGTGGGCTATGCCTACCAGATCAACACCCGCACCAACACGCGCCGCTCGTTCTCGATCTACGCGAATGGCGACCAGACGCAGATCTCGAACTTCGGACTGCTGCGTCTCGACGTGCTGCTCCAGCCGGGTACCTGGTACCTGCAGGACAACGGCGTCAACTACGGCCTCGAACTGCGCGAACCGGATGCCAGCACGGCCCAGTTCGACTCGCGCCTGCTCAACCACGCCTTCTACGGCAAGCTCGACGGCAGCCTGACCGACGCGCTTTCCTTCGATCTCGGCGTGCGCTGGGAATATGCCAAGGAATCGACGATCCTGCGCCCGATCGGCCAGCCGGCGACCAAGGCGACCGACCTCAAGAACGAATACTTCCTGCCTGCGCTCACCCTCACTTACGAGATCGAGCCCGGCATGCAGGTTCGCCTGAACGGTTCGAAGACGATCGCGCGCCCGCAGTTCCGCGAGCTGCTCTATCAACCCTACTTCGATCCGGACACCAACCGCACCTATCAGGGCAACCCGTTCCTGATCGACAGCCAGCTCTACAACGCCGAAGCCCGCTACGAGTGGTACTTCGATCGTGACCAGCGCGTGGCCCTGGGCGCCTTCTTCAAGCGGATCGACAACCCGATCGAATCGTTCCTGACCGGCACCGAAACCTTCGTCACGTCCTATGCGAACGCGCCGAAGGCAGACCTCTACGGCGCCGAATTCGAAGTGCAGAAGTACGTGCCCCTGGAAAACATGGGCAAGTTCTTCGAAACCCGCCGCCTGCTGCTGCTCGGCAACTACACCTTCACCAAGTCGAAGCTGAAGGTGCAGGACGGCGACACCGTGCGCATCTACGGCGCCGGCACGGGCACCTCGCTGGCCACCGACTACTTCCGCGACGGCGCGCCGCTCACGGGCCAGTCGGAGCACATCGCCAACGTGCAGATCGGCCTGGAGGACACGGCCAACCTGTCGCAGCAGACGATCCTGTTCAACTACGCCAGCAAGCGCGCGGTCAGCCGCGGTCTTGCGAACTCCGGCCAGCCCGACCTGTTCGAGTACCCCGGCCTGACGATCGACCTGGTGGTTCGCCAGGGCTTCGTGGTCGCCGGCAAGGAACTGGAACTGAAGTTCGAAGGCCGCAACCTGACCGGACGGAGCCATCAGGAGTACCAGCAGATGGTCGATGGCCGCGTCAACTACAACACTTACGACGTCGGCCGCACCTTCTCGCTCTCGGCTTCGGCGAAGTTCTAACCCACTCACCAGGGAGGCTTCCTGCCCTCCCGACGGCAACTCAAGGGCCGGTCGCAGCAATGCGGCCGGCCTTTTTTTCGCCGACCGCCCGTTTCGCAGCCGCTTTGTCACCGGCCGTTTTTTCTTTGCCAGCGGCGGCCGCACGCGCTAAGGGCGCCGGGTCATCTGGGGAGTAGCCGCCTGCGCCCCCTTGCCTCGGGACTGTTCCCGGCAAGATCAGCAGGACCTGTCGTCAACACACTTGGTCGAGAGACCATGGCGCACAGGAGCGCGGGAAACCGCTCGGGCGAGACCAATGGCGTTGCAGCTCCGTCCGGCCGGGCGGGTTCTGCCGCGCTATTGTCTTGTCTGTCGCCCGGCCCGGAGAATTCAACTTGCCAATCCTGTTCTCGTCGGCCCTGCTCACCTCCACGGCGGTGGTGGCGCTTGCCGAAATCGGCGACAAGACCCAGCTCCTCGCCATCGTCCTCGCCACCCGCTTCAAGCGCCCCTGGCCCATCGTCGGCGGGATCTTCGTGGCGACACTCGCCAACCACTTCCTTGCCGCTCTTGTGGGCGAACAGGCCTCGGCCTTCCTCGACGGCCAGTGGTTCCGCTATCTCGTCGCCGTCAGCTTCATCGTGATGGCCGGCTGGACCCTGATTCCCGACAAGTTCGACGAAGACGACGAGCCCAAGCCCAGCCGCTTCGGCCCCTTCGTGGCCACCGCGATCGCCTTCTTCCTGGTCGAGATGGGCGACAAGACCCAGCTCGCCACGATCGCCCTCGGCGCCCGCTTCCAGAGCGTGCTTCCGGTCATGGCCGGCACCACCATCGGCATGATGCTGGCCAACGTGCCGGCAGTGTTCCTGGGCAACGAGATCATCAAGCGCGTCCCCCTGAACGTGGTCCGCACGATCGCCGCGCTGCTGTTCCTGGTAATCGGCCTCTGGCTGCTCGCCCAGACCGCAGGCCTGCTGGGCTAAGACCCTGCCTCAGCGCAAGGTGACGCCGTGTTTGCCACGATCAGGCAAGAAGAGCGTCACCTTGCGCGCGGCACCCAGCCCATAGCGCTGCTGGAAACGACAGTGATGGGAGCGATGGAAGGATAGAGTTCGCCCCGCCTGCCAGGCAGGAATTTGGGAAGCGGACTGGCTGGAATCGCCCCAAAGCCGACATTGCTGGGGCAACGTCAATACAGCCAATGGTGGCCTTATACAGAAACGGAGGGTATCGACACGGAATGGAAATGCCGCCGCTATCTGCGAATGAGGCCGTCCGTGGTCAGGGCGACTTCTATGTCGAACCCGACTGCTGCCTACTGTGCGGAGTACCCGAGGACATCGCGCCGGAAATATTCCACACTGGGGAGCATCACTGTTTCATTGTCCGGCAACCCTGTTCGAGGAACGAGGTCGATAGAACGATACGCGCAATGTGGTCGAGTGAAGTCGATTGTGTCCGGTACGGCGGTCGCGATGCGACCATTCTTGAACGGCTAGCGCGGGCAGGAATGACCAGTCAAGCAGACCACGGCAACGCGACGAGCGTGTCGGTTCGCCTGCGAGATCAAGCGATCTTTGAAATGCCGGATGGCGCTAGGCTCACAAACGCCGATCAGGTCGCTGCCGCTTTTCGCGACGATATGCGCGCCAAGGGTAACAAGGTCCTTCCTGCTCTGCTCGGAAAGCGATCCGTATGGGTGTCGTGGTTTCGGAACCGCTTTCACCTCGTGCGCTTCGCCGATGCGGGGCAAGGGAGGATTGTGGCCTACTTACGATGGACGATAGCCGCTCAGGGTCTTGCATGGCAGGTCGATGACTGGCTTCGCGCGCAGTCAATCGAGAACATTCGGTGGGAAACATCGGGCGATCCTACATCGGCCAGCCCCACCCCGATGTGATGCTGCGAACAGCCAAACGCTGATGTCAGCTTCCCACCCAAAGCGGCCCTCTCACCCTTTGGCGTGAGGGGGTCGGACGCCCGCTGAACCCAGCGCGATGGCCCCACCCGGGGGGGCAAGTTCGGAGCGAACGGAATAGCCGAAAGCGGCGCGTCAGGTGGCCTGGCCGAACCCTCAGATCGCGTCGAACACATACCCCAGCGAGCGCACGGTGCGCAGGGGATTGCCGGCGCCCACGCCCTTGAGCGCGCGGCGCAGGCGGCCGATCCAGACGTCCACCGTGCGTTCGTCGACGGCGGGTTCCTGCTTGCCCAGTGCCGCGATCAGCTGCGTGCGGGTGAAGACGCGGCCGGGATGCTCGATGAAATAGCGCAGCAGGCGCAGTTCGTTGGGCATCAGCGAGATCGGCTTGCCCTGCCAGCGGGCCTGGAACGCGGCGACATCCACGGAAAGCTCGCCTTGCGCCAGCACGCGGCCGTTGGCGGTGTCCTGTTCGCTGATATTCGCGCCCAACACGCGGTCGAGCAGCGCCGAGCGGGTCAGCGGGCCGACCATGTAGTCGTCCGCACCCATGCGCAGCGCGCGCTTGCGGTCGTCGACATTGTCCTCTTCCAGCACGATCGTGACGTGGGCGTGGCTGGTCAGGCTATCCGCGCGCAGGCGGCGGCAGAGTTCCAGCCCCGACATCTCGGGCAGCACCCAGTCGATGAAGACCCAGAGCGCCCCTTCGATCAGCGGCAATTCGGCAAAGTCGGTCCAGCGATGAAGGACGACATCGAAATCGTCGTGCCGGAACGCCGCGAGACCACCCGAAAGTTCACTCGCCAGCAATATGTCGATCCGCCGCATGGCCCCCTGCCTGATTACCCCCAAACCGGGACTACGCGCGGCTAATTGCCGCGCCAGTGTGACGAACAAGTGACATATCGATGACTTGCGGCGGAAAAGATCGAGCAGCGAAAACATCGCGCCGGCCCCTTCGGCACCTGTCACGGAAGTGACCCGCAACCGTCACGGGCGCGCAACGGGAAAATGCCATTATCCGGGCAACTGGAACGGGGGCGCAACGATGCGGAAAGACGTGGACACCCTTCTCGAACACGCCACTGCCGGAAATGGCGGAAACAATACGGGCTTTGCCGGAACGAACATCCCGGCCTGGCTCGACTTGCCGGATCCCAAGGGCTTCCGCCCCAAGCGCAAGTACGAGACCATCTGGATCTCGGACGTGCACCTGGGCACGCGCGGCTGCAATGCCGAGATGCTGGTGGATTTCCTGCGCTCGGTGGAATGCAAGACGCTCTACCTCGTCGGCGACATCGTCGATGGCTGGCGGCTGCGCAAGGGCTGGTACTGGCCCGACGCCCATAACGAAGTGATCCGCCGCATCCTCAAGATGGCGCATCGCGGCACCCGCGTGGTCTTCGTCGCGGGCAACCACGACGAAATGCTGCGCGACTATGCCGGGCTCACTTTCGGCGGCGTGGAACTGGTGCTGGAAGCGGTGCACGAAACGCTCGACGGCCGCCGCCTGCTGGTCACGCACGGCGACGCCTTCGACGGCGTGGTGCTCTATGCCAAGTGGCTCGCCTTCCTGGGCGACAAGGCCTACGGCGCGCTGCTTCGGGCCAACATCATCTTCAACGCGGTGCGCCGCAAGCTGAAGATGCCGTACTGGTCGCTCTCGGCCTACATGAAGAAAAAGGTCAAGAACGCCGTCCAATACGTCTGCAGCTACGAGGAAGCGGTCGCTGGCGAGGCGATTTCGCGCGGGTTCGACGGCGTGGTCTGCGGCCATATCCACTGCGCGGAAATCCGCCAGTTCGGCGGCATCACTTACTACAACGACGGCGACTGGGTGGAAAGCTGCACCGCGCTGGTCGAGGATCTTCAGGGCCACATCGCGATCATCGACTGGATTGCGGAAACCGGCGGCCACACCGCGGAAGGCGTCGAGGCGATCCACCACGAAGCCGCCCATCACGAGGCCGCCGAGTGAAGCTGACCCTGGCGACCGACGCCTGGCTTCCCCAAGTCAACGGCGTCGTCCGCTCGCTTTCGGCCACGCTCGACGAGCTGACCCGGCGCGGCCACGAGGTGGAAACGCTCACGCCGGACCGCTTCTTCACCGTACCGATGCCGGGTTACGCCTCGATCCGGCTGGCCATGGCACCGCGCTTCGGGGTGCGCCGCATGCTCGACAAGGCGCAGCCGGAGATCGTCCATATCGCCACGGAAGGTCCGATCGGCTGGGCGGCGCGCGGCTGGTGCCTTTCGCGCGGGGTGCCGTTCACTTCGGCATTCCATACGCGCTTTCCCGAGTATGCCGCCGTGCGCACCGGCCTCAGCGCCGAGCGTTTCTGGCCGATCATGCAGCGCTTCCACGCACCCAGCCAGGCCGTGCTCGTGTCTACCGACAGCCTGGCCGAGGAGCTGGCGGGACGCGGCATCGGCCATACCCGCCGCTGGAGCCGCGGCATCGACCAGGCGCAGTTCAAGCCCGAAGGCGCGCGGCACCCGGCCATGGCCGCCCTGCCCGGCCCGGTGCTGCTGAACGTCGGCCGCGTGGCCCCGGAAAAGAACCTCGACGCCTTCCTCGACGCCGATGTGCCGGGCAGCAAGGTCGTGGTGGGCGATGGCCCCGCGCTCGAAAGCCTGAAGCGCCGCCATCCCGACGTGCTGTTCCTCGGCGCGCTGTCCGGAGAGGAACTGGCAAGCGCCTATCGCGCCGCCGATTGCTTCGTGTTCCCCAGCCTTACCGATACTTTCGGCCTCGTCGTCATCGAGGCGCTGGCCTGCGGCACCCCGGTTGCGGCCTTCCCGGTGACGGGTCCGGTCGACATACTGGGCCGCGACGGCTGCGGCGTGGACGAGGGGCTGGAAGCGCCGGCCGGCGCGGTGGACACCGTGCTGGAACGCGCCATAGCAACCGCACTGGCAGTGCGCCGCGAAGATGCCGCCCGGCTGGGCGCGCGCTTCTCCTGGCAGCGCGCGACCGACCAGTTCCTCACGACCATCCAGGGCGCGCTCGAAGCCTCGGAACGCCCGACTCGCGCCGCGGCCTGACAGCGCGACAGTTCCGGGAAGACCGCCTTCCCCGGCGAATCCGCTTCGGCCCGGACGGCCCGTTCAGCGAAACCCCAGGCTGCGCGATATGTCGGCAGCTTCCTTGCGCACGCGCACGGCGAGGTCTTCCAGCCTGTGCTGCGCGCGGGGCGTGGGCGCTGCGACCACCAGTGCGCCCAGCACCAGCCCGGCGGCATCGCGGATGGCGGCCGCAGTGCCGGTCACCCCTTCCGCCGCCTGGTCGACCGTCTGGGCCACGCCCTGATCGCGGGCCGTCGCCACCGCCTCGCCCAGAGCCAGCGGGTCGACCAGCGTAGCCGGCGTGAAAGCCTCCGCTTCGAGGCGGCGCAAGTAGCTCTCCACCGCTTCCGGCGAGCATGTCGCCAGCAGCGCGCGGCCCCCGGCCGTGGCGTAGAGCGGCCGCCGGTCGCCCACGCTGACCGAATAGCGCACCACATTGCGGCTTTCGATCATGTCCACATAAGTCAGCTGGTCGCCTTGGGCGTCGCCGACGGCGAACAGCACGGTCTCCCCGGTTTCCGCGCAAAGGCGGCGCATGCCGTCGCGAATCAGGTCCGAGCTTTGCAGGCGCCGCCGCGCCTCGGTGAGCGCGCTGCCCAGTCCGAAGGCGCCGGGGCCAAGCCGCCAGGAGCCTTCGGCGGCGATCACGAAATCCTCGTCGGCCAATCCGCGCAGCAGCGCTGCCAGGCTGCTTTTCGGCGTGGCGAGGCGGCGGCTGAGGTCGGCCAGCGAAACCGGCTCGCTGCTGGCGCAGAGCGCCTCCAGCAGCCGGACCACGCGCGTGACCGACTGGGGAGAAGCAGCGCGCGCCGCGCCTTCGGGAACTGCTGCGTCCTGATGCGTAACCGTGTTCAAGCCTGCCCTCACCGAAATGCCGGGATCACTTCATCCGCGAAGGTCCGGGCATAGGCAAGGAAGCGCTCCGCCGGAAGCCCGGGCGGCATCATCATGGTGAAATGCTCGACCGGCGCCTTCGCCCGTATCGCCCGGAAGCGCTCCACCGCTTCGGCCGGGGTGAGGATCTGCAGTGCGCCGCTGCGCTTGAAGGTATCGAGGTCCATCGGCTTCATCACCGCATCCTCGGCGCTGCCCCCGATACCGAGGGCCCTGTCCTCAGCCATCCAGGCCGCGTAGCTATTGCTCACATGGTGGTAGTAGGGCGCCAGTTCCTCCATCGCCGCCGCCTTGTCATGCGCGACGACGAGCATCAGTTCCTGCAGCCAGATCCTGGCCCCCGCCGGATCCTTGCCCTGCTCTTCCAGCTTGGCGCGGTACAGCGGCCAGATATCGGGGTTGCCGAAGTAGCCATCGCCATAGCGGGCCACCCGTTCCACGGCCTTGGGCGCGAAACCGCCGATGTAGAGCGGCACTTGCCCGCGGCTGGACAGCGCCGCCACGCGGGCCCCCTCCAGCCGGAAATGACGGCCTTCGAAATCCACCGTCTCGCCGGCCCAGAGCCGGCGCACCACTTGCAGGAATTCGTCAAACCGCGCGCCGCGCCGGGTGAAGTCCAGGCCGTGCGCCGCATATTCCCGGGCGCGGTAGCCGATCGCCAGTCCCATCGCCAACCGCCCGCCGGAGAGCGTGTCAAGCACCGCGCAGTCTTCGGCAAAGCGCAGCGGCTCGTAGAGCGGGCCGAGCGCGATGCCGCCGCCGATCCGCATCCGCCTGGTGCGCGCCGCTATGGCCCCGAGCACGACGAGCGGCGAGGTCATGTAACCGTCTTCGGCAAGGTGATGCTCGGGCACCCAGGCGCCATCGAAACCGAGCGCTTCAGTCTCGGCAATGACGTCCAGCGTCTCGGCGTAAAGCGCCTCGGGCGCGCGGCGCCAGGGCGCCGGATTGCGGAAGTCGTATAAGTAGCCGAAGCCTAGCTCGCCCATCGCGTCCTGTCCCGTCCGTTCCGGGCACAAGCCTAGCGAGGGGCAGCGCAGCGGCAAGGCGCGGGGGCGATGAGTCCGCAGGCCGCGCGCGGTTTATGGGGAGCAGCTTATCGGCTCGGGCCAAGTCCGTCCATCGCCGAAGACAGCGTCCCGATTGCTCGCGGACGCAGATGCCCGGGCATTTCCGCGGCGATCCGCGAAGCCGCCCGCCCTGGCAGGAACAGCGGGACCAGGCGGCGGGCAGAGCGGCTGTCGATAGCCGCCCTGCCCCGCCCGATCAGGTCACGTCCATCGCGTAGCCGGCGGCGCGGACGGTGCGGATGGGATCGGTGTCACCGTCGCGGTTGATCGCCTTGCGCAGGCGGCGGATGTGGACGTCCACGGTGCGCTCGTCGATGTCGGAATCCATGCCCCAGACACCGTCGAGGATCTGCTGGCGCGAGACCACCCGGTTCGGACGTTCCATGAAGTAGCGCAGCAGGCGGAACTCGGTGGGGCCGAGGTGCAGCGCCTCGCCCGAGCGGCGGACGCGGTGGCTGGTGGCGTCCAGCTCGATATCGCCCCACTGGAGCACGTTGCCGGCCAGCGAGGGCCGTGCGCGGCGCAGCAGCGCCTCGATGCGGGCAAGCAGTTCGCGCGGGGAGAACGGCTTGGTGACGTAATCGTCGGCGCCGGTCTTAAGGCCGCGGATGCGGTCCTCTTCCTCGCCGCGGGCGGTCAGCATCAGGATCGGGATCTGCGCCGTGTCCTTGTCCTTGCGGAGCTGGCGGCAGACTTCGATGCCGGGCACATGCTCGATCATCCAGTCGAGGATGATCGCGTCAGGCGCCTGTTCCTGCACCATCAGCAGCGCTTCCTCGCCATCGCTGGTGCTGCGCACCTGATAGCCTTCGGCGCTGAGGTTCCAGGTGAGCAGTTCGCAGAGCGCACGGTCGTCTTCGACGACGAGAACGGAGGGGTTCACGGCAGGTCCCTTGTATCGTCGGTCTGGCTGTCGCGCTCGGCGTGGTATTCGCCAGTCGCGGCATAATAGACCATTTCGGCGACGTTGGTCGCGTGATCGCCGATGCGTTCGAGGTTGCGGGCGATGAAGAGAAGCTGCGCGGCGCTGGAGATCGTCGCCGGGTTCTCCATCATATGAGTCAGCAGCGAGCGGAACAGCGTGTTGTAGAACTGGTCCAGCTTCTCGTCGCGGCGGATCACTTCCTGCGCCAGCGCGGCATCGCGCGAGCCATAGGCATTGAGCACGTCGCGGACCATGCCCTCGGCTATCTCGGCCATCATCGGCACGAGTTCGAGCGGTTCGATCTTGCCGCGGTTTTCCAGCGCATTGACGCGCTTGGCGATGTTCTTGGCATAATCGCCGATGCGCTCGATCACGCCCGAGATCTTCAGCGCGGCGATCACGTCGCGCAGATCGTCGGCCATGGGTGCGCGCAGGGCGATCGTGCGGACGGCCAGGCGGTCCACTTCGGCCTCCAGCGCATCGAGGCGGGCGTCGGCGGCAACGACTTGCGCGGCCAGTTCCTCGTCATGATGCGACAGTGCGATGATGGCGTCGCGGATGGCGACTTCGGCGAGGCCGCCCATCTCGGCGACCAGGCCGCGAAGCTGCCCGATCTCGCTGTCGAAGGCCTTGACTGTATGATCGACCATTTGGTGTCTTCCCTGAGTGTCCCTGACTTATAGCACCGGCTTCGCAGTCTGTTCGGAAAATGCCCGCTGGGCCTTTTCGTCCCGGCGCCGGCCGCGAAACGCGCCTTGCGGCGAATTTCGAACCGACCTCAGCCGTAGCGGCCGGTGATGTAGTCCTTGGTCTTTTCCTCGCGCGGGGTGGTGAATATCTGGCTGGTGTCGCCGTATTCCACCAGGTTGCCCAAGTGGAAGAACGCAGTGCGCTGCGACACGCGGGCCGCCTGCTGCATCGAGTGCGTGACGATGACGATGGCGTAAGTGTCCTTCAGCTCGTCGATCAGTTCCTCGATACGCGCGGTGGCGATCGGATCGAGCGCGGAGCACGGCTCGTCCATCAGGATGACTTCGGGGCTGACGGCAATGGCGCGCGCGATGCAGAGGCGCTGCTGCTGGCCGCCGGAAAGGGCGGTGCCGGCATCATGCAGGCGGTCCTTCACTTCGTCCCACAGGCCGGCCTTGGTCAGGGCGTTCTCGATGATCCCGTCCATGTCCGCCTTGGACGGCGCCAGGCCGTGGATGCGCGGACCGTAAGCGACGTTCTCGTAGATCGACTTGGGGAACGGGTTCGGCTTCTGGAACACCATGCCCACGCGGGCGCGCAGGGCAACGGGGTCCATCGCGGCGGCGTAGATATCCTCGCCGTCGAGCAGGATCTCACCGGTGACGCGGGCGTCGGCGATGGTGTCGTTCATGCGGTTGAGCGAACGCAGGAAGGTCGACTTGCCGCAGCCCGAAGGCCCGATGAAGGCAGTGACGAGCCCGTTGTCGATTTCGATCGAGACGTCGTTGATGGCCTTCTTGGGGCCATAGAAGACGTCGACGTTGCGGGCGGTGAGTTTGGCTTTTGTCATGTCCCTACCAGCGGACTTCGAACTTGTTTCGAAGGTAAATGGCCAGACCGTTCATCGCCAGCAGGAAGATCAGCAGGACGATGATGGCCGCGGATGTGTTCTGGACGAAACCGGAATTGATCTCGTCAGACCACAGGAAGATCTGCATCGGCAGCACGCTGGAGGGATCGGTGATCCCGCCCGGCGGCGTCACGACGAAGGCGCGCATGCCGATCATCAGCAGCGGCGCCGTCTCGCCCAGGGCGCGGGCCATGCCGATGATCGTGCCGGTGAGGATGCCGGGCAGCGCGAGCGGCAGGACGTGGTGGAACACGGTCTGCATCTTGCTGGCGCCGATCGCGAGGGCCGCGTCGCGGATCGAGGGCGGAACCGCCTTGATCGCGTTGCGGCCGGAAATGACGATGACCGGCATCGTCATCAGCGCCAGGGTCAGGCCGCCGACCAGCGGCGAACTGCGCGGCATGCCCAGGGTGTTGATGAACACCGCCAGGCCGAGCAGGCCGAAGATGATCGAGGGCACGGCCGCCAGGTTGTTGATCGACACTTCGATCCATTCGATCCACCGGCTGCGCGGGGCGAATTCCTCGAGGTAGATCGCCGCCAGCACGCCCATCGGGAACGAGAGCAGCAAAGTGACGAGCATCGTCAGCAGCGAGCCCTTGGCCGCGCCCCAGACGCCGGCGATGTCGGGATCGGTCGAGTCGGAGCCGGACAGGAAATTCCAGTCGAGACCGCCGAGGCCGTTCTTCAGCATGATCACCAGCAGCAGCGCCAGGAAGGCGAGGCTGAGGGCGATCGCGCCGAGGCCGATCAGCTTGAAGCGGCGTTCGGCGGCGTTGCGACGGGCGATCCGCCGCTTGGCCTCCGGCGTTTGCCACCGCGCGTTGCCGAGGGGCTCGATGCCCGAGCGCGCGTTACTGAGACCTGCGTTACTCATAAGCTTCCCGGAAGCGCTTCACGACGCGGAGCGCGATGATGTTGAGGATCAGCGTGACGATGAACAGCACCAGGCCCAGCGCGAAGGCGGAGAGCGTCTTGGGGCTGTTGAACTCCTGGTCGCCGGTCAGCATCTGGACGATCTGATAGGTGACCGTGGTCATCGAATCGAAGGGGTTCAGCGAGAGCCGCGCGGCGGCGCCCGCGGCCATAACCACGATCATGGTCTCGCCGATGGCGCGGCTGACCGCCAGCATCACGCCGGCGACGATGCCGGGCAGCGCGGCGGGGAGCAGCACCTTCTTGATGGTCTCGGACCGGGTGGCGCCCATCGCCAGCGACCCGTCGCTCATGGCGCGGGGCACGGCGGCGAGCGCATCGTCGGCCATCGAGGAAACGAAGGGGATGATCATCACCCCCATCACCACGCCGGCCGCCAGCGCGCTCTCGGTCGAGGGGTTGGCCATGCCGAGCGAACCCGCGAAGTCGCGGAAGATCGGCGCCACCGTCAGCGCGGCGAAGTAGCCGTAGACCACGGTGGGGATGCCGGCCAGGATCTCGAGCATGGGCTTGAGCCACTTGCGCACGGTGCTGGAGGCATATTGCGTGAGGTAGACCGCGCTCATCAGGCCGAGCGGGATCGCCACGATCATGGCGATGATCGCGCCGATGTAGATCGTGCCCCAGAACAGCGGCACCGCACCGAAGCTGTCGGCAAGGTTATCGCTGCGCGCATTGCCCGGCGACCAGTGGATGCCGGTGAGGAAGTCGATCGGCGAGACGTCGCGGAAGAACAGTCCGGCCTCGAACAGCAGCGAGCCGACGATGCCGAACGTGGTGAGGATCGCCATCAGCGAGGCGATCAGCAGCAGCGCCAGAATGCCGCGCTCCACCTGGGTGCGCGCCGGGAAGTTCGCCCGGATGCGGGTGAAGGCCCAGCCGCCGCCGGCCAGGGCGACGATCGCCACCAGGAGCGCGCCGATCAGGCCGAAGCGCGAATGGGCGTCGCGCACGGGCACGGACATCGCGTTCGACAGCGGGTTGAACGCCACCGTGTCGGGATTGTCGGCAATGGCCTTGGCTTCGGCGAGGATCGCCGCGCGACTCATCGGGTCTGCGGGAAGCTGGGCTGCCGCGGGGTCGGCCATGACCGCCCCGTCGACAAGACCCGGCATGATCGCCTGCCACGCGCCCCAGGCGATCAGCGCCGGGACGACGATCCACAGGGCGACGTGCCATGCGTGATAGCCGGGCATCGAATGCATCGTGCCGCGGCCGGTATGGAGCAGCCGGGCCCGGCCCCGTGCGGCAAACCAGCCGACGAGACCGAGGCCGAGGACGGCCAGAAGTACTCCGGTAAGAATCATGTATGGCCGCCCTTCGCGTCCCTGCCCGCTAAGGGGATTACTTCAGAACCGAGGGATCGAGCGGAGTCATCTTGGCGACGATGTCGGCGCTCTTGGCGCGAACGTCGTCAGGCGAGATCACCATGCCCTTGGCCTTCAGGGCACCATCGGGACCCCAGGACTTGGCCCATTCGGCCACGTAGCCCTGCAGTCCCTTGATCGGGGCGAGGTGCTGCTTCTTCACGTAGATGTAGAGCGGACGCGCGCCGGGGTACGAGAAGTCGGAGATCGAGGCGTAAGTCGGCACGATGCCGGACATCGGGATGCCCTTGATGGTGCCCGCGTTCTCTTCGAGGAAGGAGAAGCCGAAGATGCCGATCGCCTTGGGATTCTGCGAGATCTTCTGGACGATCAGGTTGTCGTTCTCGCCGGCGTCGACATAGGGGCCATCCTCGCGGATGTCGTGGCAGGTCGCCTCGTACTTGTCCTTGTCGCTGTCCTTCAGCGCGGCGGTGGCGGCATCGGTCTTGCAGCCTGCTTCAAGGATCAGTTCCTTGAGCGCATCGCGCGTGCCCGAGGTCGACGGCGGGCCGTAGACGAGGATCGGTTCGGCCGGAAGCGAGGGGTTCACGTCCTTCCAGGTCTTGGCGGTGTTCGGCTTGCCGAAGGGATTGGCCGCCAGCGCCTTGTAGATGTCGGCAGGCGTCAGCTTCATGTTCGGGCCGCTCTTGCCTTCTGCAAAGGCGATGCCGTCGATGCCGACCTGGATCTCGACGATCTCGGTCACGCCGTTCTTGACGCATTCGTCGTATTCCGACTTCTTCATGCGGCGCGAGGCGTCTTCGATGTCAGGGTGCTGGGCGCCGACGCCGGCGCAGAACAGCTTCATGCCCGCACCGGTGCCGGTCGATTCGATGACCGGCGACTTGCCGCCGGCCTTGGCGAACTGCTCGGCCACGGCGGTGGCGAAAGGATAGACGGTGGAGGAACCCACGGCCCGCACGAAATCGCGCGAGCCCGCAGTCGAGCCGCCCGATCCGCCGCAGGCGCTCAGAGCCAGGACGGAGGCAGCGGCGAAGATGATGGTCTTGGTCGAACGCATGGTTTTAACCCCTTGGGCTTTCATTCTCCGACGCCCCTATTGGGGTAGGATGACACTTCCATGACAATGAAGTGACATAACTCGCCAAGTCACGCAAATCCGGGCGGTTCGCTGCTCCATACCTCTTTCGGACGAGCTTGGCCAAACCCCATTTGCGCCCAGGTCACTCCTGTCGGGCCTGGCCATGCCGCCCGACCGGGTAATGTCATGAAAGCGTCCGCGGACGGCCCCACCTTCCCGCTTCATGGAGTCGCGTTGCGACCCGGCGCCCTCCATGCGCGGTGTGTCGGGATTGTTTCCCGGCCATGTCGATGAGAAACTTTGCCGCGACTCGGATCGCCCCGGCGCCGCCCCTGCGGATGCCGGTCGTTTCGGGGACTGGCTTGCGCCTGTCTCGATTCGGACTTGCGGAATTCACCGGGTCAGGGGGCTTGGGCACACTAACCTGTAACGGGCGGTCGAATCGCCCGGACGAAGCGCTGATACTGATCGTCATATTCGTCACATTCACCGTCACATTAGTCATCAAACTGTCATTGAACGGCAATAATCGGCCTCGTCGCGCCCGGCACATCGGTGCAGCGCTTAGGAGAATGCCTGATATGCGTCTCATCATGGCCAGCGCGACCGCGGTCGCCGTCGTTCTTTCCGCACCGGGCGCCCATGCCCAGGCCATCTCGGCGCAGGAGGCCGAGGAACTGCGGGCGCAGATCCGCACGATGAAGGCGCAGATGGAAGCCATGGAAGCGCGGCTCAACGCCGCCGCGCCCGGCGGCGGCGCCCCCGGTGCAGCCCCCGACGCAGCCACCGATGCCGGATCCCCCGCCGGTCCAGGATCGCAGCCGGCCCCTGCCGCGGCGCTCGCTGCCGGAACTGCAGGATCCGCCGGCGCGGCCAAGGCCAAGGACGACACCGCCATCGAGTGGAAGGGCAGCCCCCAGTTCGCCAAGGGCGACAACCTCTTCAAGGTCAAGGGCCGCATCCAGGCGGACGCCAACTACGTGGGCGCGCCGAAGGGCCTCCACGACAAGGGCCTCGGCTTCTCCAGCGAGATGCGCCGCATCCGCCTCGGCGCGGAAGGCGCCATCGGCGCGGGCTTCGACTACAAGCTGGAACTCGAACTTTCCGACAACGCCGTCGACCTCGTCGACACATATGTCGGCTACCACACCGGCCCCTGGCAGATCCGGCTGGGCAACCAGAACTCGTTCCAGTCGCTGGACGAACTGACCGGCGACACCAGCGGCAGCGTGATGGAACGCGCCGCCTTCACCGACGCCTTCAACTTCGAGCGCCGCCTGGGCATGGCGTTCCAGTACAACAAGGGCCCCTGGCTGGCGCAGGCGGGCGTGTTCACTGACGATATCGGCGCACTCTCCAACAGCAACGACGGCGAGAACGGCGGCGACGAGAACAACAGCTTCGGCCTCGACGGGCGCCTGGCGTTTTCGCCCAAGGTGGGTGACTTCCAGCTCCACTTCGGCGGCTCGGCCCACTGGCGCCGGCTCGGCCGCCTGGCGGACAGCGACACGCGCTACCGCCAGCGGCCCTATGTGCATTCCACCAATACCCGCCTGATCGGCACGCCGGCGATGAACGTCTCGGAAGAAGATCACTACGGTTTGGAATTCGCCGCGATCCGGGGCCGCTGGCATGCGGCGGCCGAGTATCACGTGCTCACCGCCGACCGCCTCGACGCTTCCACCGTCACTTTCCAGGGCGCTTATGCCGAGACCGGCATCTTCCTTACCAAGGGCGACCACCGGGGCTTCAAGGAAGGCATCTTCCGCGTCGAGAAGCCTGCCCACCCGCTGGGCCAGGACGGCTTCGGCTCGGTCCTGCTCACGGTGCGCTACGACTGGCTGGACCTCAACGACCGCGACATTCGCGGCGGCACCCAGAACGGCTATATCGCCGCGCTCGTCTGGGAGCCGATCCAGAACCTGCGCTTCAACGTGAACTACGCGCTCCTGGCCTATACCGGCGCCACGCCCACCACTTCGGGCAAGACCGACTACGACGCACAGGTCGTGGGCACGCGGTTCGAACTGGACTTCTAGGGGCCGAACTTGCCTGGCCTGGCCAGCCAGGCGGCCAGCCAGAAGACCAGCCGGCCAGACGCCTCAGGCGCCGGCCTCTTCCTTGCGCAGCGGCAGCATCAGCGAGGCGGTCGTGCCCATGCCCGGGCGACTGTCGATATCGAAGCGGCCGCGATGGCGCTCGACGATGTGCTTGACGATCGACAGCCCCAGCCCGGTCCCACCGACCATGCGGCTGCGGCTGGTGTCCGCCCGATAGAAGCGCTCGGTCACGCGGGGCAGGTGCTCGGGCGAGATGCCGTCGCCGTGGTCGCTGACAGTGACGAGCAGCCAGCCGGTCGGCGTCGATTCGAGGCCGACGTCCACCGGACCGCCCTGCTTGCCGTACTTGAGCGAGTTGTCGATGAGGTTGCGCAGCACTTGCGCCAGTTGCCCGCGATCGCCGGTGACGACGGCGTTGTCCCCGTTCGAATGGACGGTGATCTGCGCATCGCCCCGCGCCTCGCCCGCGATTTCCTTCGCCAGCGCCACCATCTCCACCCGCTCCGAGGGAACCTCGTGCTTCACCGCCTCGATCCGCGAGAGCGACATCAGGTCCGAGATCAGCGCCTGCATGCGCTGCGCCTCGTGGCGGATGGTATCGAGGAAGCGCGTGCGCACGCTCTCGTCGCCGCCGGCCTTGGGATTGTGCAGCGTCTCCACATAGCCGAGCACGTTGGCGAGCGGGGTGCGCAGTTCATGGCTGGCATTGGCGACGAAATCGGCGTGCGACTTGGCGACGCTGACGCGTTCCGACAGGTCGTAGAGGCTGACCAGGCGGTCCGTCGCCGAAACCACGCGGCAATCCACTTCCCAGACGCTGCCGCCGGTGGAAAGCCCGGAGACGCGGGCGATACCGCCCTCCTCGCTGAGAATCGCGCCCACGGCCCGCGGTTCGCGAATGGCGATACGCACGTCCTGCCCCACGATATGCGCTCCCAGAAGCGCCCGGGCGGCGCTGTTGGCGAAGCGGACCTGCCCGCGCGAAACCATCATCGCCGGGGTCTGGAGGTGTTCGAGGAGGTGGGTGCCGTCACCGGCCATGATCGTGCTTCCTGTTCTTCGCCCGGATTGCCTCTCCGATGCGGACTGTCGAGGCCGTTAGCGCGGCTGCTGATCGTTCTCCATGCCCTTACCTGACGACAGGACAAAGACGCCATCGCAACGAACTTGCGGAAAATACCGGGATCACCCGATGCCAAATGCGCTTGCGGCCACTTCTCCTGTTCAATCCGTGCAAACGAGGTTGAGGTTTTGCGCGCTCTCGCCTAGCACGTCGCACGCAGTCCGTGTCATGCTGCAACCGCGAAGAGAGGCAACTCTTCCTCGCGGGAAGGTATGACAGGGAACGCAGGAGGAGGAGCCCGTCGATCCCCGGCGGAAAATGACCCTATAGGTGGATAAACCCCCAGAAGGTGGACAGCGCCAAGTGACCAATTCCATTTCCGCTCCATTCACGTCAGACCGACTGCTCCTGTTCGGCGCGACGGGCGATCTCTCCCGCCGCATGCTGCTTCCCTCGCTCTGCGCCCTCGATGCGGAGGGCCTGCTGGACCCCAAGGTCGAGATCATCGGCACGGCCCGGTCCGAGCATGACGACGCCGAGTTCCGCAATTTCGCGCGGGCCTCGCTCGAACAGTTCCTGCCCGCCGAACGGCGCGGCGGCATGGCGCGCTTCCTCAACCGGTTGTCGTACCAGACGCTGGACGCCAACCAGATGGAAGGCTTCAACGCCCTGGCCGCCAAAGTCGGCCAGCCGCAGGACGGCCTCTCGATCTTCCTCTCCACGGCGCCCAGCCTGTTCGAGCCGACCATTCGCGGCCTTCAGGCCAGCGGCCTGGCCGGCGAAAACGTGCGCATCGGCCTGGAAAAGCCGCTCGGCATCGATCTCGCCTCCAGCAAGGTCATCAACGACGCCGTCGCCCGCGCTTTCCCGGAAGACCGCATCTTCCGCATCGATCACTACCTGGGCAAGGAAACCGTCCAGAACCTGCTGGCGCTGCGCTTCGCGAACCTGATGTTCGAACCGCTGTGGAACGCGGCGCATATCGACCATGTGCAGATCACCGTGGCCGAGACCGTCGGCCTTGAATCGCGCGTGGCCTATTACGACGATTCGGGCGCACTGCGCGACATGGTGCAGAACCACATGCTCCAGCTGCTCGCGCTCGTCGCGATGGAGCCGCCGGTCAGCTACGACGCCACCAGCGTGCGCGACGAGAAGGTGAAGATCCTGCGGTCCTTGCGCAAGGTTGCCGCCAACGAGACCGTCACCGGCCAGTACCGCGCCGGCGCCATCGGCGGCCAGGCCGTGCCGGGCTATGACGACGAACTCGGCAAGGATTCGAACACCGAGACTTTTGTCGCGATCAAGGCGCATATCGACAACTGGCGCTGGCAGGGCGTGCCCTTCTATCTGCGCACCGGCAAGCGCCTGCCCAAGCGCACGACCGAGATCGTCGTGCAGTTCCGCGATGTGCCGCACTCGATCTTCCATGGTCGCGGCGCCCGCACGGTGCCCAACCGCCTGGTGATCGGCATCCAGCCGAGCGAGAACATCACGCTCTCGCTCATGGCCAAGGTGCCGGGGCTGGACCGCAATGGCTTCGGCCTGCGCTCCATCCCGCTCGCCATCACCATGCCCGACGCTTTCGCCGGCCCGCAGCGCCGCATCGCTTACGAGCGCCTGCTGCTCGACCTGATCGAGGGCGAGCAGACGCTGTTCGTCCGCCGTGACGAGGTGGAAGCGCAGTGGGAGTGGATCGACGCCATCCGCGCCGAGTGGGAAGACCAGGGCCAGGAGCCGAAGACTTATACCGCCGGAAGCTGGGGTCCCTCCGCCGCCATCGCCCTCGCCGAGCGCGACGGCGTCACTTGGCACGAGTGATCGCGCATGCGTGATCGGGCTCCAGCAAGGCAGCCGGCGCGGGCATGAACCCGGCACGCACCCTATATGACCGGGTGCGTGAACGGTCCTCCATGCCCGGCCGCGTGAAATTCCCCCGCAAACCGGTGGAAGATATGTGTTGACACCGGTTACCTGAATGCCTTCAAGCCCCGCTCGGGAGATCCCGCAAGCGGCGGCTTCGGGAGGCTGAGACAAAAAAGACAGACGGAAAGTGCAGGAGTAACCCCATGAGCAACCTCAGCCCGGTGGTCGCCCGCGTGACCGATCGCATCATCGAACGATCGAAGCCCAGCCGCGCCCGCTACCTCGCCCTGGTCGAGCGCGAAGCCGGCCGTCATTCGGACCGATCGTTCCTTTCGTGCTCGAACCTCGCGCACGGATTTGCCGCCAGCGGCGAAGACAAGCCCGCCATCGCCACCGGCAAGGCGATCAACGTCGGCATCGTCACCGCCTACAACGACATGCTCTCGGCCCATCAGCCTTATGGCCGCTATCCGGAGCAGATGAAGCTCTACGCCCGCGAAGTGGGCGCAACCGCGCAAGTCGCGGGCGGCGTGCCCGCCATGTGCGACGGCGTGACCCAGGGCTTCGACGGCATGGAACTCTCGCTGTTCAGCCGCGACACCATCGCCCTGTCCACTGCCGTCTCGCTCAGCCACGCGATGTACGACGGCATGACCCTGCTGGGCATCTGCGACAAGATCGTGCCGGGCCTGGTCATGGGCGCTTTGCGCTTCGGCCACCTGCCCGCCGTGTTCATCCCCTCCGGCCCGATGCCCAGCGGCATTTCCAACAAGGAAAAGCAGAAGGTCCGCCAGCTCTATGCAGAGGGCAAGGTCGGGCGTGAGGAGCTGCTGGCCAGCGAAAGCGCCTCCTATCACTCGGCGGGTACCTGCACGTTCTACGGCACGGCCAACTCCAACCAGATGATGATGGAGATGATGGGCCTGCACATGCCCGGCGCCGCCTTCGTGCCGCCCGGCACCTCGCTGCGCCAGGCCGTCACCCGCGCCGCCGTCCACCGCGTGACCGAGATGACCCGCAAGGGCGACGACTTCCGGCCGATGGGCCACCTCGTCGATGAGAAGGCGATCGTCAACGCCATCGTCGGCCTGCTGGCCACCGGCGGATCGACCAACCACGCGATCCACCTGCCCGCCATGGCCCGCTGCGCCGGCATCCAGATCGACTGGCAGGACTTCGACGAGCTTTCCGCCGCCGTCCCGCTCATCACCCGCGTCTACCCCAACGGTTCGGGCGACGTGAACCACTTCCACGCCGCCGGCGGCATGGGCTGGGTGGTGCGCGAACTGCTCGACGCAGGGCTCGCGCATGAGGACATCCTCACCGTCTCGAAGGACGGCATGCGCGCCTATGCCACCGAGCCGACGCTCGACGACGGCGAACTCAAGTGGAAGCCGGCCCCCACCGTCAGCGGCGACGATGCCATGCTGAGCACGGTGGCAAAGCCCTTCCTGCCCGACGGCGGCATGCGCCTCGTCTCCGGCAATGTCGGGCGCGCCACGTTCAAGACGAGCGCCGTCGATCAGGAGCGCTGGACCATCGAGGCGCCTTGCCGCGTGTTCGAGACGCAGGAAGCCGTCATCAACGCCTTCAAGGCGGGCGAGCTTGACCGCGACGTCGTGGTGGTCGTGCGCCACCAGGGCCCGCGCGCCAACGGCATGCCCGAACTGCACAAGCTGACGCCGCCGCTGGGCGTGCTGCAGGACCGCGGCTTCAAGGTGGCACTGGTCACGGACGGCCGCATGTCGGGCGCTTCGGGCAAGGTTCCTGCCGCGATCCACGTCACCCCGGAAGCCCTGGCGGACGGCCCCATCGCCTATCTCCAGGACGGCGATATCGTGCGCCTCTCGGCCGAGGACGGCACGCTTTCCACCACGGCCGACCTCTCGGGCCGCACCCCCGCGCCGCTGCCCGCGCCTGCCGAAGGCATGGGCCGCGAACTCTTCGCGATGTTCCGCATCAATGCGGGCGGCGCCGAACAGGGCGGCTCCTCGATGCTGGAGGTCGCGGGCCTGTGAGTGCGGCTGGAACAACCGAACTCGTTGCCGTCGATATCGGCGGCACGCACGCCCGCTTCGCGCTGGCCTCGGTAGACGGCCAGGGCCGGATCACGCTGGGCGAACCCGTCACCCTGCACACCAGCGAACACGGCAGCTTCCAGCTGGCCTGGCAGGCTTTCCGCGAGCGCAATGGCGGGCATCTGCCCAATGCCATCTCGATCGCGATAGCCGGCCCGGTCGGCGGCGAGGTGATCCGCTTCACCAACAACCCCTGGATCATTCGCCCCGCGATGATCCCCGAGAAGATGGGCGTCGAACACTATACCGTCGTCAATGACTTCGCGGCGGTCGCCTATGCCGTGGCGCTGGCGCCGGAGGACCAGTTCCTGCACCTGGCCGGACCGGAAGGGCCGCTGCCCGCCACCGGCACGCTCAGCGTGCTCGGGCCGGGCACCGGGCTCGGCGTCGCGCACTTGTGGCGCAACGGGCTGCCGCACGGCCAGGGCGGATTCTACCATGTGCAGGCCACCGAAGGCGGCCATGTCGACTATGCCCCGCTCGACCTGATCGAGGATGCCGTGCTCGCGCGCCTGCGCAAGCGCCACAACCGCGTCTCGGTGGAGCGCGTCGTCTCCGGCCCGGCCATCGTCGACATCTACCAGACGCTCGCCGCCATGGAGAACCGCGCCGTCCACGACCTGACCGACGTGGAGATCTGGACCGCCGGCACCAACTACGAAGACCCGCTGGCCGCCGCCGCCGTGGACCGTTTCTGCCTCTCGCTGGGCAGCGCGGCGGGCGACTATGCGCTGGCGCATGGCGCGGGCGGCGTCGTCATCGCCGGGGGCCTCGGCTACCGTATCCGCGAAACCATTCTGTCCTCGGGCTTTTCGGAGCGCTTCCGCGCCAAGGGGCGCTTTGCCTCGATGATGGCGCAGATCCCCGTCAAGCTCATCACTCACCCGCAGCCCGGCCTCTACGGTGCGGCTGCCGCCTATGTCAGGGAGCACGTCCAATGAGCAGCCCGTCCGAAGCCGTCGAAAAGGTCATGCGTCTTGCCCCGGTGATCCCGGTGCTGGTGATCGAGGATATCGAACACGCCCTGCCGATCGCCGAAGCCCTCGTCGCCGGCGGCCTGCCCGCGCTTGAGGTGACGCTGCGCACCGAATGCGCGATCGAGGCGATCAAGATCATGAAGCAGGTTCCCGGCGCCGTGGTCGGCGCGGGCACCGTGCTTTCGCCCGACGACCTCAAGCGCTCGATCGACGCGGGCGCCGAGTTCATCGTCTCGCCCGGCCTCACGCCGATGCTGGCCGAAGCCGCCTACAAGTCGCAGATCCCGTTCCTGCCCGGCACCGCCAATGCCAGCGACGTGATGTTCGCGCTG
This sequence comes from Novosphingobium sp. PhB55, assembly GCF_004368805.1. Taxonomy (NCBI): domain Bacteria; kingdom Pseudomonadati; phylum Pseudomonadota; class Alphaproteobacteria; order Sphingomonadales; family Sphingomonadaceae; genus Novosphingobium; species Novosphingobium sp. PhB55. The sequence continues at coordinate 146,207 of NZ_SODQ01000007.1, read as the reverse complement.
GAATGCGGGTTCGACCGGCTGAAGTTCTTCCCCGCCATGGCGGCGGGCGGACCTTCGGCGCTAAAGGCGATCGCGGCCCCGCTGTTCAAGGCGAAGTTCTGCCCCACCGGCGGCGTGACGCCCCAGAACGCGCCGGAATGGCTCGCCCTCGATGCCGTGCTCTGCGTCGGCGGCAGCTGGATGGTCCCCAAGGGCAAGCCGGACGTCGCCGCGATCGAGGCGGCCGCCCGCGCCGCAGCGGGGCTCGGCCAATGAACGGGGCGGCGCTGACCACCGTCGAGGACCTCGACAAGCGGCTCCAGGAACTGCACGTCCTCACGGCCCAGACGCCGCTCTACAACCCGGTCTTCCAGCTCGGCCTCGAACTGTCGCGGCGGCTGGAGACCGGCGAGATGAGCCTCGATCATATCGAGGCTCTCGTCGCCGAGATGGAGTGCGAAGGCCTGCGCGCCCGTGCCGCCCGTCTCGACCGGCTGCTCGCCCCCGTCGGCCTTGCCGAGAACGACGCGCGGATCGACGCGGCGGCCGAGGAGGACGACTTCACCGCCTTCGCCGTCCGCTGGCAGCGCCCGGCCGCCCATGTGGTCTTCACCGCGCACCCCACGTTCCTGCTCTCCACCGCGCAGACCGAGGCCGTGGCCGTCTCGGCCTCGAACGGCGATTTCAGCGACGCCACGGTCTGTGCGGCATCTTCCGAGCGCGACCAGATCACGCTCGATTACGAGCATGACAAGGCGATGGAAGCGATCGCGCGCGGCCAGAAGGCCCGCGACCGCATCAACGCCCGCCTCTTCGACATTGCCGCCGCCCGCTGGCCGAAGCGCTGGCGCGGGCTGAACCCGATGCCGGCGCGCTTCGCCTCCTGGGTCGGCTACGACATGGACGGCCGCACCGATATCGGCTGGTCCACCTCGATCCGCTACCGCCTTCAGGAAAAGGCGCTGCGCCTCGCCGGCTATGCGGAAAGCCTCATGCAGGCCGCGCCGGACATCGCGCAGAAGCTGGCCCGCGCCGGCAAGCTGACCGAGGACATGGTCGCCCGCTTCGCCGCCGATCTTTCCTCGCCGGAGGCGCTTTCGGAAGCCGCCAACGCGCTGACCGCGGATCATGCCGACCGGCTGGTCAGCCTGGAAGGGGTCATCACCGCGCTGGAAAACGAAGCGCGCCATGCCGATCAGGAAATCGCGCGCACCCTGCTCGTGACCGCCGCCGCCATGCGGGCGGACGGCCTGGGCATGGGCTGGATCCACTTCCGGGTGAACGCCTCCCAGCTCCAGAACGCGATCCGCCTGCGCATCGACCCGGAAGGCAAGCTTTCGCTCGCCAGCCAGGCCGCGCTGGTCCGCATGCGCGAGCTGCTGGCCGAAGTCGTGCCGCTCAAGTCCAACTTCGCCGCGCTCGCCATCGAGAATTCCACCGCCGTGCGCCAGTTCCTGGCCATGGCCCAGATCCTGGCCCATATCGACGCCGATGCACCGATCCGCATGCTCGTGGCCGAGTGCGAGGAACCGACGACGATCCTGGCCGCGCTCTATTTCGCGCGCATGTTCGGGATCGACGACAAGGTGGACGTCTCGCCGCTGTTCGAGACCGAAAGCGCGCTGGAACATGGCGGCCGCTTCGTCGATGCCGTGCTGGCAGAGCCTGCCTACCGCGACTATGCGCGCAAGCGCGGCCGCGTCTCGATCCAGACCGGCTTCTCGGACGCGGGCCGTTTCGTCGGCCAGGTGCCCGCCGCGCTCGCCATCGAGCGTCTTCAGGGCCGCTTGTCCGAAGCGATGGTCGCCAACGGGCTGACCGACGTTTCGGCGCTGATCTTCAACACCCACGGCGAATCGATGGGCCGCGGCGCTCATCCTTCCAGCATCAAGGACCGCTTCCAGTGGCCGATGTCGCCCTGGGCGCGCCGCCGCTTCCTGCGCGCCGGCATCCGGCTGGAACCGGAAGTCTCGTTCCAGGGCGGAGACGGCTACCTCTGGTTCGGCTCGGACGAACTGGCCCTCGCCACGCTCACGCGCATGGCCGAAATGCCGCTCTGGGGCGCCGATGCCGATGCGCCCACCGATCTGTTCTACCGCCGCACCGATCTCAGCCTCGATTTCTACCGGGCGATCCGCGGCGTCCAGCACGAGCATCTCGAAAGCGCGACTTATAGCCGCGCGATCACCGCTTTCGGGCTGGGCCTGCTCAACGATACCGGCAGCCGCAAGTCGCGCCGCCAGTCGGACCTCGCTTCCGACCGTTCGATGAGCCTGCGGCAGATCCGCGCGATCCCGCACAACGCCATCCTCCAGCAGCTCGGCTACCCGGTGAACGTGATCGCCGGGATCGGCACCGCCTCCGACGGCAACCGCGAGGAAATTGCCGTGCTCCTGCGCGAAAGCGAGCGCGGCCAGCAACTCATGCGGCTGGCGCGCAGTGCCAATGCGCTGGCCTCGATCAAGACCGTGGCGGCTTATGGCGAGCTGTTCAATTCCGCCTACTGGGCCAGCCGCCCCTATCGCGGCGACGAACAGTATATCGCCGAGGCCTGCCTTAAGCTGGCCGAATACCTGACCAAGGACGATCGCACCGGCGTGTTCCGCCGCCTCGCCTCGCGCCTGCGCGTCGACGCGATGAAGCTGCACTTCCTGCTCGACCTGCTGCCGGACGAAGCCCCGCTGCCGGACCGCGAGCACACCCGCCGCAGCCTGGGCGTGCTCCAGTCCCTGCGCATCGCCTTGTTCAAGCACATGTTCCTGCGCGCGGTCATGGTCCCGCCCTTCAGCCGCGCCAACGACATCAGCCGCGACGACGTGCTGGAGATGTTCTTCACCTTGCGCGTCGAGGACGGCCTGGCCCAGCTGCGCCGCGCCTTCCCCACCAGCTTCCCCTCGATCGACGACTTCAAGGTGGATTGCCCCAGCGACTACCCGGACTCGAGCGCAACCGGCTATACCCGCATCCACAGCGACTACATCGACCCGATCGCCCGCTCCTATGCCCTGTCCTTGCGGATCACCACGGCGCTGGCGAACGAGTTCGGCGCGCACGGCTGATCCGGCCCAGGGTTCCGCCGGGCCGGGGGGGAGAGCGGCGATGCTCTCTCGCCCCGCCCGGCATATCCATGAAAGTCCTAGTTGAATTTCCGGTTTTTCGGGCGCCTACTCGCACCCGGTTGGTCGCACATCACGTCTGCTCCGGGGGGCCGGGGATGATGCATGCGCAACTTGCTTCTCGGTTCCTTGGTCCTGACCGCTTTCCTCGCCGCGCCCGCCCGGGCCCATGGCTTCGGCGAATGGCCCGATCTCGCCCCTGAGGCCGAGGCAGACGCCAGCCTGGCGCAGTGGGATCTGGCCGATCTGGCCGAGGCTCGGGAACGCCCGCGCAGCCCGTTCGACACGCCGCTGTCCGGCGCGGAAACCGGCCAGGTTGCGCTGGAGGACCCGGGTGATGCGCCGCTCGTCCGGCCCAGCGGCGAACCCGGCGCCGGTCCGGGGGATCGCCTGCCGCCCATGCTCCCTGCCGATCTGCAGCCGCGCCGCTGGTCGGACCATGTGCCGCGCGCTTACGCCGCCAATCCCGACTTCTTCAGCCAGCTCGGCACGATCAAGTGGGAGACGCTGATCCTGCTCGGCTATTTCAGCCTCCAGAGCGGCAAGAAGCTGTTCCGCGAAACCACCAGCTTCCACTTCCACAATGAGGGCTGGTTCGGGAAGGACACCACAAACCTCGGCATCGACAAGCTCACTCATGCCTTCGACACCTACCTGATCGCCGAAATCCTGCACATGCGGCTCCACGACAAGACTCATGCCTCGCAAGGCGACGCGGTGACGGCGGCGATCCTCGCCTCGACTTTCATGGCGCTCAACGAGATTTCGGACGGGATCGAGACGGACAGCGGCTATTCGATGCAGGACATCACGATGAACCTGGTCGGCGCGGGTTTTTCGATCCTGCGCAACACCGTGCCCGGCATGCGCGAGAAAGTCGCCTTCAAGATCGAGATCATCCCGGACGACAATATCTACAGCTACCGCGGCCAGGCCCATTATGCCCAGCAACGCTACATGCTCTCGTTCAAGGGGGCGGGCTTCGAAGGGCTGAAGCGCACGCCGCTGCGCTTCGTGGACCTGCAGGTGGGCTACTACGGCAGCGATTTCATGATCGACGACCGCCTGGCCGGTAAGGAACCCAAGCGGCACCTGTTCGTGGGCCTGGGCCTCAACCTCGGCGAACTGCTGTTCGGCCGCTCCCGCTCAAGGCTGGGCAAGGCGGGCTACACGGTGCTGGACTACTTCCAGGTGCCCTATACCTCCATCCGCTACGACACGACCGGGCACCTGGGGACCTGAGGCGATCAGGCCATGAGCTTGAGCAGCCCGTCGATCTCGCAAGTGGCGAAGCCCACGGTGCTATCGGAAATGCCGTAGGGCAGGAGCAGCCGCTCGCCCACTTTCAGGGCGCCGCAGGTATAGACCACGTTCGGCACATAGCCCGAGCGGTCGGCATTTTCCGCCGTCAGCACCGGCTCGACCGTGCGGGCAAGGACTTTCGAGGGGTCCTTCAGGTCCAGCAAGGCGCAGCCGAGCGCATATTTGCGCATGGCGCCCACACCGTGCGTGAACAGCAGCCAGCCGTGCTCGGTCGGGATCGGGCTGCCGCAATTGCCGATCTGGATGAACTCCCAGGGATATTTCGGCTCCATCAGCAGCACGCCATCGTCGTCCCACATGTCGAGCGAATCGGAGCGGAGCAGGAACAGGTTCTTGCCGTCCTGCCGCCCGACCATGGCGAACTGGCCGTCGATCTTCTCGGGAAACAGCGCCATGCCCTTGTTGCGACCGGCACGGCCGCGGATAGGCTCCAGCTCGAACGCCCGGAAATCGCGCGTGCGCAGCAGTTCGGAGCGGATCGAGCTGCCCGAATAGGCCGTGTAAGTGCCCACCCATTCGAAGTCGCCGCCGCCATGGTCGAACCGCACGAGGCGCAAGTCTTCCAGCCCGCCGCGCTGCTGTTCCGTGATCGGGAAGATCACGGTGTTGGACAGGCTCGATTCGGGATGGCGGTGGACCGAGACGGCGCCGTCGGCATCGACTTCGCCTTCCTCGTCCAGTTCCACGGACGTGGCGAAGGAGGCCTGCGGCCAGAGGCAGAACGTGCCGTCGGCCTCGGCTATGCCTTCGCGAAAGGCGATGGAGCTGATGTGCCCTTCGCCCACGGCCCGCAGCGACATGATGAAGCGCACCGCGCCGTCCTGCATTCCAGACTGGTCAGGCGCAGGCACGATGGAAGGGTTCATCAGGGCCGCAGCCGCGAACGTATATTCGTGGCAGAAATAGGCCCCGATCAGCCGCTGGCGCGTCTCGGAAAACTGGGTGGGATCAAGATCCAGATTCGACGCAACTTCCAGGAAGCGGTCGGCGAATATGTTCTCGGTCTGCCAGTGCCGCTCCTTGAAGTCGCGCAGCACGCGCTCGTATTCGGAGGCGACCTGCTCTTCGCTCAGGCCGGCGATATCCTCCACGAGTTTGTTCGCACGGCCGCCGGGCGCGTTCTTGCCCTGCCAGCCCAGGTGGAACGGGCGCAGCACGACTCGCGCCGGATCGGCGTAAAGGCGAGTCTCAAAAACATGGAGCGGTTCAGACCAGACGTTCTCGGGCCGATTCAAGCAATCCTCCTCCACGTCCGAGCGGTGCCGACACGGCAAGCTCGGCCAGAGCATAGTGCGAAAGTTGGAAGGCGAGAATGGATTCCGCACCGCAATTGGCGTTGACTCCCCTCGGTGTGACCCCATCCCGGCAACGGCCCGTCGCAATGTCCGCCAGAATGACGCCGCGATCATTGCCGCCGAAGAACCAGCGCCATGCCGTCAGCGCATGTTCCACCCAGAAGGCACCATGCGTGGCGGTCCAGGCGGAGCAGGCTGCCTCGATGGCGGCCTGGGCTTCCAGTGGCTGCTGGTCGAACGGCAGGTAGCCATGCGGCTTGCCGAAGCTTTCCGAGCCGATCGGGCGGAACTGGCCGCGCGCGGAGACCTGCTGGCGGCAAATCCATTCCAGCGTTTCCAGGCCGGCCCCGATCCAGGCTTCCCGGTCCAGCGCGCGGCCCGCTTCGATCAGGGCCTGCGGCAGCCGGGGGTTGTCATAGCCGAGCACGGCCTCGAACCAGGCCCAGTCGGGACGGCGCCCATGGCCGAGCAGGCGCATGAGAAAATCGCCCCCGTCCCGCGCGCACTCCAGCGCCGCCGCATTGCGGGGATCGCGCCGCAGCACCGCGCAGGCGCCGAGCATGGCGAAAGCGCGGGCGCGTGGCGCCTCGATCGTGGCCAGCCGGGGGAGCACGTCCTCGAACAGCTGGAGCGCCCATTCCGAAAGGCTCTGGTCCGGCGCCCGTTCGTATGTGTGCCCCAGTGACCAGATGGCGCGACCGTTGGAATCTTCCGAACCCTCGTCTTCGCACCAGCCCCGGTCGAAGCGCATGAAGTTGCGGAAGCGCGCGAGGTCCGGGTTCCATGCCGACTGCACGAAGGCCGCGTAGGCAAGGCTCCACTTCATCCGCTCGGCCACCGGCAGGCCGCGTGCGACGTTCATCAGCATGAGCGCGCGGGCGTTGTCGTCCAGGCAATACCCGTGGCGGCGGTCCGGCACGACACCCACCGAGTGCTGGAGCATGCCGGTGGCGTCGCTCATCGCCAGCACGGCGGCGAGGCCCGGCGTCGCGGTAATCGGCGGCATGGCCGGCTCGGGCGCGCGGGCCCGGTCTACCAGGCGCAGGCTGGCGTCGGCGAAGCGCGGCCAGATCATCTCGCGGCCCCGCGCCCAGGCGCGGCGCTGCATGGCGGTGAGGTCTGCCGGACGATCGAGCAGGGCGTTGACCGCCTCGGCGATCGCCTCGCTGGAGCCCGGCTCGATCAGGCGGCCGATCCCCTCGCCCAGCAGTTCGCGGGCATGGACATAAGGCGTGGACACCACCGCCTTGCCCACCGCCACGGCATAGCTGAGCGTCCCGGACGTCGATTGCTGCATCCCCAGATAGGGCGTCAGGTAGATGTCGCAGGCTTCGAGCTGGTCGAGCAGTTCGTCGGTTTCGAGGAAGCGATTTTCCCAGGCGATGTGCGAGAGAACGCCCAGCCGATCAGCCAGGGCCTGCAATTCCTCGCGATAGGCCTCGCCCTCGTAAGCGACGAGATTGGGATGCGTGGCGCCGACGATGCGGTAAATCACCTCGGGATGGCGCGCGACGATGGCCGGCAGCGCCCGGATCGCGTGTTCCAGGCCCTTGCCGCGGCTGAGCAGGCCGAACGTCATGAGCACCTTGCGGCCGTCGAGACCCAGCTGCTCCTTGAATTCGTCCTGGCGGCCGAAGGGACGGTCCGGCGCGCCGTGCTCGATCACTTCGAGGATGCGCGGCGGAGCGTCGTATTCGCTCTCCAGCAGGTTTCGCGAATGATGCGACATGACCATGATACGCGAGGCGCGCGCGATCAGGTGGCGCAGGATCTTGCGCTGGCGCTCGGAAGGATCGGACAGCACGGTGTGCAGCGTGAGCACCAGCGGCGCGGCCAGACGGTCCACGAAGTCCAGCACCATCTCGCCATCCTCGCCGCCGAAGATGCCGTATTCATGCTGGACCCAGACCGCATCGACACCGGCTTCGTTGATCTGGCGTGCGGCGCGGGCGTAGTCCTCGGGATCGTTGCAAGCGATCGTCCCGGTGACGTCCCGGTAGTCCAGCCGATGGTCGGGATCGTCCAGCGCGTGCACGTCGAGCGTGATCTCGGGATGGAATTCCCGCAGCTTCTCGAAGATGTCGGTGGTGAAAGTGGCGATGCCGCACTTGCGCGGCGCAAAGTTGCCGACAAGCGCGATGTGCAGGGGCCGCGGTGCCGGCCGATCCGCTTCGGGCCTGTTCGCTTCGAGAGGCCCCGCCTCGGCGTCGCCGCTGGAGGGGATCACGTCGAAGATCGAACGGACTTTGTCCGAACCCGATTTCCGGCCGGGTTCTTCGTCACGAGGCATCAGGTTCATGCGCACCCCGCAGAAGGTGGAGGAGAATGCTCAATGAAAGCCCAAGAGTGCCATGAGTTTCCCGCTGCACTGCAAAAAAACTGACATGTCGCGGCAAAGCGCCCGCCGCGAAGGCCGTGCAGAGGCCGGAAACGCGTTAAGTTCACATTTGTGCAGTTGCGAATCGGGAGCCGTCGGCACGACGGAGGCGCTAGCAGGTCGCGATTTAGTATAGACAAAAAAGCATGAGCCCACCCCTGCCCGGCATGGACTTGGCTCCGGGGCTTTCCTATGTCCGTCGAACGCGCACACTGAGAAACGACGGGAACACCATGCCCTCCGCCTCCACCCCTTTCGCGAATCGGGACCAGACGCTCTACCGGCTGCTGTCAGCCGCCGTGGGCGACGATGCCGCGACTTCGGCCCTGACCGTTCTGACCATAGACCCCGCCCTTGCCGGCTCGGGAGACACCGTGTCCCGCGCGCAAGTCGCGATGGCGCTCAACGCTGCGCTGTTCGCAGACCTGCTGGTCCGCGTGCCCACCGCGGCGCGTTACGTCCAGACCGTGCGCGAGGCGGGCGAGACGATCGTCTTCGACCACGGCGCCCTGCGCACCATCGACGGAGAGACCGGCGACCTGCCTGCCGGCCACGAGGCTTTCGGCCGCTTTCTGATCCCGCTCGGCTATGAAGTGGGCGGGCTCTATCCGCTGCCCAAGCTGAAGATGACCGGGCGCGCCTATGTCCAGCGCGACCTGCCCGAGACGATCCCGCAGTTCTTCGTCTCCGAACTCCATGTCGAGCAGCTGGCCGAAGCGGCCCGGGCGGCCTGCGCCAGTGTCTTCGGCACTTCCGTCGATCCGCTCGGCGAAGCGGAATGGGCGGCGCTGGACGCGCTTTCCGCCGAGGGCGCCTGCCCCTTCGAGCAGGGCGTCACCGCGCTCAAGGGCGCGCTCGCCTGTTTCGAGCGGCAGCATCAGCCCCCGGCGCTGGCGGATTACGAAGTGCTCCTGCCGGAAACCCGCGAAGGCGCCTGGATCGCCACCGAGGGCAATGCCTTCAACCACGCCACCACCCGGACGGCCAATGTCATGATCCTGGCCGAGGAACTGAAGGAAGACGGCTATCCGATGAAGCCGTCGGTGGAAATCTCGCAAAACGGCCGCGTCCGCCAGACGGCGATCCTGGCGGACAAGGTCGTGCGCCCCTTCCGCGAGGCCGACGGCAGCGAAGTGCCGCTGCCGGTACCGGGCTCCTTCTACGAATTCATCACCCGCGACATCGATCCCGAGACCGGCAAGCTCGATCTCACGTTCGATTCGGGCAATGCCACCGGCATCTTCGCCGTCACGAGGAACGCATGAACCAGCTGAGGTCCTACGATCCCGCCAGCGGCGCCCTCGTCTGGGAAGGCCCGATCGCGGACGCCGCGGCCGTGGACGCCGCGCTGGAACGCGCCCATGCGGCCTTCCCCGGCTGGGCGGCGCTGCCCGTGGCGGCCCGGGTCGAGGCGGTGCAGCGCTACAAGGCCGTGCTCGAAGCCCGCAAGGACGCCGTGGCCGAGGTCATCGCGCGCGAGACCGGCAAGCCGCTCTGGGAGACGCGCGCCGAACTCGCCTCGATGATCGGCAAGATCGGCATCTCCATCGCCGGACAAGCCGAGCGCGCGGGCGAGAAACGCAGCGACATGCCGTTCGGACAGGCCGTTCTGCGCCACCGCCCACACGGCGTCATGGCCGTGCTCGGGCCTTTCAACTTCCCCGGCCACTTGCCCAACGGCCACATCGTCCCGGCCCTGCTGGCGGGCAACACGGTGGTGTTCAAGCCCTCCGAGATGACCCCCGCGACCGGGCAGGCCATGGCCGACGCCTGGTTCGAAGCCGGCCTTCCCGAAGGCGTGTTCCAGATCGTTCACGGCGCCCGCGCCACCGGCGAGGCGCTGGTGGCAGGCCATATCGACGGCTTGCTGTTCACCGGCTCGGCCGGCGCCGGCGCGCATTTCCGGCGGATCTTCGCGGATCGGCCGGACGTGATCCTCGCGCTCGAACTCGGCGGCAACAACCCGCTGGTGGTATGGGACGGCGATCTCGACGAGGTCGCCTCGGTCGTCGTCCAGTCCAGCTTCATTACCACCGGCCAGCGCTGTTCCTGCGCGCGCCGCCTGATCGTGCCGGACGACGATTTCGGCGCGGCCCTGGTCGATGCCGTGGCCGCGCTGGCGGACCGGATCACCGTGGGCGCCTGGAACGAGACCCCCGAACCGTGGATCGGCCCGCTGATCTCCGAGCGCGCGGCCGAGGCCGCTGCGGAGCGTTACGACGAACTGGTCGCGCGCGGCGCGCGGGTCGTGCGGCCTTTCGGCGGGATCGAGGGCCGCAGCAGCGCCTTCGTGACGCCGGGCATTCTCGACGTGACCGGCGTGGACGTGCCTGACGAGGAAGTGTTCGCCCCCATCGTCCAGGTCACGCGGGTTCCGGACTTCGACGCCGCGATCGCCGCTGCCAACGCCACGCGCTTCGGCCTTTCCGCCGGCCTCGTCAGCGCCGACGACGGCTTGTGGGACCGCTTCGTGCTGGAGAGCCGCGCGGGCGTGGTCAATCGCAACCGCCCGACCACCGGCGCGGCCGGATCAATGCCTTTCGGCGGCCTTGGCGACAGCGGAAACCACCGCCCCAGCGCCTATTATGCCGCCGATTACTGCGCCTATCCGGTAGCCAGCTTCGAGGCGGCAGACGCGCAGGGCAACAGCGCCGCCCTGAACGGCAAACTTCTCGGCAAGCTGGGCGGATGAGCGCTCTAACCGCCGAGGAACAGGACCTCCTGGCCCCGATCGAGCGGGCGCCGATCCTCGCCCACACGCTCGAATGGGCGGCGATCAACAGCGGCACCGCTCATGTCGAGGGGCTGGCCGCGATGGCCGGGCAGCTCGCCCAGGCTTTCTCGGCGCTGCCGGGGGAAGTGCGGCTGGTCGATCCCGCCCCGGTGGAGAAAGTCGACAGCCAGGGCCAGACCCGCGCCGTGGCCCACGGCCGCCACCTGGTGCTTTCGGTGCGGCCGGAGGCGGCCCGCCGGGTCATCCTGACCGGGCACATGGACACCGTCTACCCGCGCGAACACCCCTTCCAGACCTGCAACTGGCTGGACGAGAACAGGCTGCACGGGCCCGGCACGGCCGACATGAAGGGCGGCCTCGCGCTGATGCTGGCCGGGCTTGCCGCTTACGAGCGCTCCGGCCCGACCCTCGGTTACGACGTCCTCATCAACAGCGACGAGGAAACCGGCTCGCTGTCCTCGGCCGCTCTGATCGCCGACCTGGCGCGCGGCAAACTGGCAGCGCTCACGTACGAACCGGCGCTTCCCGGCGGGCAGATGGCCCGCGCGCGGCCGGGATCCGGGAACTATGCCGTGGTGATCCACGGCCGCTCCGCGCACGCGGGCCGCAATCCCGAAGAGGGCCGCAATGCCGTGGTGGCAGCGGGCGATCTCGCCCTGCGCCTCGCCGCGATGCGCCGTCCCGGACTCTCGGTGAATCCGGCCAGGATCGAAGGCGGCGCGCCCAACAACACCGTGCCGGACCTGGCGATCCTTCACTTCAACATGCGCCCCGCCACCCCCGAGCTGGCGGCAGAGGCGCAGGCGCTGGTCAAGGCCGCCGTGGCCGAGGTCTCCGCCGCGCATGACGTGCACATGCACGTCCACGGCCACGTCTCGCGCCCGCCCAAGGCGATCTCGGCCGAGACCGAGGCGCTCTACGGCACCGTCAGCAAGGCCGCCGCCGATCTTGGCCAGCCGATGAGCTGGAAGGACACCGGCGGCGTCTGCGATGGCAACAACATCGCCGCCTGCGGCGTTCCGGTGCTCGACACCATGGGCGCGCTGGGCGGGTCGATCCATTCGCCGGACGAATTCCTGCTGGCCGACTCCCTCGATGCCCGCGCCCGCCTCACCGCTCTCGTCCTTCACCGGATCGACCGCCACGGAGTTTTGCCCGCATGACGTTTCTCCTGCGCACCGCACAGGAAAAGGACCTCGACGCGCTCTATCGCATGGCGAAGGGCACGGGCGGCGGCTTCACCAACCTGCCGCCGGACAAGCCCACGCTGGGCGCCAAGCTAAAGCGCACGGCCAAGAGCTTCGCGCGCGAAAGCGAGGACATCGCCAACGATCTCTTCGTGTTCATCCTGGAAGATACCGCCACGGGCAAAGTCCGCGGCACCTGCCAGGCCTTCTCGCAAGTGGGCACGGAATTTCCCTTCTATTCCTATCGGATCGGCCGGATCACGCAGCACTCGCAGGAACTGGGACGCACCTTCCGCGCCGAAATGCTGACGCTCTGCACCGATCTCGACGGCGCCAGCGAAGTGGGCGGGCTCTATCTGGACGCCACCGAACGCTCGGCCGGCGTGGGCAAGCTGCTGGCCCGCAGCCGCTACCTCTTCATCAAGACGCACCGCGCGCGCTTTGGCGATACCACCCTGGCCGAACTGCGCGGTGCCATCGACGATGCCGGCAACTCGCCGTTCTGGGACGGTCTTGCAGGCCGCTTCTTCGACATGAGCTTCCGCGATGCCGACGAATTCAACGCCAAGCACGGCAACCAGTTCATCGCCGACCTGATGCCCAAGCACCCGATCTACTGCGCCCTGCTCTCCGAGGCGGCGCGGCAGGTGATGGGCCAGCCGCACTACTCCGGCCGCCCGGCGATGCGGATGCTGGAGAACGAGAACTTCGCCTTCCAGAACTACGTCGACATCTTCGACGGCGGCCCGACCATGCTCGCCCGGACCGACCAGATCCGCACCGTGCAGGACGCCCGCACCGGCATGATTACCGCCCTGACCAAGGCGGACGATACGGAAGCCAGCCACCTCGTGGCGACCGGCCGCCTCGCACGGTTCCGGGCCTGCCTCGGCAAAGTGGACGCTGCCGACGGCGGCGTGACGCTGGACGCCGCAGCGGCGGCACTGCTCGGTGTCGAGGTGGGCGATACGGTGACTTACGCCAACGCATGATGTCCCCGTCGCCCCGGACACGATCCGGGACGACGGGCGCTTTTCGCAACCGCACATTCGCCCTTTGCAATGGTCCCGACACTGTCAGGGCGCATATTGAGCCGATGACTTCCCTGCCCGAAACGCTTCGCTCCCCCGTGCTGCCCGACCCGATCCGCGCGGCGATCTTCGACATGGACGGGACGCTGCTCGATACCGAAGCCGCCCACGGCCGCGCTTTCGCGCAGACCGGCAAGGCGATGGGCTATCCGCTCGCAGCGGAACTGCAGAATTCGATGGTCGGCATCCACCGCGACGGTTCGCGCCGCCTGGTGGCCGACCACATGGGCCCGGACTTCCCGCTGGACCGCTTCTTCGAGGAGAGCGACCGGGCCTTCGCAGCCATGCTCGATGCCGGAATACCGCTGCGCCCCGGCGCCGAAGTGATCCTGGAGCACTTCGCCAAGGCGGGCATTCCCATGGCCATCGCCACGTCCTCGGAAGCGCCTTATGCGCAGCAACGCCTCGAAAAGGCGGGCCTGCTGCGCTATTTCGATCTCGTGGTCACCCGCAACGACGTGACCGAGGCCAAGCCCCATCCCGAACCCTACCTGCTGGCCGCCAGCCGCCTCGGTGTCGATCCGGCGCATTGCGTCGCGATCGAGGACAGCCCCGCGGGCGTCCGCTCGGCGACTTCGGCCGGGATTGCCACGGTGATGGTGCCCGACCTGCTGCCCGCCACCGAGGAACAGACGCTGCTCTGCGCGCAAGTGCTGCCCAGCCTCCACGCCTTGCGCGACTTGTTGCTGGCGCCTGCCGAAAGCTGAGCGAATTGGGCGGTGCATAGCTTGCCCCGCCCGCTGGACCGCCCCGCCACGATCTCGCTACGGGCGGGCGGATGAGCATTATCGCCACCATCATGAATTCGACCACCGGCCAACCCATCCAGAAGATGACGTTCGGCCGCATGCCCAAGCCCTGGGCGAGCTTCAACCTCGCCAGCGGCGAACTCGTCACCGCCGACCGCGTCCATGTGGGCAAGCCTGCGCCGGGCAAGTTCGCCGCGCCCGTAGAGGTCTGGGTCACGCCGAAGGCCTGAGGGCGCCTGCCAGGTAGTCTTTTCCCATCGGGACGCAGGGAAAGCGCCGGATTCTCTGCGTTTCCGCCGACGGGAGCCTTACGCGCTCAGTTTCGGTCCGGCTGGCGGTCGGGATGCGCGGCGATGAAGGCCGGATGCTCCCGGCAGGCCGCATCTATCCGCGTCAGGTGCGGATAGGCCGATAGATCGCAGGAAAACCGCCGCGCATTGTAGAGCTGCGGCACCAGGACGCATTCGAACAGCCCCGGCGCATCGAACAGGAAATCCCCCGCCCCGCGTGACGCCTCCAGACGCTGCGCCAGCCGCGTCTCGACGCTTTCGAATGTGCGGGCGATCCAGTGGCGATACCAGTCGTCCACTTCATCCTGCGCATGGCCGAGGTCGTTTTTCAGGTATTTGAGCACCGGCAGGTTGAGCGGCGCATGAAGCTCGGTGGCGATCGCCAACGACAGTTCGCGCGACGCGAAGCGGTCCTCGATATCGCGGGGGAGCAACGGACGGTCGGGAAAGCTCTCGTCGAGCCATTCCAGTATCGCCATCGACTGCGCATAGATGCGCCCATCGATCTCCAGCGCCGGAACACCGCCGTAGGGGTTGAGGCGGCGGTACTCCCGGGAGCGCTGCTCCCCGTCGAGCAGGTTGACCGCAACCTGCTCGTATTCAAGCCCCTTGAGACCCAGCGCGATGCGCAGGCGGTAGCTGGAGGAGCTGCGCCAGTAGCCGTGGAGCCTCACGTCTCCGCCGCGATCTTCTCGTGCAGCCAGGCCGCGTGACGCGGGGCCTTCTTGGTGCGCGCCCATTCCTCCAGCATGTCGTCGGCCACGGCCTTGAGCTGGGCCATCTGGCCGGAGCTGCCGAACTGCCAGGCGAGTTCGAGGCGGTGGCCGTTGGGATCGAACAGGTAGATCGACTTGAAGACGCCGTGATGGACCGGGCCGACCACCGAAATGCCCCGCGCCTCGGCCCGCTGCTTGGCCGAAAGGAGGTCCTGCTCGCCCTCCACCTTGAAGGCGATGTGCTGGACCCAGGCGGGGGTCGCCTCGTCGCGCCCCATCTCGGGTGAATTCGGAAGCTCGAAGAAGGCCAGCACATTGCCGCCGCCGCAGTCGAGGAAGACGTGCATGTAGGGATCGGGGGCGCCGGTCGAGGGCACCTTGTCTTCGGCGATGGCCAGCATGAAATCCATGCCCATCACCTCGCGGTAGAACGCGACGGTCTCCTTCGCGTCGTGGCAACGGTAGGCGACATGGTGGATCCCACCAAGTTTCGGCGCCAAAGTCGCGTCGGGCATCGGGGCTGGCATCGGGCTCTCGTCAGTCATCTTCGGTCTCCCGGGAATTGCGGGCGAGCCTGCGTGGGCCCGCCCGTCTCTCCCAATTTCGTGTGCGCCGCGCCGCTTATCCGGCGGGCTCTTCCACCTTCAACACGCCGCGGCGGATCTGGTCGCGCTCCATGCTTTCGAACAGTGCCTTGAAATTGCCGTTTCCGAAACCGTCGTCGCCCTTGCGCTGGATGAATTCGAAGAACACCGGCCCGACGCGGGCCTCGGCAAAGATCTGGAGCAGCAGGCGCGGCTGGCCGCCCGCGCCGACTTCATCGGTAGTGCCGTCGAGCAGGATGCCGCGCATCTTGAGCTGGTCGGCAGGCTCGCCATGGCCGGGCAGCCGCTCTTCGAGCATCTCGTAGTAGGTTTCCGGCGGCGCGGTCATGAACGGCACGCCCAGCGCCTTGAGCTTGTCCCAGGCGCCGACGAGATCGTCGCAGATCAGCGCGATGTGCTGGATGCCCTCGCCGTTGAAGGCGCGCAGGAACTCGTCGATCTGGCCCTTCCCGCCCTCGGCCTCTTCGTTGAGCGGGATGCGGATCTTGCCGTCCGGCGCGGTGAGCGCCTTGGAGGTGAGGCCGGTATATTCGCCCTTGATGTCGAAATAGCGGATCTCGCGGAAGTTGAAGAGCTTCTCGTAGTAATCCGCCCAATAGGCCATGCGGCCGCCGTAGACGTTGTGGGTCAGGTGGTCGATCACGTCGAAGCCGGCGCCGACCGGGTGGCGATCGACGCCGGGCAGATAGTCGAAGTCGATGTCGTAGATCGACAGGGCGCCGTCGCTTTCGCCGGTTTCATCGGCGCGCTCGTAGCGGTCGATCAGATAGATGATCGAGTTGCCGATGCCGCGGATGCCCGGCAGGTGCAGTTCCATCGGTCCGGTCTCGACCGAAACCGGCTCGGCCGAGCGGGCCAGCAGTTCGGCATAGGCGGCGCGGGCGTCGCGAACGCGGAACCCCATGCCGCAGGCCGAAGGGCCATGCTCGCGGCTGAAGAACCAGGCCGGGCTGTGCGGCTCGTAATTGGTGATGAAATTGATGCCGCCCTGGCGCCAGAGTTCCACGTCCTTCGAGCGGTGACGGGCGATCTTCGTGAAGCCCATCGCCTCGAAGACCGGCTCCAGCACGCCCTTTTCCGGCGCCGAGAACTCGACGAACTCGAAGCCGTCCAGTCCGATGGGATTTGGCTCGATGGAGGTTTCGAGAAGGTCGGTCATGGAAGCGTTTCTCCGAAAGGAATTTCGCCGGAAAGCGTCTCTCCGGCAGGAATGGGCGGCGCCGCGCGCCAGGTTTCGTAGACGGGGCCGAAATCCAGCCCGACCAGATCCTCGATCAGCTGCGGCAGGCTCTCCAGGACGAAGTAGGTCTTCTGGAAAGCATCGATCATGTAACCGGTGCGCATGACGCGCACGGCATCGAAGGGCAGCCGCAGGACCGCGCGATCCTC
This sequence comes from Novosphingobium sp. PhB55, assembly GCF_004368805.1. Lineage (NCBI taxonomy): Bacteria > Pseudomonadati > Pseudomonadota > Alphaproteobacteria > Sphingomonadales > Sphingomonadaceae > Novosphingobium > Novosphingobium sp. PhB55. The sequence continues at coordinate 129,356 of NZ_SODQ01000007.1, read as the reverse complement.
GATGGAAAAGCGGGTTTCGCTGGCCGAGGAGATGATGCCGGCGCCGAAGACCTTCAACGCGCCGTCCTCGCGGACCAGGCCGAATTCGATGGTGTACCAGTAGATCCGCGCCAGCATCCCCAGCGCATCCATCGCCATGGCCCGCGCCCCGGCCTTGCCGTAAAGCTCCAGGAAATCGGCGATGGTGGGATCGAGCAGCATCGGCACATGGCCGAAGAAATCGTGGAACACGTCCGGCTCGACCAGATAGTCCAGCTCATGCTCCTCGCGCAGCCAGCGGGTTACCGGGAAGCGGCGATGGGCAAGGTGGTCGAAGAACACGGCATCGGGAATGAAGCCCGGAACACCCACCAGCTCCCAGCCCGTGGCAGCGCCGAGAATCGCGTTGGCATCCTCGAAGCGCGGGATGCCGTCCGCGCAGTCCAGCCGCGCCAAGCCCTCGCGGAAAGCGCGGCAGGCATATGTCTCGACAAGCGCCGACTGCCGCGCATGAAGGCGGCGCCAGCGTTCGTGCATTTCGGGGGTGTAGGCATGCCAGTCCTGCCCGACCGTGTAGTCCGCGGCAGCGCCTTCATACTCTCCCCGAAGCTCGCTCGTCGATGTCTCGGTGGAGGGCTTCTTCATTCCCTAGAGAATACCACAAGTCTCATGGCAGATTCGTGCGATTGCGCGCGCGCTGGCGGCCTGTAAAAGGGGATTCCACCAGGAAGTTGGCTCAAGGCAGGGGATTCATGCAGCTGGATTTATTCGACCGCAAAATCATCGCGTCCTTGCAGGAAGACGCGCGCATGCCGGTGGCGCAAGTGGCCGAACGCACCGCGCTTTCCGCCACGCCGGTCAGCCGCCGCATCAAGCGGCTGGAGGACGACGGGGTGATCCTGGGCTACGCGCCGGTGCTCGACCCGCGCAAGCTCGGCTTCGAACTGGAAGCCTATGTGCTGATAAACCTGAACGCCCATATCGACGAGAACATCACGCGCTTCGAACAGGCGATCCGCGACAATCCCTATGTCATCGCCTGCCACGCCGTGACCGGCGACATGGACTACATCATCCACATCATCGCCCGCGACGTGGAGCACTTGTCGCAGATCACGCTGAAAACGCTCGTGCGCATTCCCGGCGTGCGCGACGTGAAGTCGAGCATCGTGCTGGAGGCGATCAAGGAACCGCGCACTCTGCCGCTGGAGTGAGGGGTGGTTTGGGTGTGGCGGGGATGGAGGTGCGGCAAGGCACTCGAGCTATGCTAGTCATCCTGAACCTGTTTCAGGATGACGAGTGAGATTTCGGCCGACCTGCGCGCTGATGATGGGCCGTGTCCGGCCATCAACTCGCCCCTACGCCCGTCGTCCTCACGCTCCCACACTCCTACGCCCCTGCCCCCCACCTTCGTCATTGCGAGGAGGCGAAGCCGACGAAGCAATCCAGGGCGGCTCTGCGCGACTCTGGATTGCTTCGCTCCGCTCGCAATGACGAAAGGAATGGAGACGGGGCAGGAGAAAACCCCTGCCCCGTCTCCACTTACCGCCCGAGCAGGTTCCTTGCCTGGCTGGCGATCTGCGCCAGCATGGCGGGGCTCAGCGGCACGGTGTTTTCCGCACGCTGCACCATCGCGCGGAAGGTCTGGATCGCGGCGATATGCGCGCGGCCCCATTCCTCGGCGGCCGCCGCCGGGTCGGACTTGCCCGCCTTGGTTCCGGCCAGGCGCTTCAGGAAGTCGAGGCGCATCTGCTGGAAGTCGCGGGCAAGACCGGCGACGAGCAGGCGCTCCCACGGGTCCGAAGGGTTCATGATCGAGGCACTGGCCTGCGCCCAGTCCAGCCCCAGTCCCGCGCCGATGCGGGTGAAGGCCCCCACCAGCTGACGCGGATCGATCCCGGCATCGGCCGCCAGCGCGGCGATGCCTACGGCCCCGTCGAGGTCGTAGAGGTTGGCCACCATGCCCGCCTCGTCCTCGGGCGCGCCGAGTTCGAGCAGGCCGCTGCGCAGCTTCTTCGAATGCGCGACGATGCGTTCGCCCAGCAGCTCGTGCGTATCGACCGAGAGCGTGGCCACCGGCTTGCCGATCCGGGCCATGACTTCGGACGGCGCGGCCTGTCCCGCGCCCGCCCGCAGCAGGTCCGCCATGTGCCCGCGCACCACGCCGGCCGTGCGGTCGAACAACGCGATGCGGGCGTCTTCGCTCATCGGCGCCACTTCGAGGCGTTCCCAGAGGGCGTCGAGATTGAAGAGCTGCTCCGCCAGCGCGAAGGCGGCGGCGACTTGCGCAAGGTCCGCGCCCTCCTCCTCGGCCAGTTCGAAGGGATGGACGATGCCCAGGCGATTGACGATGCGGTTGGCCAGCTTGGTGGCGATGATCTCGCCGGCCAGGCGGTGGCCTTCGATGAAGCGGGCGAACCTGGCCTGCATCGGCTGCGGGAAGGCCGCCAGCAGCATGGGCTGGAGCGTTGCATCCGTCGCCAGGGCCGAGTTCTCGATCGCCGCCTGAAGCACCAGCTTGCCGCTGGACAGCAGCACCGCCAATTCGGGGCGGGTCAGCCCGCGCCCGTCCTGCGCGCGGCGGCCGAGCGTTTCGTTGTCGGCCAGCCCCTCGGTCTTGCGGTCGAGATTGCCGCCTTCCTCCAGCGTCTCGATCAGGCGGATATGCGAAGGCATGGCCGTCGCCCCGCCGCGCTCGGCGATGGAAAGCGCCAGGGCCTGGAGGCGGTTGTCCTCCAGCACCAGCTCGGCCACTTCGTCGGTCATCTCGCGCAGCAGTTCGACACGCTCTTCCTCGGTGAGCTTGTCGGCCCGCTTGGCGGCGGCCAGCGCGATCTTGATATTGACCTCGTTGTCCGAGCAGTCGACGCCCGCCGAGTTATCGATGAAGTCGGTGTTGATGCGCCCGCCCCTGGAGGCGAACTCGATGCGCGCGGCCTGGGTGACGCCCAGGTTGGCGCCTTCACCGATCACGCGCACGCGCAGTTCGTTGGCGCTGACGCGCAAGGCATCGTTGGCCGGGTCGCCCACAGTGGCGTTGTTCTCGCCGGAGGACTTCACGTAAGTGCCGATACCGCCGAACCACAGCAGGTCGACCGGCGCCCAGAGGATCGCCGAGATCAGCGATTCGGGGTCCAGCTCGCTCGCCTCGATGCTCAGGGCGGCGCGCACTTCGTCCGTCAGTGCGATCGACTTGGACTTGCGCGAGAACACGCCGCCGCCCTTGGAGATCAGCGCCTTGTCATAGTCTTCCCAGCTCGAATGCGGCAGGTCGAACATGCGCCGACGCTCGGCCCAGCTTTTCGCGGCATCGGGGTCCGGGTCGAGGAAGATGTGGCGGTGGTCGAAAGCGGCCACGACCTTGAGCGAGCGGGAAAGCAACATGCCGTTGCCGAACACGTCGCCCGACATGTCGCCGCAGCCGATCACGCGGACCGGGTCGTTCTGCACGTCGACGCCCATTTCCAGGAAGTGGCGCTGCACCGAAAGCCAGGCGCCGCGCGCGGTGATGCCCATGGCCTTGTGGTCGTAGCCGTTGGAGCCGCCGCTGGCGAAGGCGTCGTCCAGCCAGAAGTCGCGCGATTCGGCGATGCCGTTGGCGACGTCGGAGAACTTGGCAGTGCCCTTGTCCGCCGCGACCACGAAATAGGGGTCCTCGCCGTCGAGGATCACCACGCCCTTGGGGTGGACGACCTTGTCCGCCACGATATTGTCCGTGATCGAGAGCAAGGTGCCGATGAAGATCTCGTAGCTCGCCTGCCCCTCGGCCGCCCATCCGGCGCGGTCGAGCGCGGGATCGGGAAGCTGCTTGGGATAGAAGCCGCCCTTGGCGCCGGTCGGCACGATCACCGCGTTCTTCACGCGCTGCGCCTTCATCAGGCCCAGGATTTCGGTGCGATAGTCGTCGCGGCGGTCGGACCAGCGCAGTCCGCCGCGCGCGACGGGGCCTGCGCGCAAGTGGATGCCTTCCACGCGGCGTGAATAGACGAAGATCTCGCGCCAGGGCAGCGGCTTGGGAAGGCCGGGGACCAGCGCGGAATCGAACTTGAAGGCCAGCGCGGTCTCACCGGCGGGCGCGAAGGCATTGGTACGCAGCATGGCGGCCACGACATCGCGGAAGGCCCGCAGGACGCGGTCGTCGTTGATGGCGTTGACCTCGGCCAGGCCGGCGCGGATGGCTTCCTGCGCCTGGGCCTTGGCCTGGGCGCGGTCGCCCTTGAAGGCGGGATCGTGAATGCCGCGGAACAAGTCGATGATGCCCAGCGTCACGGCCGGAGCGCCGAGCAGCGCATCGACCACGGTGCCGATACCGAAGTGCATGCCCGCCTGGCGCAAGTAGCGATACCAGGCGCGCAGCCAGTCGGCCTCGCGCTTGGAGAGGCCGAGGCCGGGGACCAGGCGGTTGAAGGGATCGTTCTCGGCCTGGTTGTTGAGCACGCCGGCCAGGGCGTCCTCGATCATCGGCGCCAGCTTGAGCACTTCGCGCGCATCGCTGCCGGTCGGCAGGGCGAGCGTGAAATCGTGGATCGTGCCGATCCGGCCGCGGTCGAGCGGGGTCGGCATTTCCGCCAGCACCCGGAAGCCGAAGTTCTCCAGCGCGGGCACCGCGTCGGAGAGGGGCAGGCTGCCCTCGGCCTGGTAGATCTTGAGGCGAAGCTGCGGCGCTTCGCCCGAATCGTGCTGGTAGAGGCGCACCCCGCGGCTGCCGCGCGCTTCGGTACCGGCATCGCCGACCACCAGTCCGCGCATGTGGCCGATGTCGATGGCGGCCTCGCCCGGACCGTAGTCGCTGCGATAGGCCATCGGGAAGCCTTCGGCATAGCGGGTGGCGATGGCGGCGGCCCGGCCAGGTTCGAGCGACTGGGCCAGCGCGGCTTCCACCGCCTCACCCCAGCCGCGCAGCATGACCTGCAAACGGTGGTCGAGCGCTTCCTCGTCAAGCACCTGAGTGCCCTCGCGAATGTCGAGCGTATAGCGCAGCATGGCCAGGTTGCCCGCCTCGACACTGAGCGCCCAGTCCAGCGTGGGGGCCTGCGCGGCTTCCTCGATCATCGCCTGGATGCGCTTGCGCATCTGGGTGGAGAGCGTGTCGCGGGCGATCCACACGAATGCGAAAAGGTGGCGCGACAGCGGCGAGGCAGTGACCACCAGGCGCGGGCGCGGACGGTCGACCAGCGCGGTCATCGTCGTGGCCAGGCGCTCGACGTCAGCTTCACCAAAGCCCAGCACCAGGTCGTGCGGCAGGCTGGTCATGGCATGGGCCAGGGCCTTGCCGGTGTGGCCGCCCGGGTCGAAGCCCAGCTTGCTGCCAAGCCCGGCCAGGAGACGGCGCAGACGGGGAACCCGGTCCGGCGCAACGGCCAGCGCGGCGCTCGTCCACATGCCCGCATGGACCGAAAGCGCGGCGATCTTGCCGCCCTCGATGACCGGCACCAGGAACAGGTCCAGCGGTACGCGGCGATGGACGGTGGAAATGACATTGGCCTTGATGACCATCGGCGCACGCACCTCGCCCGCGGCAAGCTGGGCATCGAAAGTCTCGAAGGCTCGGTCGTAGCTGGCGTCGGACAGGAGGTCGCGGGCCTCGCGCTTGCACACGCCGAGCTGGTCGGCATGGCTGCCGTCGCGGCGGCGGGTGACATGGCCCAGCTGGGTGAGCATGCCGCCGGCGAACCAGCGCAGAAGCTCGGCGCCTTCGGCATCGTCGACGCGGTCGGCATCGGCGTCCATCGCCTCGACCATCTTCGGCCAGTCGGCCACGGCGATCCGCACGTCGGCCAGCGTGGTTTCCAGAGCGGCCTGGATATCGCGGCGCTGGCGCGCATCGGCACGGGCGGTCTCGATGTAGATCATCGATTCGCGGCGCGCGCCTTCGCCGGCCTCTTCCGGAAGGGCGACGAGGTCGCCCTTGGCATCGCGCTCCACGCGAACGACCGGGTGAGCCAGGCGGTCGATCACGAGGCCCGCCTCGGCAATGACCGCGGCGACCGAGTCGACCAGGAAGGGCATGTCGTCGTTGACGATGGCGATGCGCAGATAGCGGCGCTCGTCGTTCTCCGAAGCGATCTCGATCACCGGAGTCTCGGGCGCGCGGTGCGCGGCCAGTTCGAGCAGGACGTGCGCGGCTTCCTCGACCCAGGCGCCTTCATCGGGCGCGTCGCCGGGCAGCAGCGAATCGCGGATGCGCGCCACGATGGCAGGCTGCAGCGCGGAGGCCTTGCGACTCGGCTTGGTTCGGGTCTTGGGGGCGGCGGTCAGATCGTCTGCGCTCATTGCATTCTCCCGCATATCAACGGCAGGCGAGGCGTCGCAGTGCGCCTGCTGCCAGACGACGAATATAGGGCCGGTCCAGCGATCCGGCATCCTTCCGCTTTTCCGCCTCGGGCGAAAGATGACGGCAGGGCCTTTTCAACCACACACATGACGATGCGGCGACCCGAAGCGACCGGCCGGTCTCGTCGGCATGGCGAGGTTGTAACGTGATTTCCCTGTCACGCAACATTCGTTTAACGGTGCGAAATTGATTTATTTGCACTTCGGTGGCGGAGGGAATTGCCGCCTAACCGAGCCCGGCCCTGGCACCGTCCAGCCGAAGCTGGAGGAAGGGCGCGAAAGTGCCCCCGAAGTGCGCTCTCCCGCGAGGTTTGCCCCGCTTCGGCCCTTCCCCCGGCCCCCGGTAATCGACGAAGCTGGCGACTTGCAGGTCTGGCAGCACCCACCAGCTATAGGCCTGCCACGGCGCGTCCTTGGGATTGGCGAAAACCAGCCCGTGCCCGTTGAGCAGACGCCACGGCGCGCCGATCCCGGTGGAAACCGCCCCGTAAAGCCCCGTGGGCGCGGCGATCCCCGGCGCGAAGACACCTGCCTGGGTCGACCAGAAGAGATAGCAGAGCCCCCCATGGCTCACGATATGCGGCCGCTCCAGCTCGTTGTTCACGCCTGCCGCGTCGACCAGCGGCGGCAGTTTGGCGAACATGCCGTCCGACTTTTGCCGCGCCAGACCGATCACCCCGTTATGGGCGCCGCGCCGCACGGCCGAAGAGGCCGTGAACAGCACGTAACGCGTACCGTCCGCCGCGCGGAACAGGCTGGGATCGCGAAACGCCTTGATCGCCCCGGCCCGGCCGCCGCCCTCGTGCCGGGTCATGTAGTGGAGGTCCGCCGGCGCGACGATTTCCTCCGGCTCGGACCAGTCTCCAAAGGCCTCTCCGCTCTCCGGCAGCCGCGCCCTGCTGGCAAAGAGGCGCTGACGGAACGAGAGATCGCGCTCCCCCCGCATCCCCGCCGCGGTGAAGCGCTGTGTCACCATCCCGTCCTCTATCGTGGCGGAACCGGACCATTCGCGGCTGCCGGGCGTGAACCCGTCCGGGAACGTCGCGCCGAGGTGGCGGAAGCGTCCGTCCTTGCGATGGAAGTGGTGGATGCGCGCGTGGGCATGGCGCATCTCGGGGTCGGCAAAGGCCGGAGCGGCGAGTGCGAACCACAATTCGCCGCTGCGCCAACGCCGCGGCGTGCCATCGATATCGGCCAGCGGCCAGGCGTCCCAGACGTCCAGATCGCGCGAAATGCGGCGGACGTCCGCGTCCTCCAGCCGCGGCGCCCGGTCGAAGGCGCCTGCTTCCAGCCGCGCGAGATCGCGGGCCGTCCACGGCAGCGGCGAGAGGGCCAGTTCGGTTTCGGACATGCGCGAATATCCCTGCAATCGAGGACTTTAGACTCGGAGCTTCACGGCTCGGCAGCGAGCAATGGATTGCAGGGTATCCGTGACTTTTCGTCAATTCCGCAATTAAACCTAGGAAATCGCCGCTAAAACCCCGGCCCCATGCCAGGGCGGTAGATCGACGGATTTGAAGCGCACCGGTTTCGCGATAGAACAAGGCACGGCCGCAAGTTCGGAGGAGCCCATGAATCCAGGCGCAAAGCCCGAACTCTCGCTGCTGCGCATCTGCGAAATGAACCTCGGTTTCCTCGGTCTCCAGTTCAGCTTCGGCCTGCAACAGGCCAACATGAGCCCGATCTACCGCACGCTCGGCGCTACCGAGGCGATCCTGCCGCTGCTCTGGCTGGCTGGGCCGATGACGGGGCTGATCGTGCAACCCCTGGTCGGCGCGATGAGCGATCGTACCCGGTCCCGCTTCGGGCGGCGCACGCCCTACTTCCTGATCGGCGCGGTGATCTGCTCGCTGTGCCTGCTCGCCATGCCCTATTCGCCCTCGCTCTGGGCGGCCGCGGCCCTGCTCTGGTTGCTGGACGCGGGCAACAACGTGACCATGGAGCCCTACCGCGCCTATGTGGCCGACCGGCTGCGTCCCGCGCAGCGGGCCACCGGCTTTCTCACGCAAAGCGCCTTCACCGGCCTTGCCCAGACACTGTCCTACCTTGCGCCTTCGCTGCTGGCCGCCACGATCGACCGCGACCTGCTGGACGCCAACGGCATTCCCGCCATCGTCCGCGTGGCCTTCGCGATCGGCGCCGTGCTCTCGCTTTCCACCGTGGTGTGGTCGCTCCTGCGCGTGCCGGAACTGCCGCTTGCGGAAGCGGATCGCGCGCTGCAAACCGGCGGCGCAACCGCGACCTCCCTGGCCCCGCGCGCGCTGCTGCGCGAGCTTGGCGCGGCCTTGCGGGAAATGCCGGCACCGATGCGGCGGCTGGCGCCTTCGATGCTCTGCCAATGGTATGCGATGTTCGTCTACTGGCAGTTCATAACCGACGCGCTGGCCCGTTCGATCCACGGCACGTCCGACCCCGCCACGCCCGCCTATCGCGCGGCGATCCTGGAGACCCAGCAACTCGGCGCACTCTACAACGCCATCGCCTTCGCCGCGGCGCTGGCGCTCATCCCCCTCGTGCGGCGATTCGGCGCGGCATGGATCCACATGGCCTGCCTCGCCGCTTCGGGACTGGCCATGTGCTTGATACCCCAGGCCAATTCAATGGCCGCCCTGGCGCCGCTGATGATCGGGCTTGGCCTCGGCTGGGCCGGAATGATGGCAAATCCCTACATCATTCTCGCCAGCGCGATCCCTCCCGAACGGACCGGGCTCTACGTTGGTCTTTTCAATATTTTAATCGTGGCGCCCATGTTGATCGAGACGGTGACGATGCCATTGATCTATAAATCGCTGCTGGCTTCGGATCCGCGCAATGCGCTGGTCCTGGCCGGGTTCCTGATGCTGGCCGGTGCAGGCGCGACGCTTCTGGCAGTCGCCCCGCGCCGGCCGCAGCGTGGAACAGACAGATATCAAACGGACCACCCGTTTCCGCCGCGGGATTCGAACAGTTAGCCGGCCGGAAAAAGGAAGATGGATGGCGGGGAACGACGATCAGCTGATGGACATGCCGGCGCCCGGCCCGCTTGAAGGGACCGAAGCCGCGCCGAATGAGGGTGGCCTGCGCGAAGGGGGCCTGCATGCTGGAGCTGGGCATGGCGGGGCTGGGCATGACGACCGCCCCCATGTCCGCACCCTGGCCGATCTCGCCCGCATCGCCGGCGTTTCGGCAGGAACCGTCTCGCGCGCCCTGGCCGGCAAGGCCCTGGTCAATGCCGAGACGCGCGATCGCATCCAGGCGCTGGCCCGCCAGCACGGATTCAAGCCGAACCAGATGGCCAGCAAGCTGCGCACCGGGCGTACCGGGGTGATCGGCGTGGTCATTCCGCTCGGCCATGAAAAGCGCCAGCACATCTCCGACCCGTTCTTCCTGACGCTGCTGGGCCATCTGGCGGACGAGCTGACCGAGAGCGGCTACGACGTCATGCTCAGCCGCGCGATGCCGGACGGCTCAACGGACTGGCTGGAGCGTCTCAGCGGGTCGGGCATGGTCGACGGGATCATCGTCATCGGCCAGTCGGACCAGTTCCCGGTGATCGAACGGGTGTCGCAGACCTACCGCCCCATGGTCGTCTGGGGCCACTATCGCAGCGGCCAGAGCCACTGCGTGGTCGGCACCGACAACGAACTGGGCGGCCGCATCGCCGTGGAGCATCTGCTGGCTGCGGGCGCCCGCAATCTCGCCTTCCTGGGCCAGACCGGCGGGATCGAGATCGCCACCCGCTATCGCGGCGCCGCCATGGCGGCCGAGGCGGCCGGCGCGCCCTTCGTCCATCTCCCGGTCGAACTGGCGGACGAATCGATGGGACCGCAGATCGAACAGGCGCTCGCCACGGCCGGTCGCGCGATCGATGGCCCGATAGACGGTATTGTCGCCGCGTCGGACCTCATTGCCATGTCGGCCCTGCGCATCCTGCACGACATGGGCCGCGCGGTTCCCGGACAGGTGCGGATCGTCGGTTTCGACGACCTGCCGCTGGCCGCACAGACCACGCCGCCGCTCACCACCATCCGTCAGGAAATCGCCGAGGGCGCGCGGGCGCTGGTCGAAAAGCTCAGGGCCCGGATCGAAGGGCTGCCCACGCAGAGCCTGGTCATGCCGCCCCGCCTCGTCGTGCGCCAGACCACGCAGAGCTGATCGCCGCCGGCTTTCGTCTCCATCCGCCCGTTTCCCGCTCTTTTTCCTGCCTGGGCATTTCCCGGCCTTCTGGTGATTCCACCTGCGCCGAAAATGCTCTAGGCAACGATTGCCTCGCCGGTGGAATCACGCCCGGCGGGACAAAGTGCGAAGATGAGGGGGTTTTTTCGGTGGTCCGGGAAGTGAGCGGCACGGCGGGATGCTGATCGGGATCGATCTGGGGACGACGAACAGTGCCGTGGCGATCTGGCAGGGCGGCGAAGCCGTGCTCGTGCCCAATGCCCTGGGCGAATTGCTGACCCCTTCCGCCGTCTCCGTCGCAGCCGGCGGCCAGGCATGGATCGGCCGTTCCGCGCTGGACCGCCTTGCCGCGCATCCGCAGGATACCGCCACCAGCTTCAAGCGCCTGATGGGCACGGCCGCCACGGCCCGGCTGGGAAGCCGGCTCGGCGGCAAGGACTACGCTGCCGAGGACCTCTCGGCGCTGGTGCTGAGCGCGCTCGCCGCCGATGTCGAGGCGCTGACCGGCGAACGCCCGACCGAGGCCGTCATCACCGTCCCCGCCTACTTCAACGACCGCCAGCGCAAGGCGACGCGCCGTGCGGGCGAACTTGCCGGGCTTGCCGTGCGCCGCCTCATCAACGAACCGACCGCCGCCGCTCTTGCCTTCGGCCTTCAGAACAAGGGCGACCGCGAGCCGTTCCTCGTCTTCGACCTCGGCGGCGGGACGTTCGATGTCTCGGTGGTCGAGATGTTCGACGGCATCGTCGAAGTGCGCGCCTCGGCCGGGGACAACCGGCTGGGCGGGGACGATTTCGACCATGCCCTGGCAGCCTTCGCCAAGCCGCGCATCGATCCGGAAGCCAGGCTGGACGCCTTGCCCGCCGACCGGCGCGAGGCGCTGCTCAAACGCGCGGCCGAGAGCTGCCGCCGCGCCCTGACCACAGCGCCCGAAGCGGAATTCGCGGTAGTTCTGGGCGAGGAACGCCTCGCCGGCACGATTACCGAGGCCGAGTTCGAAAGCGCCTGCGAACCGCTGCTGCGCCGGCTGCGCGAACCCGTCGTCCGGGCCTTGCGCGATTGCGCGATCGACGCTTCGGAACTCTCCGAGATCGTGCTGGTCGGCGGGGCCACACGCATGCCGGTGATACGCCGGGCGATCACCCGCCTGTTCGGCCGGTTCCCCAATGCCTCGGTCCATCCCGACCACGCCGTCGCGCTGGGGGCGGCGATGCAGGCCGCGCTGCTGGGCCGCGATGCCGCGCTGGACGAGATCCGCATCACTGACGTGTGCCCCTTCACGCTCGGCGTCGAAGTGGCGGAGCAGGACGGCCACGGCGGCTTGCAGCGCGGGCTGTTCTCGCCGGTGATAGAGCGCAATACGCCGGTGCCGGTCTCGCGAGTGAATACCTATTCCACTCTGGGCAACAACCAGAAGACGCTGGAATTCGGCATCTACCAGGGCGAAGCCCGCGAAGTGCGCGGCAACGTCAAGCTGGGCCACATCGCCATCCCCGTGCCGCCGCGCCCGGCCGGCGAAGTCTCGGCGGAAGTGCGCTTCTCCTACGACAGTTCCGGGCTGCTGGAGATCGACGTCCACATCCCGGTCAACGGCACCGAGCGCAACCTCGTCATCGTCGACGAGGAGGACCGGCCCGGCCGCAAGGAACTGGACGAGCGCCGCGCGGCCCTGGCCAGGCTCAAGTTCCATCCCCGCGAGGATGCCGCTCACGTCGCGCTGATGGCCCGCGCCGAACGCTGCTACGAGGATCACATCGGCGACGTCCGCCAGGCGATCGGGCACTGGATCACGCTGTTCGCCGGTGCGCTGGATACCCAGGACCCGCGAAGCATCGCCGATGCCCGCGCGGTGCTCGCCGCCCGGCTGGACGAAGTCGAAGGGAGCAGCCCCTTATGAGCGCCCCCTGGTCGATCCTCGGCATCGGCATGACGGCCGACACCGCCGCCATCCGCAAGGCCTATGCCGCGCGGCTGAAGGCCATGGACGTGGACCGGGACGTCGAAGGATTCGCGCAGCTTCGCGAGGCCCGCGACCATGCGCTGCGCCTGGCGCGGGGCATGGCCGCCGCCGCGAGCGAAGAGCCGGAACCGATCGACGAGGATACGGAGTTCGAGCCGGAGTTCGGACCTTCTCCCGAAGCGCCCGCGCGCTGGACTTACGCCGCGCCGGAACTGCCGGGCGAATGGAGCGGCGCCCAGCCGCTGGCCGCCCGCCCGGGCGAGCCGGACGACACCACCATGCTCGGCCGCATGGCCTGGGCCGCCGCCGCCGCGCGCGAGGGCGTGAGCGGCGCGGGCATTCCGCTCACCACCATCGATCCGTTCACCGCGCCCTTCCTGCCGGGCAACCACGCCGCCGACGATGCGCTGGGCCTGCGCCCCGGCGAAAGCCCTGCCGAGCGACTGGCGATCCTGCTCGATCCCGAGAGCGCGGCAGCCAGCGAGCCGCTCTCCGAAACCGAGGCACGGCAAGCCACGCGCGCCCTGCGCAAGATCCTGGACGATGCCGCGCAGGCCCATATCACCCGCGCCCAGCAGATCGAGGACTGGCTGGCCGAAGTCCTCGCCCGCGGATGGCCCCGCTCGGCGCCGTTGCTGGAGGATGCCAATGCCGCCTTCGGCTGGGAACGGGAATGGGCCGCTCACGACGCGCGCCCCGGCGTCGCCTTCCTTGGCGCGCGCCTGCGGGGCTATCGTTTCCAGCAGAACGTGCTCCAGCCCGGCCATCGCTATCACAAGGCGTGGAACGAGTTGGCCCGACCCGGCAAGGCCGGCCTGTTCCGCATGCTCCGCAAGCCCGCGCAAGGCGACGTGGACGGCCTGCTGCGCGGCGTGCGCAAGAACTTCCCCGAGCTGGAAACCCATTTCGCGCCGGAACGCGTCGCCTCGTGGGAAGGCGGCAATCCTTTCGCCGCCGGTCTCCTGGTGCTGCTGGGCGTGATCGCCCTCGGGGTCGTACTGGCACTGGCGGACAGCCCTTCGGGCCGTCGCTCCACGCTGGAGCACGATAGCTGGGCCGCCATGCAGGCCGCCGTCGAGGAAACCTTCGGAGAAGGCCACGACCCATCCTGGCTATGGGACCGTCAGCCGGAACTGGCCGGGCTGCTCAATGCGCAGGCGCGCGACTTGCTGGAGAACGGGCAGGACCAGTCCGCCGTCGTGCGCAAGTCCGTGGAGATCGTGCGCGGCCGCAGCTTCCTCAATGGACGCGAATTGCCGGGCGCGGACCTCGACACCGCCATGACCCTGCGCCTTGCCCAATTGCGCGCGGCCCGGGCGCAGAGCGATGCGGCCTGCATCCACTTGCGCAATTCCGGCGTGCTCGACGGGATCACCCCGGTCCCGCCCGAACTGCGCGGGAAAGAGCGTGAATTCGCGGCGCACCTCGCGGAAACCGGCAAGCTCGGTCGCCCGCAGGACCACGGCGAGCGGACCGCCATGGTGCCCGGCGAACTGATCGACGAAGTGGTCGGCACGACTCGCCTGAGCCATGACAAAGTGCGCGAGGCCATGTCGGGCAAGGGCGACGATGCCACCGGCTGCGCCGTCACGATCGCCCTGCTGGACCGCACCCTGGCCTGGAAGGGCGCGAACCGCCGCGAGATCCTGATGACGCTGTGACGCGGTGCCCAGGCAGAATTTCGCCGGGCCCGCGCCAGAGACACCCGAGGCCGCTAGAGCGCCAGTCCGGCGGCGCGAGCACTCGCCCAGGCCCATTGGAAGTTGTAGCCGCCCAGCCAGCCCGTCACGTCGGCCGCCTCGCCGATGACGTAGAGCCCCGGCACCTTGCGCGCTTCCATGGTCTTGGACGAAAGCGCGCCGGTATCGATCCCGCCCGCCGTCACTTCGGCCTTGGCGAACCCTTCCGAACCGTCCGGCACGAATGGCCAGCGCGCCAGCTTTGCTTCGGCGGCGCCCAGCGCCTTGTCGGACATGGCGCCGAGTTCGCCGGGGAGGGCCAACCGTTCGCAGAGCGCTTCCGCCAGGCGGTCCGGCAAGGCCTCGGCCAGAACCTTGCGCAAGCTGGTGCGCGGGCGTTCACGCTTGGCGTCCTTGAGCCAGCCTTCCGCCCGACCGGGCATGAACTGCGTGGTCACCGTCTGGCCGCGCTGCCAGTAGCTCGAAATCTGGAGGATCGCCGGACCGGACAGCCCGCGATGGGTGAACAGCGCCGCTTCCCGGAAGGCCGCCTTCCCCGCCTCCTTGCCGCTGACCCGCGCGATCACTTCCGTCGAAACGCCCGAAAGCTCTCGAAACAGCGCCTCGTCCCCGGCCAGCGTCAGCGGGACCAGGGCCGGGCGCGGCTGCACGACCTTGAGGCCGAACTGCCGTGCAAGATCGTAGGCGAAGCCGGTGGCGCCCATCTTTGGGATCGATGGCCCGCCGGTGGCGATCACCAGCGCCGGAGCCTGGGCGACGCGGCCGCCGAAGGCCACGCGGTAGAGGCCGTCGGCATGGGCGATCTCACCCAGGGCATCGCCGCAGCTTACCTCGACCCCGCCCCTGGCGCATTCCTCCAGCAACATGTCGACGATCTGCCGCGCCGATCCGTCGCAAAACAGCTGGCCCAGCGTCTTCTCGTGCCAGGCGATGCCGTAGGCCTCCACCATTTCGAGGAAATCGGCCGGTGTGTAGCGGCTCAGCGCCGACTTGGCGAAGTGCGGATTGCTGGAAAGATAGCGATCGGGCGCCGTGTCGCGATTGGTGAAATTGCACCGCCCGCCCCCTGAAATCAGGATCTTCTTGCCCGGCTGGTTGGCATGGTCGAGCAGCAGCACGCGCTTGCCCCGCTGCCCGGCGGAGGCCGCACAGAACAGCCCGGCGGCCCCTGCGCCAAGGACGATGGCGTCGTAGGCGTCTTTCAAGGCATGGGCCTTTCGGCTGACAGCGGACGCGCAGTGGGGATCGCGGGAGCCTTGGAGAAATCCCGCTCCTGCGCCGGGTGCTGAAGGATCACTGGCCGGCCTTGCCCCCATCCCCTGCCGCAACCGGAGCCAGCTCCAGCGCGAGCGCCTCCGCGACGCGGATGCCGTCCACCGCTGCCGAGAGGATGCCGCCGGCATAGCCCGCGCCCTCGCCCGCGGGATAGAGCCCGCGCGTGTTGAGGCTCTGCAGGTCCCGGCCGCGGGTGATTCGCACCGGCGAGGACGTGCGCGTCTCCACGCCCGTCATCACCACGTCGGGATGGTCGTAACCCGGCACCTGCCGTCCGAAGACGGGCAGCGCCTCGCGGATGGCATCGACGACGAAGTCCGGCAGGCAGGTCTTCAACTCGGTGAGGTGAACGCCCGGCTGATAGCTTGGGATCACTTCGCCGAATTCGGTGGAAGGCCGGTCTGCAAGGAAATCTCCCAGCTTCTGCCCCGGCGCCTTGTAGTTCTCGCCGCCCGCCTTGTAGGCCAGCTCCTCGAACTTGCGCTGGAAGGCGATGCCGGCCAGCGGGTCTCCGGGATAGTCCTTGTCGGGATCGATATCGACGACGAGGCCGGAATTGGCATTGAATTCCGCGCGCGAATACTGGCTCATGCCATTGGTGACGACGCGGCCCGGCTCGCTGGCCGCCGCCACCACGCGCCCGCCCGGGCACATGCAGAAGCTGTAGACCGTGCGGCCGTTCGAGGCCTTGTGCGCGATCGAATAGGCCGCCGCCCCCAGGATCTTATTGCCCGCATTGTCGCCGTAGCGCGCGGTGTCGATCCAGCTTTGCGGGTGCTCGATGCGAACGCCGATCGCGAAGGGCTTGGCCTCGATATAGACCCCGCACTTGTGCAGCACTTCGAAAGTGTCGCGCGCCGAATGGCCCACCGCCATGATGACGTGACTTGCAGGCAGCAGTTCGCCGGTGGAGAGATGCAGGCCGGTGATGCGGCGTTCCCCGTCCGCGCCCTCCTCGACTTCGAAGTCGTCGACACGGGTGCCGAAGCGATATTCGCCGCCGAGCTGCTCGATGGTCTCGCGCATGGACATCACCATCGTCACCAGGCGGAACGTGCCGATATGCGGATGGGCCTCGGTGAGGATGTCGTCCGGTGCGCCGGCCTTCACGAATTCGGTCAGGACCTTGCGGCCGAGGTGGCGGCTGTCCTTGATGCGGCTGTAGAGCTTGCCGTCCGAGAACGTGCCCGCGCCGCCCTCGCCGAACTGCACGTTGCTCTCGGTATCCAGCACCGAGCGGCGCCAGAGGCCGAACGTGTCCTTGGTCCGCTCGCGCACGGCCTTGCCGCGTTCGACGATGATCGGCCGGAAGCCCATCTGCGCCAGGACCAGCGCCGCGAGCAGGCCGCAGGGCCCGGCCCCGATCACCACCGGGCGCGGGCCGTCGAAGCCTGCCGGCGCATGCGTGACGAACTTGTAGGAGGTGTCCGGCGTCAGGCGGACGTGCTGGTCGCCGTGGTGTGCGGCCAGGACTTTCGCCTCGTCCCTGACCGCCACGTCGAGGGTATAGACCAGCTTGATCGCGTTCTTGCGCCGCGCGTCGTTGCCGCGGCGCACCACGGTGACGCGCTCGAGTTCGCCGGGCTCCAGACCCAGCCGCGCGCAGACGGCGGCATCGAGATCCTCGGGAGCATGGTCGAGCGGCAGGGCAAGGTCGGACAAGCGTAGCATCCGCGCGCCCTTATACCCGTTCGCGCCGCGACGCCACGGGTTTGCGGAGCGGCGGAGCGAGAGCGCCGCCCGGACATGCCCTCGCGGCCCTGGGGCGGCGCAAGGGCCGGGAGGCTAGGGCCTGGTCTTGCGGGCCGCGCGAACCGGCGCGCGGGCGAAACTCCAGCCCCCGGCATTGGGGCGAACCACGAGATCGCCGATCGAGGCAGGGCGTCCCTCGCGCAGGCTTTCCAGCAGGCGCGCCACGGCGCTGCCGCGCGGTTCCTCGCCGCCGAGTTCGGTGATGCAGCGCGCCAGCACCCGCAGCGCAACGGCACGCGGAGCCTGGGGACGATAGCGCAGGCCCATCGGCTCCTTGCTCACGCAGGAGCGCCATTCGAGCGCCGCCATCCAGTCCAGCGCGGCATCGGCTTCGGCGAGATGTTCGGCGCTGCGCGCGATCGCAGCCACGTCCAGCCAGTCGGCCCCGGCCAGCGCCTTGCGGATCCGCACGCGGTCGAAACGGTCGTTGGCATTGCTCGGGTCCTGCACCGTACCGATCCCCGCGACGACTTCGGCAAGCGCGCTGCGCCGCCAGTCCAGCACCGGGCGCAGCAGTGGTATCGCCGTCAGCGGCACATGGCCGCGGCTGCGCGCGCCGGCCAGCCCGGCCACGCCGCTGGCGCGGTTGAGGCGCATGAGCAGGGTTTCGGCCTGGTCGTCGGCATGGTGGGCGGTAGAGAGGGCCGCAAGGCCGCGCCGCTCGATCCACTCCGCCAGCGCCGCATAGCGCGCCGCGCGGGCCTCGGCCTGGACATTGCCGGGCGCCAGCGACACCTTCAGCGTTTCATGCGGGACACCCAGGCGGAGGCAGAGCGCGGCGACATCGTCCGCCTCCTGCCCGCTTTCGGGGCGAAGGCCATGATCGACGGTGGCTGCCTCCACCCGCCCCGGCAGGGCCGCCTGGGCCAGCAGGAGCAGCGCCGTGCTGTCAGGCCCGCCCGACACCGCCACGGCGAGCCGGGCCTCCGGCGCGTCGACGCCTTCGGGCCAGAGCGCCGACAGCCCTGCCCGGAACCGTTCGACGGCTTCGGGCGCGGGCGTCAGCTCGGGATCAGGCGCAGCCCAGTCCACTGCGCGTGGAATCGTAAGTGCCCTTGAGGCGGCCGGCGGCCTCGCTGGCATAAGTTTCGCTGAATTCGGCCAGCGCGATGCAGGCCCGCTTGTTGTCCTTGAGCTGCTTCATCGACACCGCGAGGTACAGCAGGCTGTCCGGCGCGCGATCGCCGCGCTTGTCGGTCTGGTAGTTCTGGACGAACCACTTGGCCGCCTCCAGCGGATTGCCATCGTCCAGATAAGCGCGGCCAAGCAAGTTGCGGCCCCAGCTCGAACGGGCGTGCTTGGGATACTTCTCTAGGTAGAGCTTCAGCTGCTGCTGCGCCTCGGGGTAGAACTTCGCTTCCCACAGGCGGTAGCCATAGCTGTATTCGTCATCCGCGGCATCGGCGGTCTGCGGCTTGACGATGGCGCGAACGGCCTCGATCCGCGAATTCGACGGTCCGGCCGGCCGCGCGGGCGTGGCGGCGACGGGCGTTGCCGTGGGCGCCGGGGTCGCGCCGGGCGTCGGTGCCTTGCCGGGAGACGGCGAGAACGATCCGGGTTGCTGGCCCTGCTCCGGCGCCATGGCACCGGGCATCGGCGCCGCCGGAGCGCTCGCCGCCAGGCGGGCCTCAAGCTGGTTGATGCGGTTGGTGTTCTGCTCGACTTGCGAGGTCAGCTGGCGAAGCTGGCCTTCCACGGCATCGATGCGCAGCAGCATATCGCTGATCGGCGTCGAGGCGGGCTGGCCGGGAACCGGCGTGGGCGTCGGCGTGGCCGGCTTGATTTCGGGCTCGAAAAACTTGCCGTCACCGCCCGGGAAAACCTTGCGCTGCAGCGCGCGCACTTCGGATTCCACCTTGTTCAGGCGGGCACCGGTATTGTCCTGCGCCTGGGCCGGCATGCTCGCACCGACCAGCGCCAGGGCCACGACAGCCGTTGCGGCCAGCCGCATCCGGCGCACTTCCATGGAAAAACGGTTCATCGCCAAGTCTACTCCGTGCCAGGGCGCGCCGTGCGCCCTCTCGGGTTCCGGGACGCCATGGACAGGAGAAACGGAACCGCGTGTTAACCAGAAATGCCTTGCGGGCGGAATTGCCGCAAACGCTGCCTCCTTGTCGAGGCAGGCTCAGTTGGAAGTGGTGGAAAGCGGCGCCGGAGCCGAAGCCCCGGCCGTGGGGACCGTCGCGGGCGCTGCCGGAGCGGGTGCTCCCGAGGGCGCAGACGCGCCTGCCCCCGATTGGCCCCGCGCCAGCAGGTCCGCCGGAACCAGCGAAACGCCGGACATGACCATCGGCTTGGTGGCGAGCGGCGCGATGGCCTTGCCGCCGACCGTGATCGCCAGACCGTCCGGCCTGCCGAGCCGAAGCTGCGGCGCCTGCGCGCCCTGGGGCACCGTCCAGCTCTCGTTCTGCTTCAGGGTCTTTTCCACCAGCTTGCCGGTGGTATCCGTGACGCGCAGCCAGACGCCGTCGACCGTGGCCGTCAACACGACCGGGCCGTTCGTCGGCTGCGGCGCGGGCGCCGGAGCCTGCGGCGCCGCGGCACTGGGCGCGGCGCTGGGCGTATCGGACGTGAGATCGGGCAGCTTGCCCTCCGGCGAGAGGTAGTTGCTCCAGAACACCAGCAGCACCGCGATCACCACGATCGCGCCGGCCGCGGCAACCCAGGCAAGGCGCAGCGACGGAACGCGGGCGGGATCGCCCGGCTCGAAATGCGGGACCACCACCGGTTCGCGCGCACCCTCGGCATCGAGCTGGCGGCGCACTTGTTCGGCGATCGCCTTTTCGTCCAGCCCCAATGCCCGGGCATAAGTCCGCGAGAAGCCCACCGCATAGGTGCGCGCGGCAAGGTCACCCAGTCGGTCTTCCTCGATGGCGGAGAGATGGCGCTCGGCAATTCTCGTCTGGACGGCGATCTGCGCGAGGCTCAGCCCTGCAGCTTCACGCGCCCGGCGCAAGGTCGCACCGACCGTGGACGAAGAACTTCCGGCCGCAGCATTGGCCAAACCTTCGGACGGCCCCTGATTTTCAACGTTTTCCATTCCGCTCCCGAAGGGATGGTAACTGAACCTGACGGGAATCCACCAAACCGCGCGAGAATCCAAAGTCAATCACGACAAGGCAGATAACTCGAATACTTTGCGGCGGATGCGACCCCGTGCACGGCGAGTAACATCCGCGCAAGTCTGCTTTATGTCAATCGGGGCGCCGGGGCTGAAACGCCCGATCCCCGAAAACACGGGGATCAATCCACTGCAATGTCGCGTTCGGCCGCCCAGGCGGTCAGCGCGGCGCGCATGTCCGCAGGCGGATGGGCCAGCCACTGGTCCATGGCGGCACCGATTTCGCGCAAGTCGACCTGGCCGACCAGATCCTTGGTCGGCCCCACCGAGGCGGGCGTGATCGACAGGCGGCGAATACCCAGGCCGAGCAGCGCCAGCGCCTCCAGCCGGCGCCCGCCCATCTCGCCGCAGACGGCGATCTCGACATTGTGGCCATCGACGCTGCGGATGACCCGGCGCAGGAAGCGCAGGATCGCCGGGCTCACCCAGTCGTAGCGCTCGGCCAGCTTGGGATTGGCCCGGTCCGCCGCGAAGAGGAACTGGGTCAGGTCGTTTGTGCCGATCGACAGGAACGAGATCTTCGGCGCCAGCAGGTCGAGCTGCTCGGCCAAGGCCGGGACTTCCAGCATGATCCCGTAGTGGATCGCTTCTGGAAGAAGCTTCTTCTGGCTGCGCAGGAATGCGAACTGCTTTTCGAAGACCGCCTTGGCCTGGTCGAACTCCCAGGGCTCGGCCACCAGCGGGAACATGACGTGAAGCGTGCGCCCGCCCGCCGCTTCCAGCAGCGCGCGCGCCTGCACCTTGAGCAGGCCCTCGCGCTCGAGAGCGACGCGCAGGGCGCGCCAGCCCATCGCCGGGTTTTCCTCACCCTCGCCGTCGTCGTGACGCAAGTAGGGCAAGGTCTTGTCGCCGCCGATGTCGACCGTGCGGAACTTCACCGGCTTGTCGCCCGCGGCTTCCATGATGTCGCGGTAGAGGCGGGTCTGGCGTTCGCGCGAAGGGAGCGTGGCGGAGACCAGGAACTGGAATTCGGTGCGGAACAAGCCGATGCCGTCCGCCCCGGTCATGCTGAGGTTGGCGATGTCGTCGCGCAGGCCGGCATTGATCATGACCTGGATGCGGGTGCCGTCCAGCGTGGTCGGCTGCACTTCGCGCAGGGCGGCATAGGCGGCCTGGCGCTGACGGCTCTTGGCGAAACGCGCTTCGAAAGCCTCGATCACGCCGGCCGGCGGGCGCACCATCGCCGTGGCCTGGTCGGCATCGAGCAGGAGCTGGTCGCCTTCGCGCACCACGCCGCGCAGACCGCGCACGCGCCCGAGCACCGGAATGCCCATCGCCCGCGCCACGATGACGACATGGCTGGTGAGCGAGCCTTCCTCCAGGATCACGCCCTTGAGGCGGCGCTTGTCGTATTCCAGCAATTCCGCCGGGCCGAGGTTGCGGGCGATCAGGATCGCATCGTTGCGCAGCCCCAGCGAGGCCGCCGTGCCCATCTGGCCGGAGACGATCCTGAGCAGCCGGTTGGCCAGATCCTCCAGGTCGTGCATGCGATCCGCCAGCAGGGGATCGTCGATCTGGCGCATGCGCATGCGGGTGCGCTGCTGCACGCGTTCGATGGCGGCTTCGGCGGTGAGGCCGGAATCGATCGCCTCGTTGATGCGGCGGGTCCAGCCTTCGTCGTAAGCGAACATGCGGTAGGTTTCGAGCACTTCCTCGTGCTCTCCGCCCATGCCGAATTCGGCCTGGCTGGCCATGCGGTCGATCTGCTCGCGCATCTTGTCGAAGGCATGGATCACGCGCTGGCGCTCGGCCTCGGTGTCTTCCGCGACGATATGCTCGATATTGACGCGCGGCTGGTGATAGACCGCCTGGCCCGAGGCCAGGCCCTTCACCAGCGTCAGACCGCGAAGCTGCTCCGGCCCGGTCTGCGCGGCGCCCAGGGCATGGACGTCCACTTCGTCGATCAGGTCGGCATTGGTGATGAGTTCGGACAGGACCATGGCCACCGTCTGCAGCGCCTCGATCTCCACTTCCTCATAGCGGCGCGGCTCGACATGCTGGACGCAGAGCACGCCGGCGGCCCGCTCCCGGCGCACGATCGGCACGCCCGCAAAGGAGTGGAAGCGGTCTTCGCCGGTTTCCGGGCGATAGGAGAAGTCAGGATGGGCGGCCGCTTCGGCCAGGTTCAGCGTCTCGATCCGGTCGGCGATGCTGCCGACAAGGCCCTCGCCCACCGCCATGCGGGTGACGTGGACGGCTTCCTGCGCCAGCCCGCGCGTCGCGAACAGTTCCAGCATGCCTTCGCGCAGGAGATAGATCGAGCAGACCTCGCTATCGAGGCATTCGCCGATCACTTCGACCACCGTATTCAACTTGGCCTGGGCGTGATTTCGCGACGCCATGACCTCGTGGAGGCGGGTGAGGATGGTTCGTGCTGCTTCTACGGCTCCGCTGGTCATGAAACCCGAGTAACCCAAAGCGAGCGCTTTGGAAACGCGGCCGTTGTGAAAAGATGTGTCGGGAAAAACGTCCGCGCGAAATGCGGATACCTCCAAGGCGGCCCCCGGCACGTTACCGCACCGAGGGCGCCTGAGGGAGCGGCTTCACCGCCCGGGAAATCGGCCTCGATGCAAGGGAGACCGAGGGATCGCCACGGGGGATGGCTGCTCTGGTACTGACCCAGTCAGCGACAGGTCAGTGACGAGAGATTTCTTCCTTGATCCTGAGCTTCCGCTTCTTGAGGGCCTGGATCATGGCTGCGTCAGGTATCGGACGGCACAATTCGTCATGAATCTGCCTTTCAATTCCGGCATGCTTGAGCTGCAAAGCGCTGACGTGCGAACTATCCATGGACGGTTCTCCTCTTTGTTCGGGGGGTGGGCCGGCCCCTTTGCCTGCGACCTCTCTTGGCGACTCGGCATGGGCAATCCGGCGCAAAACGGATGGAACCACATCCTGCCCATCTTGCGAAGACCGCGAATGGTTCATATCGGTGAATCGCGTGCCTGCTGCGTCGAGCGGGGCATGTGAATTTCGCATCCGCAGACTGTCATTCGAGAGTAGGAAATCCTGGCGTGACCGAAGAGGAAATGCGCAAGCGCCTCGAAATCCTCAAGATCGAGCACCGCGATCTCGATGCGGCTATCGATGCGCTCACCGTGCCCGGCGCCGGCGACCAGCTGCAGATCGCGCGCCTGAAAAAGCGCAAATTGAAACTCAAGGATCAGATCGCGGTGATCCAGGACTTCCTGATCCCCGATATCATCGCCTGATTTCTTGCGCAGGATGGTGCTTCACGGTGCCGGGTGCGCTCGTCACATCCGCGGCGAGCTTGCGGCACCCCCGCTTTTGCCTGACCGCACGTCCGCGTAAAACGTACCGATAGGGGACAAGCACCGGATTCGTTTCGGAAAATGCCTTAAGGGCAGTTGCCGCGGACTCGCCGGTAAGAAATATGGGCAGCGCATGCCCAACTCCGCGACCATAAACCCGCGCATCGTCGAGGCGCTCTATTGCGAGGCGCTTCTGCTCGCGGACGAGGTGCGCGAGGCGTTCGCCCTGCCCGGCCCGCCGCGGGAAGCAGCAGCGGAAGCAGGTTTGAGCGAGGCGCTGGAAACGAGTGACGAGCCGGAGCGTATCGCCCTGTCGAGCGAGGGCCTGCGCACGACCACGCGCATGATGCATGCGATCGCCTGGCTGCTGAACCAGCGCGCCTTTATCATGGGCGAGATCAGCCAGTTCCAGCTTCGCCGCAATGGCCGTCTTTCGCCGCTCCTGCGCCATTCGGAAGTCGCGCAGCTCGCCCGCCTGCAACCGGAGATCGTCGACCTGGTGGAAACGACGCAGCGCTTCTACGACCGCCTGCTCCGGATCGACGGCCGCTGGCGCCTGCGCGACGACGTGCAGCCAAGCGCGATCGAACGCCTGCGCGAACGGATCGAGCGGCGACTGGCGAGCTGAAGCACAGAGGCTCCGCGCGCGCGCCTGCCTGGAAGGCCGTGCTCGACAGGCCCCTCGCGAATGCCCATATCGGCCGAATGGATGCGCTGAAAGACATCGACAAGCCTTATGCCGAAGCCGAGCGGATCGCGCCGCTCGTCCGCCGGGTGCTGGCCCGCAACCCCTCGCCGTTCACGTATACCGGCACGCAGACCTACATCGTCGGAGACGGCGCGGACGTGGCGGTGATCGATCCTGGCCCGGCCGAGGACGAGCATATCGCCGCGATCCTGAGCGCGGTCGGCAAAGCGCGAATCGCCGCGATCTGCTGCACTCATACCCACCGCGACCATTCGCCCGCCGCGGCCCCTCTGCAGGCCCTGACCGGCGCGCCGGTGGTCGGCTGCGCGGCACTGACGCTGGAGGACGACGGCCCCCGCGCGGATGCCGCCTTCGATCCCGACTACCGCCCCGACCGCGTGCTGCAAGACGGCGAGACGATCGGCGGAGACGGCTGGACGCTCGAAGCCGTCGCCACGCCCGGCCACACCTCCAACCACGTCTGCTTCGCCTTGCCCGAAACCGGGGCGATGTTCACCGGCGACCACGTCATGGGCTGGTCCACCAGCGTCGTCTCCCCGCCGGACGGCGACATGACGGACTATCTCGCCAGCCTGCAGAAACTCTACGAGCGCGAACAGGACAGCGTCTATTTCCCGGCCCACGGCCCCGCGGTCGAGAAACCGCGCCAGCTGGTGCGCGGCATGATCGGCCACCGCCGCCAGCGCGAACGCCAGATCCTGAAGCAGATCGAGGCAGGCCATGGCACCGTGGCCGCTATGGTGCCGCAAATGTACAAAGGCGTGGACAATCGGCTCTGGCCCGCCGCGGGCCGATCGGTATTGGCTCATCTTCTTGATCTGGAAAGAAGAAGCCTGGTAACGCGGCATGATGACGATTGGTCACTGGCCCTTACGGAACAGTAATTTACCGAATTACTGTATCTCTACTTGGCGATGAAGAGTATACCCCGCCCCACTCATGGGGTGAGGGGATTTTTCATGGCAACATTGCCTTTGGCCCGCCTTGGCGCGCTATCGTTCTGGCAGAAGATGGCGATCGGCCTTTCGCTGTTCATCGTCTTCGCTTTCGGACAATTCGCAATGCGGGGCTTCGTCGACTATCGCGGCGCGCCGCTCGTCATGCACCTGCACGGCCTGATCATGCTGACATGGCTGGGGCTGCTGGTGACCCAGTCCTTGCTGGCCGGACGGGGCGGACTGGCGATCCACCGCCGGCTCGGCTGGGCGAGCGCGGTCATGGTGCCGCTCATGGTCGTCTCGGTGAGCGCGCTCTGCATCACCGCCCTGCGCGCCCACGCCCAGCCGCCGTTCTTCACGCCCGCCTACTTCCTGGCCACCGTGCACATCGGCGCGGCGTTCTTCGCGCTGCTGGTGGCGCTGGCGGTGTCCCACCGCCGCCAACCGGACTGGCACCGCCGGCTGATGCTGGGCTCGACGATCCTGCTGACCGACCCGGCGCTGGGCCGGGTGCTGCCGATGCCGCTGATCATGCCCTGGGGCGAATGGGTGTCGCTGGTGGTTCAGCTGGGCTTCGCCGCGCTGATCCTGCGCCATGACCGGCGCACCATCGGCCATGCCCACCCCGCCACCATCGCCGCGACGATCGCCCTGCTGCTCACCCATGCCCTGACCGAATTGCTGGCGATCACGCCCTGGTGGATCGATCTGGCGACAAGGGCCTCGGCCGCCTGAACCCGGCGCATATTTTCCTTGGGCATTGCCGCAAGCGTCCCTAGATAGGCCCCAAATCCCGGCAGCCGGCCAACCCCAGACGGGGAAGGCCGGTAAAACGCCGGAGCGACCAGACAGAGGGACACCATGACCGTAATGCCCGCCGACCTTTCCGGTATCGACGTGCGCGCCGAAATCGAGCGGCTGCGCAAGGAACGCAATGCGGTCATCCTCGCGCATTATTACCAGCGCCCGGAACTCCAGGACATTGCCGACTTCGTGGGCGACAGCCTGGAACTCAGCCGCAAGGCCGCCGAGACCGACGCCGAAGTGATCGCCTTCTGCGGTGTGAAGTTCATGGCGGAAACCGCCAAGATCCTCTCGCCCAACAAGATCGTGGTCCTGCCCGACGTCGAAGCCGGCTGCAGCCTGGAAGATTCCTGCCCGCCCGAAAAGTTCAAGGCTTTCCGCGAGGCGCATCCCGATCACATCGCGCTCACTTACATCAACTGCTCGACCGAGGTGAAGGCACTGTCCGACATCATCGTCACCAGTTCCAGCGCCGAGACGATCCTCCAGCAAATCCCTGCCGACCAGAAGATCATCTTCGGCCCGGACCGCCACCTGGGCGGCTATCTCAGCCGCAAGTTCGGCCGCGAGATGCTGCTCTGGCCCGGCGTCTGCATCGTGCACGAGGCGTTCTCGGAAACCGAGCTGCTGAAGCTCAAGGCCCAGCATCCCGCCGCGCCGATCGCCGCGCACCCGGAATGCCCGCCGCATATCGTCGATCATGCGGACTATGTCGGTTCGACCAGCGGCATCCTGCAATATGCCAAGACCACGGATGCCGACACGCTGATCGTCGCCACCGAGCCGCACATCATCCACCAGATGCAGTTGGCGATCCCGAACAAGACCTTCATCGGCGCGCCGGGGGCGGACGGGAACTGCAACTGCAACATCTGCCCTTACATGGCGCTCAACACCATGGAGAAGCTCTACGTCGCCCTGCGCGACCTGGAGCCGCGGATCGAGATCGAGGAGCAGCTGCGCCTCGATGCCAAGAAGAGCCTCGACCGCATGCTGGACATGGCGAGCGGAACCGTGGGCAAGGGTGATCTGGGCACGCGCTGAGCGCGCCCGACCCCCGACTGTTCACGATTGCACACTGCCGCCATAGCCCCGGCAATGGCGCAATGCCGCCGTTTCGCGCCTCCATCCCGTTGCCGTTAGGTATTCGCAACGGAGCGTGTTATATCGGCGTGGCTGATGTCGAATTTGCGACGGGTGTCGCCAATCTTCGTTCTGGTTCGGAAATTTTTCCGCGCAAGAACGGGTTGGGACGATTTCCTTTCAATTGACGAACTGACGCACGACCGGATCCCGCAATTTCGCAGGATCCAAAATTCGTTTCTTGAAAGGAACCTAATATGCCGATCGGCACCGTGAAATTCTTCAATACCGACAAGGGCTACGGTTTCATCGCTCCGGAAGACGGCGGCCAGGACAGCTTCGTCCACATCTCGGCCGTTCAGAACGCCGGCATGCACACCCTCGAGAAGGAACAGCGCCTCTCGTATGACGTCGAAGTCGGCCGCAATGGCAAGGCATCGGCTGTCAACCTGAAGTCGGCCTGATTTTCAGAGGTGCGCGGCGGCCGGGCTTCGGTCCGCCGCCGCGCGCTTCTTCCCGGCGCCTTGCCCCAAGGCGCCGATACATAGCGAGCAAGCAGATGGCATTTACCCGTGACTTCTGCGAATCGCGCGCCCAGGAAGCGGCCGAGGCCGCCTCCATCGCGAAACTCGCCAATGTGCGCGATCGCGAGCTTCGCTCCGAAGCCGCCTGGCGCGCCATGTCCGACCAGATCCGACGCATAGAGGAAGGGCGCAAACCCGCGTTCTGACCGGCCGACCTGACAGCGCCATCGCGCTAGGTTCGGCAGGCGGTGCCAGCTCTGTCGATTGGACACGCTTCGAAGCGAACGCACTTCGAAAGCGGCAGGCAATATCGGTTCGCGCCCTTGCGCGTCCGCCTCTCTGCAGGATTCGCGCGGAAACCCGCACAAACGAATCCAACAGCCTTGCCTCGGCCTGCAACCGCGGAGCCGGTTCTCTCCCCTGCCCGCAAGCCTGCCCCAGACATGAATCCCCCCCAGACATGAAAAACCCCCGAAGGCTTCGGCCTGCGGGGGTTTTTTCCTGTGTTCCAGGTCGGGCGGTGTCAGTCCACCATGGCGGCGACGAGGCGCCGCAGGTCCTGCCTGGAGAGCGCTCCCGGTTCCACGTCACGCCGGAAACCGACGGTAGGAAGCGAGAAGCGGTGGGGTACGGATTGGACGCGATCAAATGCGTCCGCTTTATGGTAGTTCATGTATTCCTTGTTCGCGGCTCACTGCCGCATCTGTCATCTTTTGAAATTGCTGCGCCGTTTCGGCGGGCCGCCGGTCTGACCAGGCGTACGTTCGCGGAACACGATCCGACCCTTGGTCAGATCGTAGGGCGTCATTTCAACGTGCACGCGATCGCCCACGACCGAGCGGATGCGAAACTTGCGCATCTTGCCCGCGGTGTAAGCGATAATGCGATGCTCATTGTCGAGCACCACAGCGAAACGTCCGTCGGGAAGGATTTCTTCGATGAAACCCTCCATGGTCAGCAGTTCTTCCTTGGCCAATGCATCCTGTCCGAAAAAAGGGTTGCCCCAAGTCTGCCGCGCGCGAAGCACGCTTCGGCCTTGAGGGCCAGGCAGCTGTAAAGGGGAGGAGTGGCTGCCGGAATGCAGCCGCAAGTTCCCGTCGCAGGCGACGTAGCTCGGCCGATATAGACTATATCGGCGAAATTGCAACACCAACCGTCAAATGGTGACTTCGCGCCACTCGCCCGGCGCCAGGCCGTCAAGCGCCCAGTCCCCCACCCTGTCCCGCACGAGGCGCAGCGTGGGATGGCCGATCGCGGCGGTCATGCGCCGAACCTGGCGGTTGCGGCCTTCCGCGATGGTCAGTTCGATCCAGCAGTCCGGCACCGTCTTGCGGAACCGGACCGGCGGATTGCGCGGCCAGAGCTGCGGCGCGTCGATACGGCGCGCCCGCGCGGGCCGAGTCGGACCGTCGTTCAGGATCACGCCCTTGCACAGCGCCGCGATCGCGGCCTCATCGGGCTCGCCTTCGACTTGCGCCAGGTACGTCTTGGTGATCTTGAAGCGCGGATCGGAGATTCGCGACTGGAGCCGGCCGTCGTCGGTCAGCAGCATCAGCCCCTCGCTGTCGCGGTCGAGCCGCCCGGCGGGATAGACGCCCGGCACGTCGATGAAGTCCGACAGCGTCGCGCGCGGCGTGGGCGATCGGGCATCGGTGAACTGCGACAAGACATCATAAGGCTTGTTGAAGAGAATGAGGCGGGCCATCGCGGCGCTCTAGCAGCGAGCGGGACCGGAGTCCTTCGCAAAAGGCACCCTGCCCCGCCCCCCAACCGGCCCCGCCGACCATGCGGCCGACGGCGGCCGGCGGGAATCCGACCATCCGGACTAGGCGCTCGGCAGTTCGCCGCGTGTCTTCCACAAGGACCAGCCCACGCCGCCCGCGATCAGCGCCAGTGTCACGCCCAGGCTGATGAGCGGCGGGAACTTGGCCCCGCCCAGCACGAAGTCGGCAACCAGGATCTTCGCCCCGATGAACACCAGCACCAGGGCCAGCGCATACTTCAGGTAGTGGAAGCGGTGCACCATCGCCGCCAGCGCAAAATAGAGCGCGCGCAGGCCCAGGATCGCCATGATGTTGGACGTGTAGACGATGAAGGTATCGGTGGTGATCGAGAAGATCGCCGGCACCGAATCCACCGCGAACACCAGGTCCGCCAGGTTGATCACCACCAGCGCCAGGAACAGCGGCGTCGCGGCCC
The DNA here is from genome assembly GCF_004368805.1 of Novosphingobium sp. PhB55. NCBI lineage: Bacteria > Pseudomonadati > Pseudomonadota > Alphaproteobacteria > Sphingomonadales > Sphingomonadaceae > Novosphingobium > Novosphingobium sp. PhB55. The sequence continues at coordinate 99,552 of NZ_SODQ01000007.1, read as the reverse complement.
AGACGAGCCTGCCCGCCGCATTGTGCTCGCGGACGAAGAAGTGCTCGCCGTGATGCGCCTTGGTCACGCGCATGTGGCGCGAGATCCAGCGGATCGCCGGGTTGTTGCCGATATCCGGGTCCTGCTCCTTGGCAAAGAGCATCTTCACGCCGGTGAAGACCAGGAAAGCCGCGAAGATATACATCACCCAGTGCGCCTGGGAAACGAGCGCCACGCCGCCCGCGATCATCAGGCCGCGCAGCACGATCACCGCCATGATGCCCCAGAGCAAGGCACGGTACTGGTACTTGGGCGCGATCGCGAAGAAACCGAAGATCATCGAGATCACGAAGACGTTGTCGATCGAAAGCGCCTTCTCGATGAAATAGCCGGTGAAGTAGGCGATGCCGTCCTCGGAACCCTTGGCCCACCACACCCAGCCGCCGAAAGCCATGGCGATGGCGATGTAGAACACCGAGAGCCTCAGCGATTCGCCAATGCCCATTTCCCGGTCCTCCTTGTGCAGGAAGCCGAGGTCGAAGGCGGTCAATACGAAAACGAGGCCGGCGAATGCCAGCCAGAACCACGCCGGCGTACCCAGCAGGTCATAGAAGAGAAAATCCACGGGACACTCCCGAAACGCGGCCCAAACCTGGGCAAAACAGGAAGCGCCGGCGCGAAAATGGGGGGAAACGCGCCGGCGCGAGGGTTACAGACTGCCTGCAACGGTTGCTGGGGGGAGTAGCAACCGCGCGAGTCTGCCCCTGAACTCCTGTTTCAGTCTCTTCAGCTTCGCGATCTCGAAAGGATCGGGAGAGCGTCTGCCCTGCGCGAGGCGCAGCAGGGCGTCGAGCTTCTGGTGTCGCTCGAGCATACGGAACATAATGTCGGTCATCGTAAAATCCCTATCGAACGGAAATGGGTTCGATCGGGTGAGCCTGACAGGTATCCTGTTGCCTGAGCTGTACGGGCTGGATTGAGCCCCTGGAACCTGCATCGGTTTCACCCGATGCGGTCCGACATCACGAGGCGTTCCAGGACAAGAACGCCGCGCCAGAGGGGCCCGGCCCGCAATCCCGACATAGACGCCGCCCGTGCGATTTTCAACCCTGCTTGACCAATTGTGCGCCTTTGATATTAATGTGATATCACTTTAAACAAGGACACGCCCGATGGCCGAGTCGCACCTTCCGATGAATTCCTCCAGGGAATCCACAGGCTCCAGCATGAACGGCTACTTCATGCTGCTGATCTTCCTGGGGATCATGGCCGCGATCCTGCTGGCGCTGTTCTCGCTGGCCGGCATCGACCCGTCACCGGGCGGAGTCCTGGGTATCTTCGCCTTCATCGTCCCGGCCATCGCCGCCGAAGTGCTGATCGCCGCGGGCTTCTACATGATCCAGCCGAATCAGGCGGCGGCCATCACCCTGTTCGGCTCCTATCGCGGCACGGACCGGGTTGCGGGGCTGCGCTGGGTCTGGCCGTGGATGGCCAAGCGCAAGATCTCCGTGCGCGCCAACAATGTCGTGTCCGAAAAGCTCAAGGTTAACGACTTGCGCGGCAATCCGATCGAGATCGCCACCAATGTGGTCTGGCGCGTCGCCGACACGGCCCAGGCGCTTTACGACGTGGACGACTACAAGGCCTTCGTGAACGTGCAGATCGAGGCCGCCGTGCGTTCGATCGGCTCGCGCTATGCCTATGACGATGTCGAGGATGCCGAGATCACCCTGCGCGGCAGCCATGCCGAAGTGAACGCGGAACTGCGCGCCGAACTGATCGAACGCCTGCGCGTGGCCGGCATCACGGTGGACGAATGCGGCCTCACCCACCTGGCCTACGCGCCCGAGATCGCCGGCGCCATGCTGCGCCGCCAGCAGGCCGAAGCCGTGATCGGCGCGCGGCGCAAGCTGGTGGAAGGCGCGGTCTCGATGGTCGAGATGGCGCTTTCGCAGCTCTCGGAAAAGAACGTGGTCGAACTCGACGACGAGCGCCGCGCCGCCATGGTCTCGAACCTGATGGTCGTGCTCTGCGGCGAGCGCGACACCCAGCCGGTCGTCAATACCGGCACGCTCTACCAGTAAGGCGACCGGGCGGATGGCGAGTCCCGGCAAGAAAGCGTTCGCCCTGCGGCTGGATCCAGCGCTTCACGAAGCGCTGGAACGCTGCGCCGCGGCCGATTTCCGCTCGGTCAACGCCCAGGTCGAAGTACTCCTGCGCGAGGCGCTTTCCCGGCGCGGTCTCAAAGTGGATGTCAGCGAGCCCGCACGCCGGGGACGCCCGCCCACGGCGACGGAAGAAACGGAGGACGAGGCATGATGCACGAATCGCTCGACGACGGCGCCTGGTTCGCACCCAAGCGCTTCGGTATCGGAGTCGGCCTGCCAATCGCCTGGCAGGGCTGGCTGTTGCTGGCCGCCTATTTCGGGGCGCTGGCGGGGACGAAAGTGCTCATGCATTCCGGTTCGGCTGGCAGCCGGCCTCTGGCCTTCGCGCTGTTTCTGGCGGCCACTGCCGTCTTTCTGGTCGTGTCGCACCGGCATACGCGCCGCAGGGCGGCTGCAGCCACGGCCGAGGCCAGCCTGGCGGAGGCGGCGAGGACATCCGACCAGGACACGCTGTTCCTGTGTTATCGAAGCGGCTTGAAATTCACCTGCCAGCCGCGCGGCCGGGCCGGATGGTTCGCACTCGCCGCCTGGACGATTCCCCTCCTGCCGATGAGCCTCTGCCTGGCCTGGCTGCTCCTGCGCTTTCCGGAAAGCGTCCTGCCGATCGGGATCGGCTTTTCGCTGATCGTGCTGTTCTGGTCGGCGGTCATGGTGTTCTGGATCCTCAGTCGCAGCGAGATGATCGACCTGAAGGCGCTGCCGAAACCACCCCGCCGGGGCAAGCGCGGACCGGGGCAACGATAGCACCGGGGCTTGTCCCGCTGTGGGACGCAGCGAAACGGGCGCCTGCGTTGCCCCGCGAAGACGCTAGACCTCCCGCATGAACCGTTCCGCCCGACTCGCCCTCGCCTTTGGCATCCCCTTGCTCGCGGCCGCTCCCGCCGCCGTCTCGTTCGGGCAGGCTGCCGACAATGCGCCTTATACGGTGGCGGAAACCGGGCGCGGCTTCACCCGCCTGCAGGACGCGGTCGATGCCATCGGCGACGGCAGCGGCACGATCCGCTTCGCCTCGCTGCGCTTTTCCGACTGCGCGGTGCAGAGCAAGGGCGAGATCACGTACCAGGCCCAGGTCCCCGGCCAGTCCGTGCTCGACGGCAAGGCCTGCGAAGACAAGGCGGCGCTGGTGCTGCGCGGGCGCGCTGCCCGGATCGAGGGCATGGTCTTCGCCAATATCCGCGTGCCCGACAAGAACGGCGCGGGCGTGCGGCTCGAACACGGCGACCTCTCGGTGTCGCAGGCCTGGTTCCGCGACAGCGAACAGGGCCTGCTCAGCGGCGAGGATCCCCAGGGTTCGATCCGTATCGACAAGTCGACGTTCACCCGCCTCGGGACCTGCGAAGGCTCAGGCTGCGCGCACGCGGTCTATATCGGCAATTACGGCGCGCTCACGATCACCCGCAGCCGCTTCGAGGCGGGAACCGGCGGCCACTATGTCAAGAGCCGCGCGGCGCACGTCGAGATCACGGATTCCAGCTTCGACGATTCCGCCGGCCGCGCGACCAATTACATGATCGACCTTCCCGAAGGCGCCACCGGGCGCATTGCCGGCAACTGGTTCGTGCAGGGGCGCGACAAGGAGAACTACTCCGCCTTCATCGCCGTAGCCGCGGAGCACCGCAGCCACCCTTCGGCGGGGCTGGCGGTGGAAGGAAACAATGCCCGTTTCGCGCCCGGCATCGACCGCAACAGCGCCTTCGTGGCGGACTGGTCCGGCGAGCCGCTGAAGATCGGCCGCAACACCCTGGGCACGGGAATCGCCGGGTTCGAGAAGCGCTGAACGCCATTTGCGCTGGACCGGCGACCGGGGGGACAAGCGCGCGCCTCGATCCGTAATTACGAGCGTGTCGGGTGGTGCGGGCCGCTGGCCCGGGTTCCGTTTGCTGACCGGAAGTCAGGCCGGGGCCATGTCAGGTAACCGAGCGCGCGCTCCGGACGCTTACAATATATGCCCGGTCCGGTCCCGCTTGGTGTCGAGGTAGCGGGCATTGTGCGGGTTCGGCGGCAGCTGGTGCGGTACGCGCTCCACCACCTCAACGCCCACACCTTCCAGCGCCGCGACTTTGGCCGGGTTGTTGGTCATGAGCCGGATCGCCGAGACGCCCAGCAGTTCGAGCATCCGGGCCGCCACCGGGAAATCGCGCGCCTCCGTGGGCAGGCCCAGGCGGTTGTTGGCGTCCACCGTGTCGTAGCCGAGGTCCTGCAGGCTATAGGCCCGCAGCTTGTTGACGAGGCCGATGCCGCGGCCTTCCTGCCGCAGATAGAGCAGCACGCCCCAACCACCCTGCTTCGTTTCCTCGGCCATGGCGCGCAGCGCGGCGTCCAGCTGCGGGCCGCAATCGCACTTGAGGCTACCGAGAATGTCGCCGGTCAGGCATTCCGAGTGGAGCCGCACCAGCGGTGCCCGGTCGCCGTCCTGGGTACCGATCACCAAGGCGACATGCTCGCGCAGGTCATCCAGCGCGCGGAATGCGACGATCTCCGCCTCTTCGCAGGCCGCCACCGGCAGGCGCGCGCGCGAGGCCACCACCAGGCGGCTGGTGTCCTTCCACTCGGCCAGGTCGGCGGGAGCAACCGTCTGCGCTTCCCCCCCGATGTCGGGCGCCACGAGGAAGGCGGGCAGGATGCCGGCGAGTCGCGCCAGCTCCATGGCGGTTCGCGCCATGTCCATGTCGCCGATGTGCTCGGCCGCGAACGGCCCCTTCATGGGATGCGCAAGGTCAAGCGCGGGGTCGGCCACGGCGCGGGCGGTCTCGAGATCGAAGGGCTCTGCCGCGCGGATCAGCACCGGCGCCTCGGGCACGGCCGCTTCGCGCTGGTTGGCCAGTTTGAGCGTGACAGCGCGGGCAGCGGAGATCAGCATGCGCGGCGCCGTGAAACCCGGCGCGAAGCCGGTCTCGGCGGGAAGCAGGACGGCGCCGCTTCCCTCGCCTTCCGGCCCCATCCGCACCGGCCAGCCATGGCGCAGCGCATCGAGCGCCAGCGCCACGCGGCGGGCACCTGCGGAAGGCAGCGCCTTCCCGGGTGCGTCGGCGCTCAGAGTTCGAACTCGGTGATCAGCGGGACGTGGTCGCTCGGCTGCTCCCAGCGGCGCGTTTCCTCGACGAAGCTGTGCGCGCGGGCCTGCTTCGCCAGGTCGGGTGAGGCCCACATGTGATCGAGCCGGCGGCCCTGGTCCTTCTGGCGCCAGTAGCTGCGGTAGGACCACCAGGAATAGTTGCGCTCGGGCGCGGGAATGAATTCACGGCCGAGGTCGACCCAGCCATGGGCATCGCGGAAGCGCGCCAGTGTCTCCACCTCGATCGGCGTGTGGCTGACGACCTTGAGCAGCGCCTTGTGGTTGTAGACGTCCGATTCGAGCGGGGCGATGTTGAAGTCGCCCACGATCAGCGTCGGCCGGTCCACTTTGTCGGCCCAGCGCGTCATGCGTTCGAGGAAGTCCAGCTTCTGGCCGAACTTCAGGTTCACCTCGCGGTCGGCGATGTCGCCGCCGGCGGGGATGTAGACGTTCTCCAGGATCATGCCCTGCCCGGCGCCCTGAAGCTCCACGCCCACATGGCGCGCCTCTCCGTTGTCCTGCCAGTCGTAGCGGCTGAACTCGGTGAACGGCACGCGGCTGACGGTGGCCACGCCGTGGTAGCCCTTCTGCCCGTGGATCGCGCGGTGGGTATAGCCGAGTCGCTCGAACATATCGTGCGGGAAGAGATGCTCGGCGACCTTGATCTCCTGAAGGCAGAGCACGTCGGGCGACTGTTCGGTCAGAAACCGCTCGACCTGATCGATGCGAAGGCGGACCGAATTGATGTTCCAGGTGGCAATCTTCATGCCGCAGGCTTTAGGCATGGCGCCCCGCAATTGCCAGAGGCGCCAGCGAAAACACTGCTGCCGCCTTCCATCGAAAGAGAAAATTGCGTCGCTTTTTCGGGCTGATTTTTTCGTCCGGCGGGAGCGAGAATGCTGCCGATCGAGAACCGGAGCGCAGCGGCCTTAATGGCCGTGAGCACCGGAAGCGCAGAGCGGTGGCGCCCAGTAATTCTTGGCGCAGCCCCGCCGGGCGGAAAAGGCAGCCCGAAAAACAAAAACCCTCGGTCCGGGGGCAGAGGACCGAGGGTTCATGTAAGCGTTCGTCACGCTAAATCAGAGGACCCTTGTGGAGGCGTGGGCAACAGGGGGGAAACCCGCCTCGAGCCGCTCTGACCATTTCAATCTAGGCGCTGTTGGCTTGCTGCCAAGTGAACGGAATTCAGAAAAGTGTCGCATTCCGTCGCAGCCAGCGGGCAACTCGCGACCAAGCGTTCCCCCTTATCGACGAGAACTATCGGCGGTTGCGGGGACGCGGATCGTTCCAGCGGAAATCGTTGTCGGAGACCGGAACGCCGTAGCGCTGATTCGACAGCGAGATCGTGGTGCGCTTGTTCTGCGAATCGAGCGAGACCCAATAGGTCAGCTCAAGCCCGCCGGGCGCGGACGCCTTGCGGGTGAAGATCAGGGTGATCACGCCATATTCGGGATGCGAACGATCGCGGACCTCGATGCTGACGACATTGGGATTGCCGGTCTGCTTGACCGAACCGTACTTGGCGACATCGCGCTTGGGATCGAGCAGCGCGCCGAGCGGGCTGTTGCTGATCGGCCAGCGCTGCACCTGCTTCACCGAGTAGTCGATCATGGTCAGCGCCTTGCCATCGCTGACGATCAGCATCTGGGCGCTTTTCTCGTACTGGAAGCGGATCTTGCCGGGACGCATGAGCGTCAGTTCGCCGGTCAAGCTCTGGCCGTTACGGTCGGTCTGGACGAAGTTGGCCTTCATCGTCGAGATCGCGCGCAGCGCTTCGACGGCCTGGCTCAACTGCGCCGCATCGGCGGACGGGGCCGCGAGCGCGGGCGTCGCCGGAAGGAGGGCAGGAACGGAAAACGCGGCCGCGCCAAGAAAAACCTGGCTGGCCGCGCCTACGCAAGAGCGAAAGATCTTGAAGGTGCGGTTCATAATGCTCCCATTGGGTTTGCAGGCTTGAACCGCCCCTGAATTGTAAGGTTCCGAAGAACCTTACTTGATCTTGGCTTCCTTGAACTCGACGTGCTTGCGCACGACGGGATCGTACTTGCGGAAGTTCATCTTCTCGGTCGTGTTGCGCGGGTTCTTCTTCGTGACGTAGAAGAAGCCGGTGTCGGCGGTCGAGACAAGACGGATCTTGACGGTTGCGGGCTTCGCCATGGCGGTTTCCTGTATCTCTCGTTTCAGCCGCCCTGGCCGGCCGGCGTTCCGTTGAAAAATTTCAGGGCGGCAATCGAGCGCCGCCCCTCAAGGTTGCGGCCCATGCGATAGTGACAGGCAAAAGTCAAGCGGAAGAGGCTTGATTCACTCCGTGTCGAACGGCTCGATCGGCTTCAGAACGCCGAATTTCTCGTTGTACGGCGCGTGATTCAGTTTCGGCATCTTGATCGTCTGCGGCTCGACCTTGGTGTCCGGCAGCCGGTCCAGCAGGTCGCGCACGAGGGTGAGGCGGCCGATTCGCTGGTCGTTGAAGTCCACCACCGTCCACGGCGCGTGCTTCTTGTGCGTGGCCTTGAGCATCGCCTCGCGCGCCTTGGTGTATTCCTCGTACTTTTCGCGCGCGGCGACGTCGATCGGCGAGAGCTTCCAGCGCTTCAGCGGGTCGTCGAGACGTTCGTGGAGTCGCTCCTCCTGCTTCTCCTGGTCGCAGGACAGCCAGTACTTGAACAACAGGATGCCATCGTCGACGAGCATGCGCTCGAACACCGGGACCTGCTTGAGGAAGCGCTTCACTTCGGAGCCGGTGGCGAAGCCCATGACCTTTTCCACGCCGGCGCGGTTGTACCAGCTGCGGTCGAACAGCACGATCTCGCCGCGGGTGGGCAGATGCTCGACATAGCGCTGGAAGTACCACTGGCCCTGTTCGCGCTCGCTGGGCGCGGTGAGCGCCACGGTGCGGCACTGGCGCGGATTGAGCTGGCCACCGACGGCCTTGATCGCCCCGCCCTTGCCCGCCGTATCGCGTCCCTCGAACAGGACGACGATGCGGGCGCCGGTGGCGGAGGCCCAGCGGGCCATGCCCACCAGCTCCTCCAGCATCGGCTCAAGCTGCCTTTCGTAGTCCTTGCGCCCCAGTTTCTGGCCGAGTTTCTTGTGATCGTCCTCGGCCATGGCGTAAATCCCTGATCAGACCCGCGAAAGCAGGAAGAGTGCGAGTGCGCCCGCCACGATACGATACCAGGCGAACGGTGCAAAGCCCGAGCGGCTCACGAAAGCCATGAAGGCCTTGATGACCACCAGGGCCACCACGAACGAGACGACGAAGCCGACGCCGATCTCTCCCCAGCCCACCGGGCCGGTGCCGGCCATCAGCTCCTCGTGGTGCTTGAGCAGTTCCAGCGTCGTCGCGCCGACCATCGTGGGCACGGCAAGGAAGAAGCTGAATTCGGCCGCCGTGCGGCGCTCGATACCCATCGACAGCGCGCCCATGATCGTCGCGCCCGAACGGCTGACGCCCGGAACCATCGCCAGGCACTGCGCAAAGCCTACGCCGATGCACTTGATGGCGGGAAGCTCGGAAACGCCGGTCAGCGGACCGGGCTTGGCCACTTTCTCGATCCCCAGGATGGCGATGCCGCCGATGATAAGCGCCCAGGCGACCACGGCAGGTTCGCCCAGCAGTCCCTCGATGTAATTATTGAGCAGCAGGCCCAGCACGGCCGAGGGAATGAACGCCAGCAGCACGTTGCGCACGAAACGGATCGAGTTGGGATTGAGCTTGAGCAGGCCCATGCCCACGGCCCAGAACGTGCGCCAGAACTGGACGATGACCGCCAGGATCGCGCCGAGCTGGATGACGATGTTGAACGTCGCCCACTGCGAGGCGTCATAGCCGAACAGGCGGGTGGCGAGGATGAGATGGCCGGTCGAGGAGACGGGCAGGAACTCGGTGAGGCCCTCGACAATGCCGAGGAGGATCGCGGTAAGGGTGAGGCTCATGGGCCGCAGGTCATGCCGGACGCACCGGCCAAGTCAACCCGCTGCGCGGCTCTCTAGTACCTATAGTCGTTCAGAAAATACGGTTTGGCGCGTTTTGGACCAAATGCAGCGCACGGCGAAGTTCGCCAGAAGAATTCAGGGCCCGGTCGCTATCCGACCGAGCCCTGTTTTCTTACAGTTTCCTTACCAGATGCGCACGCGCTCGGCGGGCGGGAGGTAAAGAGCGTCGCCGGGCTTCACGCCGAAGGCCTTGTACCATTCGTCGAAGTTACGAACGATGCCGTTGATGCGGTAATGGGCGGGCGAATGCGGGTCGGTGATGAGCTGCTGGCGTACCGATTCCTCGCGGTACTTGCTGCGCCATACCTGCGCCCAGGCCATGAAGAAGCGCTGGTCGCCGGTCAGGCCGTCGATCACCGGGGCTTCCTTGCCGTTCAGCGAAAGCTTGTAGGCGCGGTAGGCGAGGCTGAGGCCGCCGAGATCGCCGATGTTCTCGCCCATGGTCAGCTTGCCGTTGACGCAGGTCTTGCCCTCGTCGAACGGGCAGAAGCTGTTGTACTGGGCTTCCAGCTTGTCCTGCAGCTTCTGGAAGTTGGCCTTGTCGGCCGGGGTCCACCAGTCGCGAAGGTTGCCGGTGCCGTCGGACTTGGCGCCCTGGTCGTCGAAGCCGTGGCCCATTTCGTGGCCGATCACCGCGCCGATGCCGCCATAGTTGACCGCAGGGTCGGCCGAGACGTTGAAGAACGGCGGCTGGAGAATGGCGGCCGGGAACACGATCTCGTTATAGGGCGGGTTGTAGTAGGCGTTGACCGTCTCGGGCAGCATGAACCATTCGGTCTTGTCGACCGGCTGGCCGATGCGCTTCATCTGGTCGTCGTTCTCCCACGAACCCGCAGCGATGGCGTTGCCGAGCGGATCGGTGGCCGAGAAGGTCAGGCCTTCGTATTCCTTGAACTTCGCCGGGGCGCCGATCTTGGGCGTGAAGGCGTTGAGCTTGGCTTCGGCCTCCTTGCGCGTTTCCGGGCCCATCCACGCGAGGCTCTGGAGGTTCACCGCCATGGCCTTGCGCAAGTTGGAGACGAGGTCGGTCATCGCCGCCTGCGCTTCGGGCGGATAGTACTTTTCGGCGTAGATCTTGCCGACCAGTTCGCCGGCCATGCCTTCCACCGCCGCAACGCCGCGCTTCCAGCGAGCCCGCTGCTCGGGCTGGCCGCTCATGGTCTTGCCGTAGAAGGCGAAAGTGGCGTCATCGATGTCGGTGGGCAGGACCGAGGCATTGCTGCGCAGGAAATGCGCGGCGAGCCAGGCCTGCCAGGTGGCCACCGGCACTTCGGAGATCAGCTTGCCCACTTCCGGCACGCCGCCGCCGAACAGCGTCTGCGCCTTGGCGGGATCGATGCGGGCGGCCTTCAGCTCTTCGGCCGTCGGCGGCATCTGGTCGACGATGATATAGGCAGCCTTGCCGGCGCCCATGGTCTCGACGAAAGTGCGCATCAGGCCAGGCGCGGCGAGCGCTTCGAACTCGGCGACCGTCAGCTTGTTGTAAGTGAGGTCCGGGTCGCGGCTGGCAGCGCGGTCCCACTGGGCCTTCGCCAGGCGGGTTTCGAGCGCGAGCACCGATTTCGCGGCCGATCCGGCGTCGGCATAACCGGCCTTGCCGAGCACGAAGGTCAGGTAATCAAGGTACTTCGCGCGCAAGTCCTGCGAGCGGGCGTCGTTCTTCAGGTAGTAGTCGCGGTCGGGCAGGCCGAGGCTGCCGACACCGACTTCGAAGGCATTGACGTCGCTCTGCTTGGCATCGGCGGTCACATAGGCGCCGAGCGGCGAGGCATAGCCGGGCGCCGCGAAGATCTTCATCAGGTCGTCAGGCGTCTTGGCGGCGAAGATGCGCTCAAGATAAGGCTGCGCGGGGGCGAGGCCGGCCTTGTTGATGGCATCCACGTCCATGAAGGCGGCATAGGCTGCCTCGACACGGGCGGCATCGGTGCCGGCGGCGGGCTTCGAGGCGATCAGGCCGTCCATGATGCCGTGCACGCGCTGTTCCGAAAGGTCGCGCAGCGCCGTGAACGAGCCCCAGTTGGTGCGGTCTGCCGGCAGCACGACGGCGGCTTCCCACTTGCCGTTCACGAACTTGTCGAAGTCCGCGCCGGCCTTGGCGGCAGGGTCCTGCCACTGGGTCTGGATGCCGGACTTGCCCCAGTCCATCTTCGCCGGATCGATCTGCATCGGATCCGAGGAGGCCGGTGCATCGGCCAGGGCCGGCATGGCGGAAAAGCTGAGTGCGGTAGCGAGCGCCGTCGAAGCGAGCACCCGGCCGAGAATGCGGGTCATGGTCCCACCCTTTCTGAATTGCATGACACGAACGGTCTGGCGACAGGCCGGAACGGCCCACCGATGATGGCGCAACATAATTGCCATATTCGGCAATGCCAGCCCTGAAATGCAGTTCGTCGGGGTGAGTCAGCCGTTCGTCGAACGGGAGAAAGCGGCCACTGCGTCGGAATCGAACTGGAGCGACGCCAGCCGGGCATAGAGCCCGCCGGCCTGGCTGAGGCTCTCGTGCGTGCCCTGCTCGGCAATGCGCCCGCCGTCCATCACCACGATCCGGTCGGCCTTGCGCACCGTGGCCAGGCGATGCGCGATCACCAGGGTGGTGCGGTGCTCCATCAGGCGTTCGAGCGCATCCTGCACCAGCCGCTCGCTTTCGGCATCGAGCGCGCTGGTCGCCTCGTCCAGCAGCAGGATCGGCGCATCGCGCAGGAGCGCGCGGGCAATGGCGATGCGCTGGCGCTGCCCGCCGGAGAGGCGCGCGCCGTCTTCTCCCAGGAAAGTGTCCAGCCCTTGCGGCAGCTCGCGCAGGAAGCCTTCCGCATTGGCGGCGCCGGCCGCCTGCCAGATGGCCGCATCGTCGGCCTGCCAGTTGCCATAGCGCAAGTTGTCCCGCGCGGAGGCCGCGAAGAGCACGCCTTCCTGCGGCACCAGCGCGATCCGCTGGCGGATCTCCGAGGGATCGGCCGAAGTCAGCGGCACGCCGTCGATCTTGATGGCCCCGCTCTGAGGATCATAGAACCGCTCGGCCAACTGGAACAGCGTCGACTTGCCGGCGCCCGAAGGGCCGACGATGGCCACGGTCTCGCCCGGCTCGATCGACAGGGTGAAATCGTGCAGCGCCGCCATTTCCGGGCGCGAGGGGTAGCGGAAAGTCACGCGCTCGAAGGCGAGCTTGCCGCGGCCGGGCGAAGGCAGCGTCAGCGGACGCGCGGGCGCCGAGATCGTGGGATGTTCGCTCAGCAGCTCGGCCAGGCGGCTGGCCGCCCCGGCCCCGCGCACGAGGTCTCCGTAGACTTCGGTGAGCGAGCCGAAAGCGCCGGCGACGATGCCCGCCGTCACCACGAAGGCGGCGATCGTGCCGCCGGTGATCGACCCCTCGGCCACGCCGATCGCGCCCCGCCACATGATGACGGTGATCGAACCGAAGATCAGGAACATGATCACCGCCGTCATCACCGCGCGCAAGGCGATGCGGCGCTTGCCGGTTTCGAACGTGCGTTCGACCGCGCCGGAAAAGCGCTCCATCTCGCGCCCTTCCTGGTTGAAGGCCTGGACCACGCGCAAGGCGCCGAAGACTTCGCTGGTGGTGGCGCCGATATCGGCCACGCGGTCCTGGCTCTGCCGGGCAACGGCGCGAAGGCGGCGGCCGAAGGCGGCAATCGGCAGGATCACCACCGGGATCGCGACGACCAGGCCCAGCGTCAGGTGCGGGGCCAGTACGAAGAGATAGGCCACTCCGCCTGCTGCCATGATCGCATTGCGCAGCGCCACCGAGACCGTGGTGCTCACCACCGTCTCGACGATGGCGGTATCGGCCGTCATGCGGGAGGCGATTTCCTTGGGGCTGTTTTCCTCGAAGAAACTGGGCGAGAGCGTCAGCAGATGGCGCTGCACGCGCAGGCGCACGTCGGCCACGACGCGCTCGCCTAGCCAGGAGACGCTGTAGAAGCGCACCGCCGTCGCCACGGAAAGCACGATCACCACGCCCAGCAGCATGATGAACCACCAGCGGATCGCCGCCGGATCCGCGCCTTCCGCGAAACCCTGGTCGACGATCTGGCGGAAACCGTAAGGGATCGCGAGAGTCGAAGTGGCCGTGGTCAGCAGCGAAAGCCCGGCCACGGCCATGCGGCCGGGGTAGTGGAACAGTTCGCGCCAGACCATGCGCAATGCGCCCAGGCTGCGCGGGCGCTTGCCTGCTTCCGGACCGCGCGCTTCGGCGCTGCCGGCCCCTGCGGCGGGGGTCGCCTGGCCCGTTGCAGCGTTCTCGTTCTCGGGCGGCCGTGCCTGCCCCGCATTGGCATCCATGCGCGCCCTTAACTTTTCCTTGGAAAACGTCCCCACCGGAGCGTTTTCGGACCGGCAGGTGCCGGAATGGTCGAACGGGCTCTTATCGCGTCCCCGGCTTGAGGAAAAGGTGTATGAAATGCGCCTTTACGATCAGCATGATCGCCGCGCTGGGCCACCTGGCTGCGCGCGATTTCGTTTATGCCGCATTGCACAAGCAACGATTCGGTATCAAATGGCGTTGATAACCACGCAGGATGGCCGGGGTCGCTTCGCCGTCCGGGAGACGCACTTTGCTTTACAACGCCTACGAATTGCAGCGCACCATGCTGAGCGGGGCCGCCGCCTGGGCTTCGGTAGGTGCCGAACTTCTCTCGAACCCCGCCCTGCCGATGGGCTATTTCGGATTCGGCCCGGTCATGGCCTCGGCGCTGGACGTCTTCGCCCATGCCGCCGCCCCGCGCGGAAAGCCGGCCTTCGACATCGAGAACGTGACCACGGGCGGCAAGTCCTACCCCGTCACCGAATCGATCGTGCTGCGCCGCCCCTTCGGCGACCTGATCCGCTTCACGCACCCCGGACTGGCCAAGGACGCGCCGAAGCTGCTGGTGGTCGCGCCGATGAGCGGCCACTTCGCCACCCTGCTGCGCGGCACCGTCGCCCGCATGCTGGAAAGCTGCGAGGTCTACATCACCGATTGGGCCGACGCGAAGCTGGTGCCGGCCGATGCCGGCCGCTTCGATCTGGACGACTATATCGACTATGTGATCGGCTTCCTCGAACACATCGGCCCCGGCGCGCACATGCTCGCCGTATGCCAGCCCTCCGTCCCGGCTTTCGCGGCCGCGGCGATCATGGGCAAGCAGGAGCATCCCTGCCGCCCCGCCACGCTCACCATGATGGGCGGCCCGGTCGACACCCGCGAGGCGCCCACCAGCGTCAACGACGTGGCGATGCAGCAGCCGCTCTCGTGGTTCGAGAACAACGTCATCGCCACCGTCCCGCTGAACTATCCGGGCGCCGGGCGCCGGGTCTATCCGGGCTTCCTGCAACTCGCCGGGTTCATGGCCATGAACCTCGGCAACCACATGATGAGCCATTACGGCATGTTCAAGCACCTGGTTTCCGGCGACGGCGAAGGCGCGGCATCCACCAAGGCCTTCTACGACGAATATCGCTCGGTCTGCGACATGACCGCCGACTACTACCTCCAGACCATCGAGCACGTCTTCCAGAAGCACTCGCTGCCGAAGGGCGAATTCGTCCATCGCGGCGAGCGGATCGATCCTTCGGCGATCCGCGACACGGCGCTGCTGGCCGTCGAGGGTGAGCGCGACGACATTTCCGGCATCGGCCAGACCAAGGCCGCGCTCAAGCTGGCGACGCACCTGCCCGATGACAGCAAGAAGTACCTGCTGGCCGAGAATGTCGGCCACTACGGCATCTTCAACGGCAGCAAGTGGCGCACCCGCATCGCCCCGGTGCTGGAAGACTGGATGCGCCAGCACGCGCGCAAGCCGGCCAAGACCGCAGCCTGACGAATCGCGGGTTCGCGGGCCCGCTTTCAGGGCTGGTTCGCGAACCCGTTCAAAACGTTTGAAGGGCGGGCGACTTCGGTTCCCCGCCCTATCCACAGCGCGAATCGTCCTTAACGACAAGGCGGTTGGCGCTTGCGGCAACCCGCACCCCTGGCGGGAACCGATCCGACAATCGCGCTGGAAAGTTCCCCGCGATTAGGTTAACTTACCGGTATGGAACAGACGTTGGGTCGGCGTGCTGTCCTCATGGGCGGGTTGGTGGCAGGCGCAAGCCTTGCATTGCCATCGCGTGTGCTGGCAGCAGAAAATCTGGTAGGAACAGCGACAGGACAGATCGGTCCTGCCGGAGTGCAAATCGGCCCTGCAGGAGCAGCTCCGATCGGCATGGGCGCGGTGCCGAGCGCCCTTACGCCCTACCAGCGCCGCGTGCTGGACGTGGCATCCCGCCAGGTGCAGCGCCTTGGCACGCAGATCTGGCGCCATGACCTGGTCGGCATCGCCGATTTCGCCCAGCCCTCCTGGAAGCCGCGTCTTCATTTCGCCAATATCGAGGCGGGCACCGTGCGCTCGTTCCTGCTTGCCCATGGCCGCGGGTCGGACCCGATGCACAGCGGCTGGCTGCAGAGCTTTTCCAACATGCCCGGCTCCGAAGCCACCTCGCGCGGGGCCTTCCTCACTTGCGAGTGGTATTCGGGCAAGTACGGCACCTCGATCCGCCTCAAGGGGCTGGACAACGACAACTCGATGGCGCTGGAACGCGCGATCGTGATGCATCCGGCCTGGTACGTCGATGCCGCCATGATCGAGAAATGGGGCAAGCTCGGCCGCAGCGAGGGCTGCTTCGCCATGAGCAATACCGACTTCAATGAGGCGCTCTGGCACCTTTCGGGCGGCCGCCTGCTCTTCGCGGACCGAATCGGCGAATACTGAATCCCGTTCATCACGGCATGCCGAAATCCGCCATACCGAAGTCGGGTGCGGTGGATTAGACACCCTTGAGGCAGGGTGTTACGGGTCGTTCATGGACGGAAATCTCGCGGGATTCAGGAAAGACGCGCCCACCGATGCGCGGCAGGTGCGCTCACGCAAGGCGCTCAACGCAGCCATGCTGTGCCTGCTGGAGGAAAAGGCCTTCGACCAGATCACCATCCGCGAGATTTCGGCGCGGGCGGGAACCGGTTACGCCACTTTCTTCCGGCACTACCCCACCAAGGAAGCGCTGCTGGGCGATGTCGCCTCCGAGGAGATCGCCGGTCTGCTGGCGCTCTCCATCCCGCTCCTTCACAATGCCAACAGCTACGAATCCACCTTGGCGCTCTGCACTTACGTCGGCGAGCACAAGGCGCTGTGGTCTGCCCTCCTGGGCGGCGGCGCGGCGGCCATCGTGCGCGACGAATTCATTCGCCAGGCGCGCGGCCTGATCGAAGGCGTGGCCCGCCCGGCCGACTGGCTGCCGCAGGACCTGGGCGTGGTGCACGGCACCGGCTCCACCATAGACATTCTCGCCTGGTGGCTCACCAAGGGCCAGGACCAGAGCGCCGCGGATGTCGGCCGCATCCTGCACAGGCTGGTCATCGCCCCGCTGGTCGGCGACCATGTCGAAACACGGGCGCGCCCGGCGGCGGCAGCAGAATGACGATATTGGGATGATCCCATGAGCGGCGAGATCGAAGGCGCGGACTGGCCGCTCTTCGGCTGGGTGGACGATATCCGCGCGCCGCTGGCGGAAGCCCGCCGCCGCGGCCGCCCGGCCGCCCTCGCCACGCTTTACAAAGTTGAAGGCAGCGCCCCGCGCGGTCCCGGCGCGCAGATGCTGTTCGTTGAGCCGGGCGGACCGGAAGAGGCGATCGCCGCCAGCGGCTATTTCTCGGGAGACTGCATCGAAGGCGATGTCGCCAGCCATGCCGCGCATGTGCTGGCGGACGGCATGCCCCGGCACCTCCACTACGGAGCGGGCAGCCCCTGGATCGACATTCGCCTGCGCTGCGGCGGCGCACTCCACGTCCTGGTCGAGCGGCTCGCGCCGGACTCGGCCGCGGCCGGCGATGTGCTGCACCATGCCGAAGCGCGCAGCGCCTGCCGCTGGCACAGCGACGGCAAGACGCAGCAGGTCACGCCGGACCGCGGCCCCCTGCTCGATTTGCACGAGGCCCCGTTCTCGCTGGCGCGCCGCTACGATCCGCCGCGCCGGCTGATCGTCTCCGGCGGCGACCCCGGCGCCCTGGCCGCGGCGCAACTGGCCGCGCTTTCCCAGTTCGAGACGATCCTTCTGCGCCCGGACGGCCCGCACGAACCGCCGCCCTTCGCGGTCTCCCGCTATCTGCGCACCGAGCCGGCAGCGGCACTGGCCGAGCTTGGGGTGGACCGCTGGACCGCTTATCTCGGCGCCACGCACGAGGATCATCACGACCTCGGCGGCTGCCTTGCTGCGCTCCGGGGCGGGGCCGGCTATGTGGGCATGATCGGCGCCAGGTCCCGCGCCGGGGCGCGTCTGGCCGCGCTGGAAGCGGCAGGCGCAACGCCCGGGGAACTGGCAAGGCTGAACCTTTCGCCAGGCGTCGCCGGGCTCGGCAAATCGCCCTGGGAAGTGGCCACCGGGATCGTCGCGGAAATCATGCAGGCGCTGAACCCCGCCCACGAACGCGCGTGAAGCGCCCCGACACTTTGGCGGCACTGGTGCTGGCCGCCGGGGCCTCGCGCCGGTTCGGCGGCGACAAACTCTCGGCCCCGCTCGATGGCGAGCCGCTGCTGTTCCACGCCATCCGCGCCGCCCGCGCCGCGCCGGTGGCCCGCGTCCTCGTCGTGGCGCGGCCGGGGCTGGACTGCGGCGCCTGGCCGGAAGGACCGCCGGTGGAAGTGCTGCGGATCGACAGCCACGCGCTGTCCGAATCGCTGAAGGCGGGAATCGCCGCGCTGGACGAGGCCGAGCAGGTCTTCGTGTTCCTGGGCGACATGCCGCGCGTGCCTCACGGCACGGCATCGCAGCTGGCATCGGCGATCGGAGGAGGCATTGCCGCCCTGCCCCGTCACGGCGGTCGGCCCGGTCATCCGGCGCTGCTGTCTTCCCGCCTGTTTCCCAAAATCGCCGCGCTTACGGGCGATCAGGGCGCTGGCCGGTTGCTGCGGGACCGGTTGCGGCTTGGACTCGACGATGTGGTGTTCGTGGAGAGCGACGATGCCGCGATCCATCTCGACATCGATCGCCCGGAAGATCTTTCGGCGCTGACGAGCCGGCCGGTCAAGCCCTCACCCGGCACCTGACACGGGAACGGCGCGGATCAGGCCGCGCCATCCCATGCTCAGGCGCTGCCGGTCTGGCTCGACAGCAGCGCGGGATCGATACCCTCGGCCCGCCAGGTCGCGGTCCAGCGGTGATCCACCGCGGTATCGAACAGGATCTCCGGATGCGGATCGGCCGCATACCAGCCGTGCTGCCGCATCTCGCCTTCGAGCTGGCCCGGCGCCCAGCCGGCATAGCCCAGGGACATCAGCCAGCGCTCCGGCCCCCGCCCCTCGGCGATCGCGCGCAGCACATCCATCGAGGCCGACAAGGCGCAGAGCGGATGCACCTCGATCGTATCGCTGCCGCCCCATTCGGTGGAATGAAGAATGAACCCGCGCCCCGGCTCCACCGGCCCGCCCTCGTGCACTTCGCAATCCGGCGCGACGCCAGGGTCGATGCCCAGCTCGTCGAGGATTTCGTGGAAGCGGACGCCTTCGCGCAGCCGGCCGATGCCGATGCCCAGTGCGCCGTTCTCGTCATGCACGCAAAGTACGCTCACGCTGTGGTCGAAGCGGGGATCGAACATGCCCGGCATCGCCAGAAGGAGTCGCCCGGCAAGGAATTGTTTCTCGGTCACGGGGGCAAATGTAAGCCCTTCGCAGGGGACGGCAAGCCGCTTGCACTTTTCCCGGCGGGAATCGCGCTTTATGCCTCGCCGCCAAGCAAGGGAGGAAATCGCGAGTGAGCCTGCTGTTCGAACTGCCCGAAGTCCCCGCCGTCCCCGTTCTCGGGGAAGAAGCCCGCTACCCGGTGCGCCGCATCTTCTGCGTCGGCCGCAACTACGCCGCCCATGCGCGCGAACTCGGCAATGCCGTGGACCGCGAGGCGCCGATCTGGTTCACCAAGACCCCGGCCGCGCTTTGCCATTCCGGCACGGCCATCGCCTATCCGCCCGGCACGCAGGACTGCCATTACGAGATGGAACTCGTCGTCGCCATCGGCGGCCATGGCTTCGAACTGGCGGCCGAACAGGCCATGGACCTGGTCTACGGCTATGCCTGCGGCCTCGACATGACCCGGCGCGACCTCCAGAACGCCGCCAAGGCCAAGGGCTATCCCTGGGACACCGGCAAGGACTTCGAGAACGGCGCCGTCATCGGCCCGATCACCCGCGCCGAAGCCTTCGGCCAGCCGGGCGAGCAGCGCATCTCGCTCGCGAAGAACGGCGAGACGAAGCAGGAAGCCCCGCTCTCCGAGATGATCTGGAGCCTGCCCGAGCTGATCGCCGACCTCTCCCGCCTCTATCACCTCGCCCCCGGCGACCTCATCTACACCGGCACCCCTGCCGGCGTCGGCCCCGTCGCGCCGGGCGACCGGCTGGAAGGCCGCGTCGAGGGACTGGAGCCGGTCGTGCTCGCGATCGATCCCGCCTGACGTGACCCGTCCTCACCACCGCGCCGCATGGCTGGCGGGCTGCGCCGTCCTGTTCACCGCCCCCGCCATGGCCGAAGAGGCCGCCGACGCCGGCCAGACGCCCGGCACACCGATCGTCGTCACCGGACACGGCCTCGAATCGGGGCCGGCCACCCCGGCCTACGATGTCGAGACGATCGAGCGCGACGCGGTGATTTCCAGCGCGTCGGGCCGGATCGAGGACGTGCTGAACGCGGTCGCCGGTTTCGCGCAGTTCCGCCGCTCGGACAGCCGCTCAGCCAATCCCTCCTCGCAAGGCGCCACGCTGCGCGCGCTGGGCGGCAATGCCTCCAGCCGCACGCTCGTGCTGCTGGACGGCGTACCGATCGCGAACCCGTTCTTCGGCTATATTCCCTTCAGCGCCATCGCACCCGAGCGGCTCTCCGCGATCCGGGTGACGCGCGGCGGCGGATCGGGCGCCTTCGGATCGGGCGCGGTGGCGGGCACCATCGAGATGACCAGTGCGGGTCCCGACCAGATCGGCATGTTCCAGGGCTCGGCGCTCGTCAACGATCGCGGCGAGACCCAGGCTTCGGCCACGGTCGCACCGAAACTGGGCGCAGGCTTCCTCGTCGCCAGCGTGCAGTGGGACCGGGGCGAAGGCTTCTGGACCACACCCCGGGACCAGCGCGTCCCCGCTTCCGCCCGCGCCGCCTATGATAGCTGGTCCGCCTCGCTCCGCGCCGTCGCGCCGATGAGCGATACGGTGGAACTGCAGGCCGCCGCGCTGGCCTATGGCGATGCGCGTACGCTCCGCTTCAAGGGGGCGGATTCCACCTCGGACGGCCAGCAGGCCTCGCTGCGGCTGGTCGGCCGGGGCGCGTGGCAGTTCGACGTGATCGGCTACGTTCAGGCGCAGGACTTCTCGAACGTGGTCATCAGTTCGAGCACCTATCGCAAGACGCTCGACCAACATCGCACCCCCACCACGGCCATCGGCGGCAAGGCCGAACTGCGCCCGCCGGTGGGCGAGAATCACGTCCTGCGAATCGGCAGCGACTTGCGCCTGACCGAGGGCAAGCTGCTGGAACTGCCTTATAACGCCAGCGGCGCCTTCACGGCGGTGCGCCGCGCCGGCGGCAACCAGTCCGACCTCGGCTTCTATGCGGAGGACGACTGGACCCTGGGCAAGCTCGTGCTCACCGCGGGTGGCCGCGCCGACCGCTGGACGATCCGCAACGGGTTCTACCGCTCGGTCAGCCCCACCGGCGCCGTGACCGAGAACGATTCCTATGCGGATCGCTCCGGCTGGATGGGCAACGGCCGCGCCGGTCTGGTCTGGCACGCCGGCAAGGCCGTGAGCCTGCGCGCCGCGGCCTATACCGGCATGCGCCTGCCCACGCTCAACGAACTCTACCGCCCGTTCGTGGTCTTCCCGGTCACCACCGAGGCCAATGCGGCTCTCAAGCCCGAACGCCTGCGCGGTTATGAAGCGGGGATCGACATCCAGCCGCTTGCGGCGCTGACCCTGTCGCTCACCGCCTTCGACAACAAGGTGAAGGACGCCGTCGCCAACGTCACCGTGGCCACCAACACGCGCGAGCGGCAGAACGTGAACGCGGTCCAGGCACGCGGGCTGGAAGCCAGCGCGGCGCTGGACCTCGGCACGGTGCGTTTCGACGGTTCGCTGGCCTGGACCGACGCCAAGGTCAGGGCGGACGATCCCGATCTCGACGGCCTGCGGCCCGCCCAGACCCCGAAATTCGCCGCCAGCGCCACGCTCGCCTGGCTCCCGCGCGAGGGCTGGCGCCTGGCGGCGACGCTGCGCCATGTCGGCGCCCAGTACGAGGACGATTTGGAAACATACGTGCTTCCGGCCGCGACCACGCTGGACGGCTATGTGCAATTGCCTGTGGCCGGTCCCGTCTCCGTCGTCCTGCGCGCCGAGAACCTGACGGACGAGACCATCGTCACCCGCAACCAGGACGGCTCGATCGATCTTGGCACCCCGCGCACGTTCTGGGCCGGTCTGCGCGTGGCGCTTCGTTGAGGGCGATCGGTGCGGCGCGATTCGCAATCGGCACGACAGGCCGTGCATGAGCACCGGCCCGTCGCACGGCGCGCACTGGCGCAGCGGCGCCTGCACGCATAAGGAGGCCGGATGCCGCGCCTGACCGTCAACGATCACCCGGTCGAAATCGCCATGGACCCGCAGACCCCGCTTCTTTGGGCGCTGCGCGACGGAGCGAATCTGACCGGCACGAAATATGGCTGCGGCGTGGGCGACTGCGGCGCCTGCACGGTCCTGGTCGATGGCGGCGCCTTGCGCGCCTGCCTGGTGACACTGGGCGAGTGCGAGGGGCGCTTCGTCACCACCATCGAAGGGCTTTCGGCCGACCGCTCGCACCCGATGCAGCAGGCCATGGTCGCCGAACAGGCGATCCAGTGCGGGTTCTGCACGCCCGGCATCGTCATCGGCGGCGCCGCGCTGCTCGCCCGCAATGCCAATCCCAGCGAGACGGAGATTCGCGAGGCGCTCCCCAATCTCTGCCGGTGCGGCGTCTATCCGCGCCTGGTCGCCGCCGTCCAGCGCGCCGGCCGGGTCATGCGGCGCGAGGAAACCATCAGCGCCGCCCCGGCTCCGGGCATCGCCCCGCGGGATGCCGCGCGGGCGGTTCCGGCCATGGCGCCCCTGAAACCGGCGTCCACACCGACATCCCAGGCACAACAGGAGAAGCGCCCGTGAAGGCAACCATCTGGCACAACCCGAAATGCGGCACTTCGCGCAAGACCCTGGCCGTCCTTGAGGAAACGCCGGGCGTCGAGGTCGCGGTGATCGAATATCTCAAGACCCCGCCCTCGGCGGAAAAGCTGGCGCAACTCTACCGCGATGCCGGCATCACGCCGCAGCAGGGCCTGCGCCTGCGCGGCACCGATGCGGCCGAGCGCGGCCTTCCCGATGCCGACGATGCCACCGTCCTGGCGGCCATGGCCGCCGAGCCGGCGCTGATCGAACGTCCCCTCGTGGAAACCGAAAGAGGCGCCAGGCTTTGTCGTCCTCAGGAAAAGGTCCACGAGATTCTGTAATCCCCACGTAACATTGGCCGACGCTCGCTTGCATTGTCGGCCTCGATCTGTCACCGAATCGCCCTTCGCCGGACGACAACAAAAGCGAGAGCTTCCTCCAGCATGACCAGTACCGAGCTTGCCCGAGAGGCGCTGCCCCAGCGGATCAAGCGGAAGATCAAACATAGCCTTGGACCCTGGGGCGTGTTCATCGAAGGCTTCCTGCGCAATCCCGTGATGGTCGGTTCGATCGTTCCGTCCTCGCGCTTCACGATCAATCGCATGCTTGGCCCGGTGGACTGGGCCAATTGCAAGCTCTTCGTCGAATACGGCCCCGGAGTCGGCACGTTCTGCCGCCCGGTGCTCGACCGCCTGGGTCGCGACGGCCAGCTGATCGTGATCGACACCAACCCGCTGTTCATCGACTATCTGCGCCGCACCATCACCGACAGCCGCTTCATCGCGGTGCTCGGCTCGGCGGCCGATGTCGAGGACATCGTGCGTGCCCATGGCCACGACAAGGCGGACTATGTCCTGTCCGGCCTCCCGTTCTCGACGCTGCCCGACGGCGTCGGCCCGGCGATCGCTTCCGCCACCTACCGCGTCATTCGCAAGGGCGGCGCGTTCCTGGTCTACCAGTTCACGCCCAAGGCGCGCGAATTCATGGCGCGCCACTTCAAGCGGATCGACAACGGCATGGAGCCGATCAACGTTCCGCCCTGCTTCCTGTTCTGGGGCTGGAAGGACGAGGATTGAGCAGGCGCTGACGCCTTCTCACGTCTCCCTGTATGAAAAAGGCCGGCGCCCAGCGCCGGCCTTTTTCGTTGTGCACCCCGATCCGCCGGGAGTCCGAACGCGCCAGGGCCGGATGGCCCCAGACCCGGCGCGATTCGCTTGGCGATCCTATTCGAAAGGCCGCGCCGGGCTTTCCTCGCCCCTGCCCGCCAGCTGGCGATGGACCTGCGCCACAACCGCCACGAAATAGAGCGCCATGATCGTCGCCATGATCGATTCGACAATGGCCGCAACCACCCGCACCACTTCTCCGGGGGCCAGCAGCGTGACCGGCAGGGTCAGGATATTGCCGAAGATCATCAGCACGATCATCGCCAGCATCAGCAACGCATAGAAGCCCAGGAGCCGCGCCGTATTGCCCTTGGTGAGAGTCCACGACCGGCCCAGGGCAAAGATCGGGTTGAGCGTCTTCTCCACGGCCACGACCGGCGCCGTCACCGAAAAGCGCACGAAGATGACGAGACCCAGCACCAGCGCGAGGAAGAGGCCGATGGTGGCGCCGATCGCGCCGCCCGCCGCGCCGAGGCCTCCGGCGACGACCAGGGCGAACAGCCCCAGCGCCAGGCCGATCACGATCTGCGCGACCAGATAGGGCACCAGCCCCTTCACGCCCGCCCGGATGGCTTCCCCCACGGTGGGCCGCCGGTCGGTGTCCAGCAGGCAGAGCAGCGACAATGTGCCCAGCGCCTGAAGCAGGGCGATGGGAATCATGATCGGCAGGATCGAGCTGTAATAGCTTTTCACCGCCGCCATGACCTGCTGCTCGTTCATGCCGGTGCCCATGTCCGGCTGCGGAAAGAAGATCGCAAAAACCAGCTGCGGCAGCAGGAAGAACACCCCCGCCAGCGCCAGGACAACCTCCCTGTTCGCGGAGACCGCCTGGGACGCCTGGCTCCAGGCCCTGTTGCTGTCGAACTTCATAACTGCTCCTGATGCCGCCAAATGAGGGGCCAAGTGAGAGCCGAAGTGAAAGACGACCCTCAAAGTGACTTGATAACCGCAGGGAATGACGCCACGCAACGCGGCATGACTGTTCCCTCCACGCTTCCGGGTGATATCGAACTGCGCGTCAGCGCCGAACCGGTGCCCTACCGCGCCGCGCTCGAGGAAATGACCGAGCGCAATGCTGCCATCGCCGCCGGAGAGGCGCGCGAACTGATCTGGCTCCTCGAACATCCCCCCGTCTATACCGCCGGCACCAGCGCGGTGGCCGGCGAATTGCTGGATCCCCGCTTCGAAGTGGTGGAGGCCGGACGCGGCGGGCGCTACACGTACCATGGGCCGGGCCAGCGCGTTGCCTATGTCCTGCTGGACTTGCGCAAGCGGGCACGCGATGCGCGCGGCTTCGTCCATGGCCTCGAAGGCTGGGTGATCGACACGCTCCAGGATTTCGGTGTCGACAGCTTCCGCAGCGAAGGCCGCATCGGCATCTGGACCCAGGATGTCGACGGCCGCGAAGCGAAGATCGGCGCCATCGGCGTGCGCATCCGCAAATGGGTGACGATGCACGGATTCGCCGTGAACATCCGGCCGGACCTCGCGCATTTCACCGGCATCGTACCTTGCGGGATCGAGGAATTCGGCGTCACCAGCCTCGCCCGCCTTGGCCGCCAGGTCGAATTCGAAACCTGGGACGAGGCGCTGATCGCCCGCGCCCCTGCCTTTCTTGCGGCGCTCGACCGCCCCTGCCCCCCGGAGAAGCCCGCATGACCCCGGCCCGCCACGCCACCAGGCTGACCCTGCTGCTCGCCGCTTCCGCCTGCCTGTCGCTCGGCGCCTGCAAGAAGGAAGAGGCTCCGGCCCAGAATGCGGCTACCGGCGCGAAGATCCTGCCGCGCTCGGTGAGTGACGACATGCTGCCGTACGATACGGTCCGCTCGCAATCGCCGATGGCAGCGCCGGTGGCCGAAACGCGCAGCGGCCGGTCCGCGACCAGCAGCAGTGCCAGCGAGGCGGCACTGCCGGAAGACACCGCTGCCGATGCCGCCGCGGCGGCCGCAGCGGATGTCGAGGCCGCAGCCGCGCAGCCTTCCCCGCAACCCTGACCGGGGCAGGATCCGGGCGCGACCGAAGTCGCGGCCCGGATCGCTCCCGCCCGAACACCCCCCCCCGGGGCCGCTCGCGCCGCTCGCGCCGCTCGCGCCGCTCAGAGCGCCTTTTCGTAGATCGCGTATTCGCGGTTCATCTTGCTGTCGATGGCGCCGGCAATGGCCACCATGCCCTGGTTGTCCTCCAGCACCCAGCCGATCTCGCCGCGCCTGGCGCCGAACTTGCTGACGGCCGCACGGCGGATATATTCGATCATCATGAAAGCCAGCTGGCTGGCGAGACGCGAGGACTGCAGCTTCTTGCGCACGCCCATCAGCGGCACGCGCATGTCGGCCGGTTTGGGCTTGCGCAGCCAGAGCAGCAGGCGAATCAGTCCCAGGATCGACGGCTTGCCCTTCGGTCCGTTGAAACGCTTCTGCGCCTGGTTGAGGTCCGGCCAGGTCATCATGAAGGCCACCGGCTCACCTTCATATTCGGCGATGCGGATCAGTTCGGGATGGACCAGCGGCTTCAGGGCCTTGCCGGTATATTCGATCTCGCGGTCGGTGAAGGGCACGAAGCCCCAGTTGTCCGACCAGGCATCGTTGAGGATGTCGCAGATCAGCGCCGCTTCCTCGTCGAACCGCTTGGGATCGACCTCGCGGATGCGGATCTTGGCGTTCTTCTCGCCCGAGGAAATGATGCGCTGGATCAGCGGCGGATATTCCTTCCGCACGTCGATATCGTAGGTGTAGAGCGTCTTCACCCGGTCGTATCCGGCACCCTCGATCCACGGCTGATAGGCCGAATCGTGGTGCGCCATCATCACCATCGGCGCATGGTCGAATCCGCTGACCTGCAGGCCCGGCTCTTCCCAGACCGAAAGGTTCATCGGCGCCAGGACGCGGGTCATGCCTTCTTCGCGAAGCCACTGTTCGGCCGCGGCGATAAGGGCCCTGGCGACGTCTTCGTCCTCGGCCTCGATCGCGCCCCAGTTGCCGGTGCCGGGACCCATGCCCTGCTCCGCCGGCTGTTTCAGCGCCAGTTCATCGATGTGGGCCGATATGCGCCCGACGATGAGATCGCCCCGCTTGGCGAGGAAAAGCTGGCCGCGGGCATGGTCCCAGAAGGGATTCTTGCCCGGGGTGAACTTGGAGATCTCTTCCGAGCGCAAGTTCGGCACCCAGTTTTGATCTGACGCATTGTGCCGATAAGCGTAATCGACAAAGGCGCTCCTGTCGGCCTTGCTGGACACGGGTGTGATGACTAGTTCGGCTTTGGCCACGATCCTGCCTTTGTTCCGCTTTATGGGAATTGCTGGATCGCGACCTGCGGTCGGTCCCGGCACCTTGTCAAGCCGGACCGCGTGGCAGGGCCGCCCACAACACACGCAGCGGGCCGTTTATGCCCGGGGACTTTGGACTTGAAGAGTATGACTGCCCAGGAAGCCATCGATCTGTCGCCCTCGGCGACCCGTCCGGCCGCTTTCGCCAGAGAAGCGGCTCGCCCGCGTTCGTCGGACATTCCCGACGACAAGGCGATGCTGCGCGCCGCGGTGGAACTGACGCGCGACATCTCGCACGCCCGTCCGGAAATCTATTGGCCGGACATGCTGGCCTCGGCCGCGGTCGGCTATGCCGCGCTGGCGGCCGCGATTCTCGTCGACGGCGTCTGGGCCAGCGTGGCTTTCGGCCTGCTTTCGGCCCTGGCGCTCTATCGCGCGCTGCTGTTCATCCACGAACTGACCCATATCCACCGCGACGCCCTGCCCGGCTTCCGCTTCGCCTGGAACGTGCTGGTCGGCATTCCCATGCTGATCCCTTCGCTGATGTATGAGGGGGTTCACACGATCCACCACACCCGCACCCGCTACGGCACGGTGGAAGACCCGGAATACCTGCCCCTGGCGCTCATGAAGCCATGGAGCCTGCCGGTCTTCGCGCTCACCGCGATCCTGCTGCCGGTGGCCCTGCTGATTCGCTCGGCCGTGCTGATACCGCTCGGCGCCGTGATCCCGCCGCTGCGCAAGCTCGTATGGGGCCGCGCCTCGGCGCTGGCCATCAACCCCCAGTTCAGCCGCCGTCCGCCCGAAGGCGCTTTCGCCCGCATGGTGTTCTGGCAGGAACTGGGCTGCTCGGTCTGGGCGATCTCGGTGCTCGCGGCGAGCTATGCCTATGGCTGGCGGCCCCTGCTGATCGCGCTCTGCGTGGTTTCGCTCACCGCCTTCCTCAACCAGGTCCGCACCCTCGTCGCTCACCTCTGGGAGAACGACGGCGACGCCATGACGGTGACGGCGCAGTACCTCGATTCGGTGAACGTGCCCCCGCCGGCCCGCTTCTCGGAGCTTTGGGCCCCCGTGGGCCTGCGCTACCACGCGCTGCACCACCTGCTGCCCTCAGTGCCCTATCACTCGCTGGCAGAGGCTCACCGCCGCCTTGCCCGGCATCTCGGCACCGATTCGACATATGCCAAGGCCAACTACCCCGGCCTCCTGCCGCTGGTCGGCCGCCTGATCGAAAGCACCATGCGGAGCCGCTGACGGCGCCCACGACAATTCGACAACGAAAAAGGGCCCGCGGAAACGCGGGCCCTTTTTCGTTTGTCCGGAAGAGCGGATCGCGGATCCCGAGGTCTATTCCTCGGTGCGGATCAGCACCGTCTCGCCGATGAGGGCGAAGAGCACGAAAGGCGCCCAGGCCGCGACCAGCGGCGGATAACCGCCGAAATTGCCCATCGCCAGCGCCGCATTGTCGAGCACGAAGTAGGCGAAGCCCAGCGCCATGCCGATCACGGCGCGAATCAGAAGCTGGCCTGAACGCGCCAGGCCGAAGGCCGCAACCGCGCCCAGCAGCGGCATCAGCATCGAGGAGAACGGCCCGGAGAGCTTGTGCCACCATGCCGCCTCCAGTTCGCTGGTACGCCGCCCAGCCACTTTCATCGCCTCGATCGAGGATGAAAGCTGGAACAGGTTCTCCGAATCGGCATCGACGTTCGAGATCATGATCTTCGCCGGCGTGATCCCGGGAGCGACCGTGGCGGATACCAGCTTGGTGGTGCTCGTGGTCGCCACGTCGAATCGGGTGGCATTCTCGAAGCGCCAGCCCGGATTGGCGAAGGCCGCGCGGTCGGTCCGCAGTTGCTCGACGATGATCCCGTTGGCATCGCGGCGGTAATAGGTCACCCCGCGTAGCACCATGCGGTCGTTCTGGCCCTCCAGGCTGGAGGCCAACAGCAGGTCCCGACCGTCCGCCAGGTAGAGGTTGGCCTTGACGCCGGGGTCCTTGGGGATCGGCCCGTATTTCACCGCCTGCCAGGCATTGAGGGTGGCGGTGGACCGGGTGACGACACGCTCGTTGAAGGCCAGGCTGGCCAGCGAGATCGCCAGCGCCGTCAGGATCAGCGGCGCCAGCACCTGATGCGCCGAAAGCCCCGCGGCCTTCATCGAGATGACTTCGCTGTTCTGGTTCAGCGTGGCGAGAGTGATGATCGTCGCCAGCAGCACCGAATAGGGCAGGAACCGCGCGATCAGCTGCGGCACGCGCAAGGTCACGTAGTAGAGCAGCTGCTCCTGGCCATTGCCGGAATAGGCGAGGATGTCGCCGCTTTCGCCCAGCAGATCGAGCATCTGGAGCACGAGGACCAGCATCAGCAACACCGCCAGGATGCGCGTGATGAACAGCCGCGCGAGATACCAGGTCAGCGTGCGCGAAGGGAAGAATTCGAACTGCATCTCAGGAAGGGTCCGCCGGTTCGGGCAGGAGCGGCCCGCGCTTGCTGCGCTTGAGCAGCGACTTGAAACGCTTCACGACGATCTCTGCGCCCTTCTCCAGCCAGCCGATTGCCTGACCGCCCGGAACGTAGGCGACGCGCCAGTACATCCAGAGAATCAGCGCGGCGAAGACGAAGAAAGGTCCCCACAGGCCGAGAATCGGGTTCATCTTGCCGAGCGAGGCCACGTCGGCCGCGTACTGGTTCACCTTGTGATAGGCGACGACCATGACGATCGAGACGAACAGGCCCAGCGCCGAAGTCGACCGCTTGGGCGGGATCGCCAGCGCCACCGCCATCAGCGGCAGCAGCAGCATCATGATGACTTCGACCATGCGGTAATTGAAATTCGCCTGGCTCGAAATGCGCTCTTCCTTGGGCAGGTTCTTGTTCCAGCCCAGGTTCGCGAGTTCGGGCAGCAGATATTCGCGCTCGGTGCCGCCGCGCTTGCGGAACTTCTCGATCTGCGGAAGCTCGATGGGCAGGTCATGCCGCGTGAAGGACAACACGCGGGGCTGCTTGCCCGGCATGTCCTGGATGATCTGGCCCTGGTCGAGTCGCAGGATGATCGTGTCCGGCGCGCCCTTGAGCGCAAGGAACTGCCCCTGCCGCGCGGAAATGGACAGCACCTGCCCCTTCTCGTTTGCGACGCGCGCGAAAATGCCGATCAGACTGCGGCCGTTGTCGCGGCTTTCGTCCACGCGCAGGGCGATGCGGTCCTTGAGCGAGGTGAACTCCCCGACCTTGATCGAGGCGCCGAGCGCACCCGATTTCAGCTCGTAGTTGAGTTCCTCGTAATAGTAGCGCGCCAGCGGCTGGAGATAGCCGACGATCGCGAAATTCAGCCCCGCCAGCAGGATCGCCAGGATATAAGGCACGCGCAGGAGCCGCGTGTAGCTGAGCCCCACGGCGCGCATGACGTCCAGCTCGCTGGAGGTGGCCAGCTTGCGGAAGGCGAGCAGGATTCCCAGCATCAGGCCCAGCGGAATCGCCAGGCTGGCGTATTCCGGCAGGAGATTGGCCAGCATCTTGAAGACGACGCCGATCGGCCCGCCCTCCGTAGCCACGAAGTCGAAGAGCCGCAGCATCTTGTCGAGCACGAGCAGGGATGCCGCGAGCACGAAGATGCCGAGCATCGGCATCAGCACGAGGCGAAAGATGTAGCGATCGATGGCGCTGAGGAATTTCACGCTGAAAGGTTCACCGGGGGCGTCGTCATAAAACCGTGCTCCACAAGCCCTTAACGGCTTGGCGCCTAGGGGCAAAGCGAATTGTCTTGCCGGGTTCCACCTTGCGCGAAAGTCATCCCCGGCAAAACGACCAGCCGGAGCCGGGCCGCGCCGAAAGGTGCGGGAATGACCGGAGGCCCAGGCTGAGGGACCGCCGCCGTTTCACCCTATGTCACAGTTACATGCGCCGTGCACCCATTGCCTTCCCGGCGCCGCGTCCTGCATGGCGAAAGACGGTCACATGGCGCGAACACCGAATGCGGGCGCCGGACCCTCCCCCCGAAAGAAGCCTCGGCCCCCCGAAAACCCTGGCTCCCTCGAAGAAGATTGCCCTCTTGGAAGAACCTGATGCGCAGGCGCTGCTGGCTGCCTGCCGGAATATCGCCGATTTCGCAGATCCGCTGCTCGAACGGGAATTGCTGAGCTTCGCCCGTCGCGCCCGCGCCGCCACGCGCGGCGAAGCCCCCAGGATCGTGCGCGAGGCACTGCTGGTCCTTGGCCGCTGGGGTCGCGCGATCGATGCCTGCTGCTGGCAGGCGCGCGAAGAGCGGGCCACGCAATTGCTGAACGACGGGATTTGCGGACGCGCCGCGGTCACTCTGCTGCCGCGCGGCGTCACTTATGAGGTCGAGACTCTCAGCCCCTTGCATGACTGGGCAAGTGTGACGGTGCCTCAACTGGGCATCAGGACCGAAGCGACCGCCCATTCCATCGCCGCGGCGCTGGTTTCCGCACAGCTGCAAGCCATCGCGCAAGCCATCCGGCTTGGCGAGGCCGTGAACGGGAAAGACGAGCGGGCGAAAGAGCCTGAAATTCAGCGCTGAGGCGCGAATTCACGGCCGCTGCCATCGAGTTCGACCCTATGGGCCTGGTGCGATCTGGAGATCGCGCATTGGCCGAGGCTCGGGTCCAGGCCTTTGGCAGTGCGGGCCGCGATGGCAGCCTCGATCATCTGCTAGCGTTCAGGCCTTTTCGAGCGTGCACTGCAGCGGGTGCTGGTTCTGCCGGGCGAAGTCCATCACCTGGTTCACCTTGGTTTCCGCGATTTCATAAGGGAAAATCCCGCAGACGCCGACGCCCTTCTGGTGGACGTGCAGCATCACGCGCGTCGCCTGCTCCAGATCCATATGGAAGAAGCGCTTGAGCACGAGAACGACGAACTCCATCGGCGTATAGTCGTCGTTGAGCATCAGCACCTTGAACTGGCTGGGCTTCTTGGGCTTGGCACGGGTCTTGGTGGCGACCCCGAGCTGGTCGTCGCCATCGGTTCCGCCGTCGTTGCCATTATTGCCCCCATCGTCGGAATCCTGGTCGTCAGCCGCACGGATGGAAGCATCCGGAGCCTGCGACAGGCACGGATATGCGCTTCGAGCGAGCATGGGACGGGGCAGTCTGGAATCGGCAGCGAGAGATAGCATGATGACAGAATATCGTATTGCAGCGCCTGGAAACAAGATGCCCTGTCCAGATCGGGGGTAGTTTTGAGGACGCAACAGGTCCCGGCCACGGCAAAACGGCCGGGTGGGAGATCCACCCGGCCGTCTGCTAGACGTCAGGAAAGTCCGTCAGGACCGTCCGGTGCGGCTCAGGCCGCGACGTGACGGGCCTTCTCGACAGCAACGCTGACGCGGCCGGAAATCGGCGCCATCGTGTCGCTGAAGAGCTTGAGAGCGGCTTCGCTGTTCTTCGAACCGTAAGCGACAGCGCTGTCGAAGTTCTTGCGCATGATGTCGCCCTGGAGCTTGAAGAAGTCGGTCGGCGACTTGGCCGCTGCGAGTTCCTTGATGTCACCGGTGAAGGTTTCGAAGGCGGTACGGCCTTCGGTCACCATTTCCGAACCGAAGCCCTGAAGGCCCTCGGCAAGGATCTTGCCCGATTCGAGAACCGCTTCCACGTTGCCCTTGGCGAAATCGCCGGCTTCGCCGAATGCAACCGAGCTCTTTTCGAAAGCGGCCTTGGCCTTGGCCTGGGCTTCGGTCACGGCACCCTGGAAACCGGCGAAGTTAGCGCTAATGTCCATCGTTTTTTCCTCGAGGATGAAGGGATTAAACAGTCCTGCAAACGTATTCGTCTTCGGGTCGGCGATCTTTTCTGCCGCCTTCATGGCTGCCGCGGCAGGCGTGGCAACATCGATGACCGGCTTCGCCGTGGCAGCCTTGGCCGAGACGGAAGAAGCTGGAACAACTTTCTTGGCCGGCACCGGCTTGGCTGCCTTCGCAGCCGGAGCGGGCTTGGCCATCACCGGCGGCTTGGCGGCCGGGACAGGCGCCTTGGCTACGCTGGCCTTCGGTGCGGCGGCCTTGGGCGCGGCGGTCTTGACCACGGGCGCCTTGACCTCCGGAGCCTTGGCGGCCGGAGCTGACTTGATCGCCGGCTTGATCGCCGACTGAGCGACCTTGGGCTTGATCGACTTGCCGGCAGCCGGCTTGGCCGTCGGCGTGGAAATCGGGGCCGGCTTGGATAGGGGAGCCGGGGCAGCCGGCGCCGAAGCCTTCACAGGCTGCGGCAGGCCGGGAAGCGGCTTGGCCGCAGCGACGGCGGGCTTGGAATCGGAGGCCTTTTCAGCCGCGTCGTCCGCCTTCGCGTCGGCAGCCTTGAGGGGTGCAACCGGGGTTTTCGCCGCTGCAGCCTCATAGGCCTTTTCAGCGAGCGCTTCGTCCTTCGTTTCTTCCTGGCCGGCCATGTGACTTCCTGCTTTCTGCTGGCAATCGTGTCTCGGGCGGATCGCAGGCTGGGCAGGGGGACGAGCGGACGTTGTCGTTCCGCGTTCAGTTCATCCCCACCCGTCTGCGATTCGGAATTCGTCTTTGCTGCGATGCACAATATGGGTTTGCAAAAGCGAAGTCAACGGGCTTATGTTGCACTGCAACATAAGCGAGCAAGCGCTCCTCCTGCCGCAAACCAAGGCTTGCGCGCCGTGACGGCCATCCTTCCCGAAAGAGGTAGCGCCCATTTCCCCCAACGCCTTAGCGCTTGCGGAAGTTCCGGAAAATACGGAAAAACCTGAAGGCGCCTGCCCTTCTTGCGGCAGTCGCGAAATCACCGGCGCCTCGCACCGGCTGCGGACACAGGCCCTCCATGGCCGGCGTCATGTCCGGATCGGCCGTTTGGAAACCACCGATCCGGAGACAGATTTTCGGCGCAAGTATTGCCGGGTTCAACGCATGGCGACGTAGCGGCCGGGGGCGTCCTCGATCACCTTGTCGCCGCGGCCGCCGGGCCGCCGCTTGCCCCGCGCCGCCACTTCGGCAGCGTCGAGCTTGCGGATCCATTCCGCCCAATGCGGCCACCAGCTTCCCGCATGCTCCTGGGCACCGTCCACGAAAGCATCGAGACTGTCGGGCCGGGCGTCGTTGACCCAGTACTGATACTTGTTCGAGCTGGGCGGGTTGACGACGCCGGCAATGTGCCCGGAACCGGCCAGCAGGAACGTCCATGGCCCGGCCAGATAATGCGTGAGCTTCCACACACTCTGCGGCGGCGCGATGTGATCTTCGCGCCCGGCCTGGATGTAGACCGGCGTGGCGATCCGGTGCAGGTCGATCGGCACGCCGCAAGCGTGCATGGAATCCGCCACGACCAGCCGG
Organism: Novosphingobium sp. PhB55; assembly: GCF_004368805.1. Lineage (NCBI taxonomy): Bacteria > Pseudomonadati > Pseudomonadota > Alphaproteobacteria > Sphingomonadales > Sphingomonadaceae > Novosphingobium > Novosphingobium sp. PhB55. Next base: position 65,429 of record NZ_SODQ01000007.1, on the reverse strand, counting down.
TTGTCGCGGTAGAGATCGCGCAAGTAGGCGCGATGCCAGTGCGCAGGCAGGTTGGTGACGTCGCCGTTCCAGTGGAGCAGGTCGAAGGCCGGATAGTCCTCGCCCTTGAGGTAGTTCTTCTCGACGTAGCTCCAGATCAGGTCGTTGCCGCGCAGGACGTTGAACGTCGCCGCGAGGTAGCGCCCGTCGAGATAACCCTCGGGAGAGAGCTTGCCGAGCGTCTCGATCTGCTGGTCGTCGACGAAGTTCTTGAGGTCTCCGGCTTCCTCGAAATCGACCTGGGCCGTGAAGAAGGTGGAGCTGGCGACTTTGTCCGCCTCGCCCTTGCGCGCGAGCACGGCGAGCGTGGCCGCCAGCGTCGTTCCCGCGACGCAGTAGCCGATGGTATGCACGGAAGGCACGTTCAGCCGCGCACGAACCGCGTCGATCGCCTCGATCTGCGCGGCGATGTAATCGTCCCACACGATGTCGGCCATGGAGGCATCGGCGGACTTCCACGAGACCATGAACACCGTCAGCCCCTGCTCCACGGCCCAGCGCACGAAGCTCTTCTTGGCGTTGAGGTCGAGGATGTAGAAACGGTTGATCCAGGGCGGGAAGATGAGCAGCGGCGTGGCCAGCACCTTGTCGGTGGTCGGCGTGTACTGGATGAGCTGATAGAGCGGCGTTTCGAACACCACCTTGCCCGGCGTCACGGCGATGTTCTCGCCCAGCACGAAGGCGCCGGGGCGGGTGTGCGTGAGCTGGCCCTTGCGCATGTCGTCGAGCAGGTTCTCGAAGCCGCGGACCAGGCTTTCCCCGCGGGTGCGGTTCGCCGCTTCCAGCGCCACCGGGTTGGTGAGCGGGAAATTCGCCGGACTTAGCGCATCGACGATGGCGCGCGTGGCGAACAGAAGCTGCGCTTTCTTCGCGGGTTCCAGCCCCTCGGTCGCTTCGGCCAGGCCCATGATCTCGGCCGAGAGCAGCAGATAGACCTGATGCAGCACCGCGAAGAACGGCTGACGGCGCCACTCGGGATCGGCGAAGCGGCGGTCGCGCAGCGGCAGCTGCGGTCCGGCCTCGGAAGGATCGCCGGCAGCGGCCTGCAGGCCGGCCTGGGGGCCCAGGCCATACTGCCCCAGCACCGTGTTGATCAGGGCGGAAATCCCGTTCCACAGCCGCTGCTGCACTTCGGGACTGGCGAAAGGCAATTGCCGCATGACCCCTTCGCCCGTGGCGATCCATTTCATCGGATCGGCATAGTGCGGCGGGCTCTCCTGGGTCTTGCCGAGTTGCTCGACCTGATACTCGGTCCAGATCGTGTGCATCCGGCTGGCGATCTGCGCCCATTGCACCGCGCTTTCCGCCTCGGGAGACCCTTTCCCGGGAACGAACTGGCCGAACAGGCCCGTGATCCGCTCCATGGTCTGGCCCATGGCCTGCTGGGACTGGTTGCGGAACATTTCGGTGAACAGTTCGGTGGCATCGGTCGCCATGGGCAGTGCAACTCCGCTGCGTGTAGAGGAGCCGGACGAATCCCCGCTCCCTTTTCCTAATGCCTCGTTCCTATCGACTGCCCGGGCAATCGCCAACCAGACAAAAGTTGCGCATTCCACCGCGCGCGCCTCTCACAATTGCGCATCGGCCATTTGCGCTCGGGCTTTATTCCCCTACAGGAACCCGCGCGGCACTTTCGCCGCGTGTTTTATGGATTCACAGAGGTCATGGAAGACGAGTTCTACCGCATCAAGCGACTGCCGCCCTACGTTATCGCCGAAGTCAACGCGATGCGTCATGCGGCACGCCAGGCGGGTAGGGACATCATCGACCTCGGTATGGGCAATCCCGACCTGCCGCCGCCCGCACACGTCATCGACAAGCTGTGCGAAGTGGCCCGCAAGGAAGACGCCCACGGCTATTCGGCCTCCTCCGGCATTCCCGGCATCCGCCGCGCCCAGGCCAACTACTACGGCCGCCGCTTCAACGTCGATCTCGATCCCGAGACCGAAGTGGTGATGACCATGGGTTCGAAGGAAGGGCTTGCCAGCCTCGCCACCGCGATCACCGCGCCGGGCGATGTGGTGCTGGCGCCCAACCCCAGCTACCCGATCCACACCTTCGGCTTCATCATCGCCGGCGCGACGATCCGCTCGGTGCCGACCACGCCGGACGAACGCTATTGGGAATCGCTGGACCGCGCGATGGCCTTCACGGTGCCGCGCCCCTCGATCCTGATCGTCAACTACCCCTCGAACCCCACGGCCGAGACGGTGGACCTGGCCTTCTACGAGCGCCTCGTCGCCTGGGCGAAGGAGAACAAGGTCTGGATCCTGTCCGACCTGGCCTATTCGGAACTCTATTTCGACGGCAACCCCACGCGCTCGATCCTCGAAGTGCCGGGCGCCAAGGATGTGGCGGTGGAATTCACCTCGATGTCGAAGACGTTCTCGATGGCCGGCTGGCGCGTCGGCTTCGCGGTGGGCAATGCCAAGCTGATCGCGGCGCTGAAGCGCGTGAAGTCCTACCTCGACTACGGCGCCTTCACGCCGATCCAGGCCGCGGCCTGTGCTGCGCTCAACGGCCCGCAGGACATCGTCGAGAAGAACCGCGCGCTCTATCAGAAGCGCCGCGACGTGATGGTGGAAGCCTTCGGCCGCGCCGGTTGGGACATTCCCAGCCCCAAGGCCTCGATGTTCGCCTGGGCGCCTCTGCCGCCGGCGCTGAAGGAAATGGGCAGCCTGGAATTCTCGAAGCAGCTGCTGACCGAAGCCGAAGTCGCGGTGGCACCGGGCGTGGGCTACGGCGAGGACGGCGAAGGCTACGTGCGCATCGCCATGGTGGAGAACGAACAGCGCCTTCGTCAGGCCGCCCGTAACATCAAGCGCTTCCTCGTTTCCAAGGGCGTGAATACGCCTGCGGGGTAAAATTCAGGCTTGCAGGCGGGCTATTACAGACATTTCATAGCCGGGGTGTAAGAATTTAGGTGTTGTCCCCTAGGGGGGATGTCCCAGTATATAGGCCATGTTTTCACCACTGGCGAAACAGATTGGGGGGGGAATGACCTATCTGGGAAAGAGCGAGTGCCACGCACCACGGTTTCGATGGCTGGCACCCGAGAAGATGTCCGAACGGCTTGACCTGCAACGCTGCGGCTGGATCCTCGATCCGGAAGGCGTGCCGGCCACGAACTGCGTCGGCCTGATCGACGCTGCCGATCTCGACAGCGTGGGGTGGATGCAGGTCCTGTCCTTCCTGCCGTCAGAAGCGCGGCGCTGCGTCCTGGTGGCCGGCGTGGGCGAGGCGCAGGATCGCACGTCGCTGCTGCAGATCGGATTCGGAGACGTCGTTACCGAGCGGATCGGGATCGAGGAACTCGGTGCACGCGCCAGTCGCCTCGCGCAGTTCACCGACTGGCTGCCCCGCACCCGCCGCGTCGGACGCCTGACGCTGGACCTGCTTTCGCGCGAGGCGTTCGGCGATGGCAAGCCGCTCAATCTCAATCCGCGCGAATTCGCGCTGATCTGGCGCCTGGCGGATTCCATCGATCAGTTCGTCAGCAAGCAGGCGCTCATCTACGATGTCTGGCGGATGGGCTTTGTGCCCGAAACCAACAGCGTGGCTGTTCATATGTCGCGCCTGCGCCGCAAGCTGGCCTTCGTGGGGCTTGCCGGGATCATCGAGACCTCGCCCACCGGCGGCTATCGCCTCCACATGCCGGACGACGTGCCGCTGGCGGACCGTACCCTGCTCACCGCCGACTCCTCGGCCCCCCGCCCGGGGGATGGCCGTAACGCCTCTCTGGCGCACTAGCCCCTCCCCGAACCGGCCCCGGTTCCGCTAGTCGCGGGCCGGGTGCCTGCCCGCGAGCGCGGCCAGATCGCCGGGGGTGTTCACATTGGCGACCAGCGCCGGGATCTCCACCAGACGCGCGCCCAGGCTTTCGGCGAAGCGGCGCACCGAATGGCTCTCATCGCTGTGGAGGAGCGCCTCCAGCGCCGTCGCGGCCGAACTGGGCCAGATACCGATCACCGGCTGCTGCGCCAGACAGGCCGGTGCCGGTCCCAGCAGGCCCGGCAGGTCATCCGGCAGCAGCACCGCATCGACGCCGCAAGTCAGCACCGTGTCATAGCCTTCGTCGAGGGCGGCATGCAGCGCGGCCGCCAATCCGCCCAGCGGCCCCATGCCCGGCCGCGGCCAGTCGGGAAGGGTGGGCGCCGGCGCGGTTTCCCGCCCGACCACCACAACTTTCTCGGACCAGCCCGAGAGCGCGTCCACCGCCAGCGAAATCAACGTATGCCCGCCGAATTCGGCCAGGGCCTTGTCGCTTCCGAACCGGCTGGACAGTCCACCGGCAAGAACGGCTCCGAGAATCATGCTGTGACCTTTTCGAACAATCGGGAATGACTAACGATCCTCGCCTGGACGCGTTCCGCTACCCTCAGGCAAGCGGTCGTTTCGCGGGGATGATGGCGGAGGGCCGCGCCGCTTGCAATTCGCGGCGACCTGCCCTCCAATCCGCCCGATGAAGACGCTTGTCGATCCCGATCGCCTGCTGGACCAGGGCCTCGCCCGTCTGCGCACCCGCTTCGCCATCCCCGAAGCCTTTCCGCCCGAAGTGCTCGATGCCGCCGAGAAGGCCGTCAGGCGCCCGCCGGAGCGCCATGCCGACCGCACTGCCTTGCCCTTCCTGACGCTCGACCCCGCAAGCTCGACCGATCTCGACCAGGCGTTCACCATCGAGGCGAGCGGAGCGGACTGGCTGCTGCACTATGCCATTGCCGATGTCGCCTGGTTCGTGGCCGACGACGATCCGCTGGACAAGGAAGCCTGGCGCCGGGGGACGACGAGCTATCTGCCAGGCGGCAAGGCCAGCCTCTATCCGCCCGTCCTGTCGGAAGGCGGCGCCAGCCTGCTGCCGAACGTCGATCGCCCCGCGGTCGTTCTCAGTGTCCGCATCGACCCGGCGGGCCTCTCGCGCCTCGACGGCGTGGAGCGCGCCGTGATCCGCAGCCAGGCCAAGCTCGCCTACGAGACGGTCAGGGACGAGGATCTTCCGGACGGCTTCCTGGAGATCGCCCGCCGGATCGAGCGGGCCGAGGACCGCCGCGGCGCCCAGCGCGTCGATCCGCCCGAGCAGGTCGTGGAACGGGACGCGGCAGGTCGTTTCTCGCTCGGCTTCCGTCCGCAGCTCCCCTCCGAACGCCGTAATGCCGCCCTGTCGCTCGCCGCCAATCTCGCGGTGGCGCAAACCATGCTCAACGCGCAGACCGGGCTGTTCCGCGTCATGGCCATGCCCGATGCCAGGGCCGAGGAACGCCTGCGGGCGACGGCCCTGGCCCTGCGGCTGGAATGGCCGGCCACCATGCCGCTCGCGCAGTTCCAGCGGCGGCTCGATCCGCGCAGGCCCGCCGAAGCGGCATTCATGCTGGCGATCCGCCGCTCGGGCTCCGGCGCGAGCTATCGCCCTTACGACCCATCCAGGGCCGATCAGGCGGAACTGCCATGGCACGCCGCCGTGGCCGCGCCCTACGCCCATGCCACGGCCCCGCTGCGCCGCCTGGCCGACCGCTACGTCCTGCGCACCGTGCTGGCCCTTGCACAGGGCGAGGCCGTGCCCGAAGCGGTGCTTTCCGCCTTCCCGGAGATCCCCCGCGTCATGGCCCGGGCCGCTTCCCGCGATGCCCAGGTCGACCGCTCGGTGATCGATCTGGCCGAAGCGACCATGCTTCATGGCCAGGAAGGCACCGCTTTCCCGGCCGTGATCACCGATGTGCGGGACAAGAAGGCGCAAGTGCAGCTTTGCGAACTGCCGGTGATCGCCTCGATCTCCATCCCCCCTGCCCCCGCCACCGATGTGCTTCCCGGAAGCCCGGTCACCCTGCGTCTCGTCCGCGCCGACCCGGCCGAGGGCGCCTTGTCATTCGAACTTGTCGATTAAATTCGCCGGATCGGAAAATGGGCGTTGCGCTAGTCCCGATCCGTTGTTAGGGGCGCGGTTCTCCACACGGATGGCCCGATGGCGGAGTGGTGACGCAGAGGACTGCAAATCCTTGCACGCCGGTTCGATTCCGGCTCGGGCCTCCATCTTGCTCCCTGGTTATCCAGGCGCAGCATCTTCCCAGATCCCGCACTTTTCACCACTTGCTGCGGCAAGGCGGGCGTCCTTGCGCATGTTGCGGGAACGCTGCCGGGGCGTACCGGATCGCATTGCCGGTTTTTCCACGTAATTACTTCAAGTTAATGGGCAATAACGCCATCTTAATGGTGTTTGTTACGCTTCCTTAGTCGTCACGCGTTAGCTTGCGCGTTTCGACGAAGCAGGGTGCGGATGCAGAAGCGCGATAGTATACTTTCGCCGAACAAGGCGATGACAGCAGCACGGCGTCTGTCGGTCCATGCCGTTCAGGCCTGCTGCGCCGTCTGCGCGGTGTCCAGCGTTCTGGCAGAGGGCACGACCGCCCGCATCCTGGCGGGGATGGCAGCGGCAACGGCGCTGTTCACGCTGGGCGTCGGCATCCGTTACGGACGCCGCGCGGTGGCCGAACTCGACGGGCATCTCACACTGGTTGCCCAGACGGGCGCCGCCCGCGCGCAAGTCGAAGAACTCTTCGCCATGGCGGACATGCTTCAGGCCGCAGACGACCACGAGGACGCCGGTGCCGTGCTGATGGCCAGCGCGGAACGCCTGCTGCCGGAATTCGACGGTGCACTCTATGTCTTCAACAATTCGCGCGACCGGCTCGACCTCGCGCGGTCATGGAGCCGGAAGGATGGTTTCGCGCCGCCCGCCACGCTGTTCCCGGGGAGCTGCTGGGCGCTCAAGCGCGGCAAGCCCCATGTCAACGACAGGCTGGGAGGATCGCTCTGCTGCCAGCACGCGATCGGCGGCGCTTCCACCATCGAAGTCCCGATGATGGCGCGCGGGCAGGTGTTCGGCTTGCTCGTCATCGCCAGCGAGGCGGAAGATGCCTCGGCAAGACTGCTGGACGTGACCCGGGTGGTCCGCGCCCTGGCGGATTCGATGTCGCTGGCCCTGTCCAACATCGCCCTGCGCGAGAAGCTGCGCACCCAGTCCCTGCGCGATCCGCTGACCGGGCTCTACAACCGGCGCTACATGGAAGACGCGCTGGAGCGCTACATCAATCTGGCCCAGCGCACCGGCACGCCGATCTCGGTGCTGATGATCGACCTCGACAACTTCAAGCGCCTCAACGACGATCACGGCCACGCCAAGGGCGATGCCGTGCTGTGCGATGTGGCAGGCCAGCTGGTGGAAACCCTGCGCCCTTCCGACGTGATCGCGCGCTATGGCGGCGAGGAGCTTCTGGTCATCATGCCCAAGTGCAGCCTCGACCATGCCGCGGCCAAGGCCGAACTGCTGCGCCAGCGGATCGAAGCGCTCTCGGCTGCGCACGGCACCCCGGTCAGCGCCTCCTTCGGCATCGCCACGGTGCCCGAGACCGCGACCGGCGCGGGCGACGTGGTGGCGATGGCGGACAGCGCGCTCTATGCCGCGAAACAGTCCGGCAAGAACCGCGTGGTCACCGCCCCGCGCCGTGCCCGCAGCGACGACAAGGCCATGCCGCTGCTCACCGCTGCCGGACGCTAGGACGAGCGGGACAGCCTTCCAGCTTCCGGTCATTGCCATCCGACGTCGCGTCTGGCCGCGCGGGATGGTTTCGTCGCGCCTGCACATGGCGAGGCCTGACGGGAACGAGGCCCTACAAGAACGAGGAAGGCGCCATGCCGATCCATGGCAGCCCGCCGTCTCACCCCCGCACCGGATCATAGACCGCACGAAAAAAGGGGCCGCATCGCTGCGGCCCCTTCTTCTTTTCGTTCAGGTCGCGAGACCCGAGCCGATCAGTCTTCCTTGAGGAAGGCCGGCAGGTGGTCGGGATCGCCGCCGCCGTTGCCGCCGTCACGCGGACCGCGGGGACCGCGATCGCCACGGCCTTCGCCGCGCGGACCACGATCGTTGCCGCCACGGCCGCCATCACGGCGCGGGCCGCGACGGTCGCCGCCACGATCGTCACGGGGACCACGATCGCCGCGCGGTTCGCGCGGTTCGCGGGCCGGACGGGTGTCTTCCAGCTCGGCGCCGGTTTCCTGGTCGACGACGCGCATCGACAGGCGAACCTTGCCGCGCGGGTCGATCTCGAGGACCTTGACCTTGACGAGCTGGCCTTCCTTGACGACGTCGGTCGGCTTTTCGACACGCTCGTTCTTCATTTCGGAGACGTGGACGAGACCGTCCTTGCCGCCCATGAAGTTCACGAAAGCGCCGAAGTCCACGATGTTGACGACCTTGCCGTCGTAGATCTTGCCGACTTCCGCTTCCTCGACGATGCCGAGGATCCACTTCTTGGCGGCCTCGATCTGGGCGATGTCGGACGACGAGATCTTGATCACGCCTTCATCGTCGATGTCGACCTTGGCGCCGGTTTCAGCGACGATCTCGCGGATGACCTTGCCGCCGGTGCCGATGACGTCACGGATCTTCGACTTGTCGATCTGGATCGTCTCGATGCGCGGAGCGTGGGCCGAGAGTTCGGTGCGAGCCGAACCGAGGGCCTTGGTCATTTCACCCAGGATGTGCGCGCGGCCGGCCTTGGCCTGCTCGAGCGCCTTGCCCATGATTTCCTTGGTGATGCCGGCGATCTTGATGTCCATCTGCATCGTGGTGATGCCGAGTTCGGTGCCAGCCACCTTGAAGTCCATGTCGCCGAGGTGATCCTCGTCGCCCAGGATGTCCGAGAGAACGGCGAAGTCTTCGCCTTCCAGGATCAGGCCCATGGCGATGCCCGAAACCGGACGGATCACGGGAACGCCCGCGTCCATCATGGAAAGGCAGCCACCGCAGATCGTCGCCATCGAGGACGAGCCGTTCGACTCGGTGATGTCCGACAGGATGCGGATGGTGTAGGGGAAGTCTTCCTTGGCGGGCAGCACGGGGTGCAGCGCGCGCCATGCCAGCTTGCCGTGGCCGATCTCGCGGCGGCCCGGAGCGCCGAAGCGGCCCACTTCGCCGACCGAGTAGGGCGGGAAGTTGTAGTGCAGCATGAACGACGAGTACGACAGGCCTTCGAGGCCGTCGATCATCTGTTCGGCGTCCTTGGTGCCCAGCGTGGTGGTGCAGATCGCCTGCGTTTCACCGCGGGTGAACAGCGCCGAACCGTGGGTACGGGGCAGGAAGCCGACCATCGATTCGATCGGGCGGACCTGGTCGAGCTTGCGGCCGTCGATACGCTTGCCGTCCTTGAGGATGGCGCCGCGCACGATTTCCGCTTCCAGCTTCTTCATGGTCTTGATGGCGACCATCTGAAGCTGCGGGGTCTCGCCGGAGAAAGCTTCCTTGGCCTTGGCGCGGGCGGCGTTCAGCGCGTTCGAGCGGGCCGACTTGTCGGTCAGCTTGTAGGCAGCGGTCACGTCCTTGCCGACGGCCTTCTTGAGCTTCGCCTTGATGTCGGCCGTGTTGTCCGACAGGTCGATTTCCCAAGGTTCCTTGGCGGCCTGCTCGGCCAGGTCGATCACGAGGTTGACGACCTTGCGGCATTCGTCATGCGCGAACATGACGGCGCCGAGCATCTCTTCCTCGGTCAGTTCCTTGGCTTCCGATTCCACCATCATCACGGCGTTGCCGGTGGCGGCGACGACGAGATCGAGGCGGCCGTCTTCGAGAGCAGCGTTCTGCTTCGGGTTCAGCGTGTATTCGCCGTCGACGAAGCCGACGCGGCAGGCGCCGATCGGGCCCATGAAGGGCACGCCCGAGATGGTGAGCGCGGCCGAAGCGGCGATCATCGCAACGATGTCGGCCTCGGTTTCGCCGTCATAGCTCAGGACCTGGCAGATGACGTTGATTTCGTTGTAGAAACCTTCGGGGAACAGCGGGCGGACCGGGCGATCGATCAGGCGGCTGGTCAGCGTTTCCTTTTCGGTGGCGCCGCGTTCACGCTTGAAGAAGCCACCCGGGATGCGTCCTGCGGACGAAAACTTTTCCTGGTAGTGTACGGTCAGCGGGAAGAAGTCCTGGCCTTCCTTCACCGACTTGGCGGCGGTCACCGCGCAGAGCACGACCGTTTCGCCGTAGGTGGCAAGGACGGCGCCGTCGGCCTGACGGGCCACGCGGCCGGTTTCGAGAGTGAGCGTCTTGCCGCCCCACTCCATGCTTACGGTTTTGACGTCGAACATAAGAGGTTTTCCTCAGCCCGCCGGCCCTATTGCAACAGCGGGGTTTACTGCCGGGTATGCCGTCCCGGTCCGGTGTGGAGCCGTTTCGGGGCTCCTGGGTCTGCCGCCGAATTGCGGACGGACCCTTGGTTTTGTTTTACCGCGTTTTCCGGGTCATCAGGTGATCCCACCCGATTGGAAGACGCTCTAATGCAAGAAGCGGCCCGCTAGGGGCCGCTTCCCGTTAGTTCTTACTTACGCAGACCCAGCTTCTGGATCAGCGAGTTGTACCGCGCGACATCCTTCTTCTTAAGGTAGTCGAGCAGCGAGCGGCGCTTGTTGACCATGGCCAGCAGACCGCGACGCGAGTGGTTGTCCTTGTGGTGAGCCTTGAAGTGCTCGGTCAGGTTGCGGATACGCTCGGTGAGGATCGCGACCTGAACTTCCGGGCTGCCCGTGTCGCCAGCGACGCGTGCGTTGTCCGAAATGATGTCCTGCTTCTTTTCAGCGGTAACCGACATAGTACTTTACTCCGCGACATCCGATAGGTTGAACCCCCTGACAACGCGGACTTCTCCGCTCAAAAGCTCCACGAGCGCGACGGGAATGGTTCCCTCCCGCGCCCAGTAGAGCCCGTCATCGTGGGGCAGTTCGGTCAGAACGCGGCCCTGTCGGACCGCCCTTGCCTGCTCCGAACCGAGGTCGATGGCCGGGATGTCGTCCAGCCCCACCTCCAGTGGCAAGAGTATCTGTTCAAGCGTCGCGCCCTTGCCGATTTCGTTCAATTTGTCCAGCGAAATCGCTTGGGACAGGTCGAACGGGCCGGCCTTCACGCGGCGCAAAAGGGTCACGGTTCCGCAGGTTCCAAGGGCCCTGGCGATGTCCCGCGCCAGGGAACGGATGTAGGTGCCCTTGGAGACGTGGGCGAGCAGGGTTGCCCCTTCCTCCGCATCGAATCGGTCCAGGCGCAGCTCGAACACGGTGACCGCGCGCGTCTTCATCTCCACCTCCTGCCCGGCGCGGGCGAGGTCGTAGGCGCGCTCGCCATCCACTTTCAGGGCGGAATAGATCGGCGGCACCTGCTCGATGGGGCCGGTGAACTGCGCCAGCACGCCTTCGACTTCGGCTTGGTCCGGGCGCACGTCGCTGGTCGCGATCACTTTGCCTTCGAGGTCGAGCGTGTCCGTTTCCGAGCCGAAGCGCACGGTGAAGAGGTAGCTCTTGCTGGCATCGAGCATGCGTCCGGCCAGCTTGGTCGCCTCGCCCAGCGCTATCGGCAGCACACCGGTAGCCAGTGGGTCCAGCGTGCCGCCATGCCCGACCTTCACTTTCTTGCCGTAACCCGCCTCGCGCAAGTTGCGCTTCACGGCGGCGACGGCCTGGGTGGAGCCAAGGCCGAGCGGCTTGTCGAGGACGATCCAGCCATGAGGGGCCGGGCGGGGAGGAACGGTGGAATTCATCGCATCCCCCAAGGCCCGCGAGGCCGGTTTGTCAACGCCCGGACGGCCGGGTGCTCAGGCCCCGGCCACGAACTGCGCCAGCGCGTAATAGTGATCGGTCGCCCAGATCACCGGCGGCAGGACCAGGCGCCGCACCACGCCCCATTGCGGGAAGAAGTAGGGCACCACCAGCAGGAGCACGATCAGCAGCGGGAAACCGTAAGGCCGGAACCGCTCGTATTGCGCCGCTGCGGCGCGCGGCAACAGGCCCTCGACGATGTGCGATCCGTCGAACGGCGGGATCGGCAGCAAGTTGAACAGGGCCAGGAAGACGTTGATGGTGATGAAGTTGTTGAGGTTCATCGCCGCAAAGGTCAGTCCGGCGCCTTCGGCGTTCCCGGCAAAGCGCACCAGCAGCCCCAGCAGCAAAGCGCCGACAGCGGCGAGCACCAGGTTGGTGCCCGGTCCGGCGGCGGCGACCACCATCATGCCCCGGCGCGGATCGTTGAGCCGCCAGCGGTTGACCGGCACCGGCTTGGCCCAACCGAAGATCGGCAGCCCGGTCAGCGCCAGAAACCCCGGCAGCGCGATCGTACCCATGGGGTCGACGTGCCGCAGCGGGTTGAGCGACAGCCGCCGTTGCTCCTGCGCGGTCGGATCGCCGAGCGCGAGAGCAGTCCATCCGTGCGCCACCTCGTGGAAGACGATGGCGATGATGAGGGGGATGATGAGCGCCGCGGCCTGCAGCAGGGTCTGGTTCATGGCGCTGATCTAGGGGCGAGCGCCCCCGCCTGCAATGGATCAGGACCGGGCGAGGCGGATGCCGCTACGAAAATCCACCCAAGGGCATTGTGCAGGCCATCTCGCCCGGCCAATTCGGGGCCCCGGCATCACCGGGCCATGGCTTCGCCGAAATGCTTGCGGCAGAGCGCGACATAGCGATCGTTCCCGCCGATTTCCGTCTGCGCCCCTTCATGCACCGCCGCTCCGGCGGCATCGACACGCAAGTTCATCGTCGCCTTGCGGCCGCAGTGGCACACCGCCTTCAGCTCGATCAGGGCATCGGCAATGCCCAGCAGGACAGCGGACCCGGGAAACAGCTCCCCACGAAAATCGGTGCGCAAGCCGTAGCAGAGCACGGGGATGTTTTCCCGGTCGGCAACATGGGCGCATTGCCAGGCCTGCGCCGGGGTGAGGAACTGCGCTTCGTCTACCAGAACGCAGGACAGCGGCTCCACCGAATGGGCCGCTCTCACTTGCGAGACGAGGTCGGTATCGGGCAGGAAACGGTGCGCCGATGCGTGCAGGCCGATGCGGCTTTCGATCGCATGGTCACCGCCGCGGGACTCGCTGCGGTCGTCTATCGCCGCAGTCCACAACATCGTGCGCATGCCGCGCTCGTGATAGTTGAAGTTGGCCTGAAGCAAAGTCGCCGATTTGCCGGCATTCATGCTGGCATAGTAGAAATAGAGTTTAGCCATCGGAGTTGGGGATAACATGCCCCTCGGCCGCCCGCACGGCGTCCCTCGCGATTGTCCCCGCTTGAATGAAAGCCCCTGCCGTTATCTAATCCCATCAGCCGAAACCGGCGTCCGGGCATCTGGAGTCTCGGCAGGGCCGGAAACAGGCTGAGCTGGAGTTAGACAGCCCCGAAGTTAGACAGGCCCCGAAGTCAGAGAGGCCCCGAAGTTCGAGAGGCCCGAAGTTCTAGGCAGGGAGTTGGGCATGAAGAGATGGATCGCCTTGGTCGTGATCATCGCGCTGGCCGGAGCGGCGGCCGGATATGTCGTCGATGCCCCCTTCGCCCCGCACGTCGCCGCCTCCTCCCGACAGACCGCCGCCCTGTTCGATAGCGCCGCCGCGGCGCTGGTCGCCGCTTTGGGACGCGGCGGCGCCATCGCTGCCCCGCTGGTGCTGGGCGCCCTGCTCTGCGCGCCGATTCTGCTGCTCTGGCCCCGAACGCCGGCGCTCAAGGCGCTCCCCGGCCCGGTCTGGCGGCCCGAGCCGTTGACCGCGGACCCGTTGAGCGTCGAACAGGCGACGGGCGAACCCGACATGTTCGCCCCCGAAACGCCCCTGCCCCGCCCGGTCGTGCTGATCCGCAAGGCCCGGTCGCGATCGCGGGACTGGTTCGGCGATGCCAGCTGGTTCGGCGGCCTGCCGAAGCTGGCCGGCATTCCCTGGCCGCGCGGCAGCGGCGGTGCGGCGCTGCCTTTCGCCGCGCAGATCGACCTGGCCGAGATCGCCGCCGCCTGCCCGGAGACGCCGCTGCCGAAGTCCGGCTCCCTGGCTTTCTTCGTTGGGACCGGCGCCGTCGTGCCGGTCCCGGCCGGAGCGCACGAGTTCACCGATCCTCCCGCAGGCAGCGAGGGCGGCCTGTCACTGGCCGCGGCGGACCAGGCCCCGGATGACGCGTTCTACCCCTTCTGGCCGGTGGAAGCCGTTGCCGTCCCGCTGCCCGAAGAGCTGCGCGACCGGCACGAACTCGGCAACGAGCAAGCCGTCGAGCAGGCGATGACCGAGTGGCTCGCCATGCGCTATCCCTTGCGCGACGGGCCGCTGACCGTGCGCGAGCCGGTGGAGCGGGTCTGGTGGCATGGCGCGATCCACCTGGCCGCGCGTTTCCATGCCGCCCTGAACGAAGCCTCGCGTCTGGTGGACAGACGTACCGACAGGACCGCCGACGCGCGCGAGGATGTCGAACTGCTGGGCGCCGATCCGGGCACGACGTCGCTGCGCCTGGAAGCCGCCCAGCGCGCCTTCGACCGGGAGGACGCGAAACTCCACGCCACATGTGAGCAGCAGGCCGCGCTCGCGCAAGTCACGCAGGCCATGGACGGCTTCACCAGCGAGCGGGATCCCTGGACGCCGCTGACCCACGACGAATTCGCCGTGCTTCAGGATGTCCTGGCCCATGTGGCTCGTGATTGCGCCGACCTCGTGCGGAACCGCGCGCCGGCGACGATGGCGGAACTCTCCGCATTCTCGCTGCGGGCGATGGTTTCAGGGCCGCCGGAAGCTCTGGCGCAAGTGTCCGATGCGGAACTCGCGCGGATCAATGCCGGCTACCGGCTCGCCAATGCCCACCAGCACGAAGTCTTCGGCCCCGGCGGCTGCCACCGTGCGGCGCGCGACGACCATCGGGGCGAGATCCTGCTGCTGCAGCTCGCCAGCGACGACATGATGGGATGGCATTGGCGAGAATCGGGAGGAGAGTCGGGAGGCGATACGGCGAGAGCCTCGGGGCTCTACCAGTTCTGGATCAGCCCGCCCGATCTGGCGCGGCGCCGATGGGACCGGGTTTCGCTGACGTTCGAACCCGGCTGACCGGGCGGATCAGTCCTCGAGGTCGCGCTTGACCCGCGGATCGTTGAGCAACGCGTCGATCCGGCTCGCCTCTTCGAAAGTATCATCGGTGCGGAAACGGATCTTGGCGGCAAACTTCAGCTTCAGCCGCTGCGCCACTTCGCGCTGGAAGAACGCGGTATGCGTCTGCAGCGCCTTCAGCACGATTTCCTCATGTTCGCCGAGCAGGGGCTTCACGAAGACGGTGGCGATGCGCAGGTCCGGCGTCATGCGCACTTCGGTGACGGAGACCGAATGCGTGCTCAGCGTATCGTCGTGAACCTGCTGGCGCGTGAGGATCTCGGAAAGGACGTGGCGCACCTGCTCACCCACCTTGAGGAGGCGGACGGAGTGCTGTTCGGATGTGACTTGCTGGCGTACCATGGCTTTGTTCCATGTGGGCGGACGACGACAATTTGCAACAATTGATTACGGCTCCAAGGCTCATTTGTGTGGTTTAGCCCTGTGAAACCACCATTTCGAGGAACCGGAAATGCACAAGTTCACCGCCACCCTGCTTGCTGCGGCGCTCGTCGCCCCCACCGTCGCCGCACCGGCCATGGCTGCGCCGGACCGCCACACCTCTTCGCATGCGGACACTTCTCATTCGGGTAACGGCCATGCCGACAAGAGCCCGCACCAGTTCCGCAAGGGCGAGAAGTTCGACCAGAGCCGCGCCACGCACTACCAGGCCGTGGACTACCGCAAGTACCGCAATGTGAAGGCCCCGCCGCGCGGCTATCACTACGTGCGTTCGGGCAATGACCTGCTGCTCGTCGGCATCACCAGCGGCATCGTTGCCGCCGTGACGAGCGGCATGTTCCGCTGATCCCTCCCGGATAGAAGAAACCGGCCAATGGGGCGTCACGCTTGGCGGAGCGCGGCGCCCTTTGCGCATCACATCTTCGCGACGATCCGCGCCAGCGTTCGCACATTGCGCGCCGCACCCCGGCTGCCGAGGCGCTTTTCGATGAAGGCCATCGTCAGCGGACTTTCGCTCATCGGCCCGCCGAAATCCACGAAAAGGCAGCGATCGCCCAGCGCCAGTCGCTCGGCGCCGATGCTGCCGTGGTCGCCCACGAGGCGGCCGAACTGCTGCTTGGTCGGTTGCCGCTCCAGCAGCACGCTATGGACGAAGGTGTCCTCGCTGCCCACGAACGGGTTTTCCTCCACGGCCGCGCGGATCTCCGCGCGACTGCGCACCGCGACGAAGGCGCCCATGTCGAAGCGATCGCGCATCAGGTAGGCCAGGAGGTCTTCCAGACCCTCGGTCGGACGGTCCTCGTAATCGAACAGGACATTGCCGCTGGAGATCACCGTTTCGGCATTCTCCAGTTCCTCGCGCGCGAAGGCGTAGCGCAAGTCCGCCATCGACAGACGATCGCCGCCCACGATCAGGGACTCGAAAAAGGCGCAATAGCGGGTCATGGCAGGGTCATCGATTCCATAAGCTGAATGGCTGCGGGGCATGTCTGCCCGGCGCTTCCTCACCTGCACGAGCCGCGGAGAGGCTGCAAGTCATCCCGCGAGCGGCCATCCGTCGCCGCAGGGCGCCGTCGTCCGGCCAGGCGGCACAAACGGCAACGGCCACCGCCGGGTTTCCCCGACGATGGCCGTTTCATGGTCTTTCAACCGAAACCGGCAGATATCAGCCGACGGTACGTTCGCGGTGGCTGACTTCGAAGACTTCGAGGTGGTCGCCCGCCTTGATGTCGTTGGTGTCGGCCAGGACCACACCGCACTCCAGACCGGCGCGGACTTCGTCCACGTCGTCCTTGAAGCGGCGCAGCGAGGAGATCGTCGTTGCCGAAACGATGACATCGTTGCGGGTAAGACGCGCGCTGAGACCCTTGCGGATGAAGCCTTCGACGACCAGCAGACCGGCGGCCTTGTCGCGCTTGCCGGCCGGGAAGACCTGCTTGACTTCGGCGCGGCCGACCACGGTTTCGATGCGCTCCGGACCCCAGATGCCGGCCATCTGCTTCGCGACCTCGGCGGTCAGTTCGTAGATGACGTCGTAGTACATCATCGGGGTCTTGGTCTTCTCGATCTGCTCGCGCGCCTTGGCGTTCGGGCGGACGTTGAAGCCCACGATCGGCGCGCCCGAGGCCGAAGCCAGGGCCACGTCGGTCTCGGTGATGGCACCGACGCCCGAGTGCAGGATGCGCACCTTGATCTCGTCGTTCGAGAGGGCATGGAGCGCGGCGTTGATCGCCTCGACCGAACCCTGCACGTCCGCCTTGACCACGACCGGGTACTCGATGACGTTCTGCTTGGCGGCAAGCGCCGAGAACATCGTGTCGATGCTGGCCGGCGCCATGGCGGTGCGCTTGGCAGTCGCCTGTTCCTGACGGTAGGCCGAAACCTCGCGGGCACGCTGTTCGCTGTCCACGACGCTGAGCAGGTCACCGGCCATCGGCACGCCGCCGATACCGAGGACTTCCACCGGCATCGAAGGCGGAGCGACCTTCACCTGGCGTCCCTTGTCGTCGAGCATGGCGCGCACGCGGCCGCTCTCGGTGCCGACGACGAAGATGTCGCCGACCTTCAGGGTGCCGCGGTTGACCAGCACGGTCGCGAGCGGACCCTTGCCCTTGTCGAGCTTGGCTTCGATCACGGTCGCCTCGGCCTCGCGGTCGGGGTTGGCCTTCAGTTCCATCAGTTCGGCCTGGAGCAGGATCTTCTCGATCAGATCGTCGAGACCCGCGCCGGTCTTGGCCGAGACTTCCACGTCCTGGACATCGCCCGACATGGCCTCGACGATGACTTCGTGCTCCAGCAGGCGCTCGCGCACCTTCTGCGGATTGGCCTCGTGCTTGTCCATCTTGTTGATGGCCACGATCATCGGCACGCCCGCGGCCTTGGTGTGATTGATGGCCTCGATCGTCTGCGGCATGATGCCGTCGTCGGCAGCGACCACCAGGATCACGATGTCGGTGACGTTCGCACCGCGCATACGCATCTGGGTGAAGGCGGCGTGACCAGGCGTGTCGAGGAAGGTGACGAGGTCACCGCCCTTGGTCTTGATCTGGTACGCGCCCATGTGCTGCGTGATGCCGCCGGCTTCGCCGCGCACCACGTCGGTGCCGCGAAGCGCGTCGAGCAGCGAGGTCTTGCCGTGGTCGACGTGGCCCATGATGGCGACGACCGGGGGACGCGGCTTCAGCGTCTCTTCGGCATCGACGTCGATGGAGGTGTCGATGTCGACATCGCTTTCGGACACGCGCTGGATGTTGTGGCCGAATTCGGTGACGAGCAGTTCAGCGGTATCCTGGTCGATCGTCTGGTTGACGGTGACCATCATGCCCATCTTGAACATCGCCTTCACCAGGTCGGCGCCCTTTTCGGCCATGCGGTTGGCGAGTTCCTGAACGGTGATCGCCTCGGGGACGATCACGTCGCGGACCTGCTTCTCGCGCTGCTGCGACTGGCCGCCGAAGTGGGCACGACGTTCCTTCTCGCGGGCGCGCTTGAGCGCGGCGAGCGAACGGGCGCGGGCGCCCTCGTCGTCGTTGAGCGCACGGTTGACCGTGAGCTTGCCCGACTGGCGACGGTCGCCGCCCTTGCGGTCGCGATCCGGCGTGCTGCGCGGCGGCGGCGGCGGAGCGCCCTTCTTGGCCGCGGCCGGACCCTTCGGTGCGGCGGCAGTGCCGCTGCTGGCGGGGCCGGCATTGCCGGTGGTTGCGGCAGCTGCATTACCGGCATTGCCAGCGGCGGCGTTGCCTGCGGCAGCGTTGCCGGCGGCGGCGGCCGGAGCCTCGGGCTTGCGGGGCTGAGGACGTGCAACCGGGGTGAAGCGGCGCGGCGCGGGAGCCGGAGCGGCCACGGGCGCGGCAGCAGCCGGCTTCGCAGCAGCTTCAGGCGCCTTGGCGGCAGGCGCGGCAGCTTCTGGAGCCGACGCTTCGGCGGCAGGCGCAGCCGGTTCGGCAGCGGCAGGCGTCTCGGCAGGCGCTTCCTGCACGGGAGCCACAGTATCCTGGGCCGGAGCGTTCTGGGCCGGAGCGTTCTGGACAGCCTCGGCTTCGCGAGCCTTGGCAGCTTCCTCTTCGGCGCGCTTGCTTTCCTGGGCGCGGTTTTCTTCGGCGCGGCGCTTTTCTTCTTCCATCGCGCGCACCTTTTCCTCGTGCTCGCGGCGGTTCGATTCCTCAAGCGAGGCGAGTCGGGCTTCCTCGGCCTCACGCTGAAGACGGGCGACGCGCTCCTGCGGCGTCTCGTTCGACGGAATCGGCTTGCGGGGCGCGGCCGGCGGCGGCGCAGCCCGCTGCGGTGCGGGCTGGGGAGCCGACGGGGCCGGGGCAGCGGCCTGCGGAGCCGGGGCGGGAGCCTGGGGCGCGGGAGCGGCCTCGACAGCGCCTTCGGAGCCCGGCTTGCCGAGCACCTTGCGGCGCTTCACCTCGACCACCACCTTGTTGGTGCGGCCGTGGCTGAAGGTCTGCTTGACCTCACCCGCTTCCACGGAACGCTTAAGCCCCAATGGCTTGCGGCCCAGGGTCGGTTTGTTGTCGGTCTCGCTCATATCTCTCGTCGTGCCCTTCAGTCTCAATTCGTCGCCTCGGGCGCGGCGCTGCGTGCCGGCCCGTTGCTACCATCCATACCGTCCCCGTCCGTCTCGGTGCGGGGCTGCCCCTGGAAATGCAGAAGGCGCTGCAGCAGCGAAGCGACTCGTTGAGCCGCGCCACGATCATTCAGCGCCAAGTGAACGACGTTGTCGCGGCCCAATGCCACAGACAGCGTCTCTCGGTCCAGAGGCAAGCGTGTGCCCTTGAGACCGCTTCCTTCCGCCTCGCTCCCGACTCTCCAGGCCTGGTCGAGCTTGCGCGAGCCGTCTTCGCTCGCATCGGCGGCATGGGCAAGCCATGTGACCCGGCCCTCTCGCGCGTTCTGCGCGATACGGTCGGAGCCCATAAGTAACTTGCCCGATTTCAGTTCGAGGCCCAGCCGGTGAGTCAGTGCGCGGATCAGCGCCTGTTCTATCCGTTCGGCGAGGTCTTCCGGGATCGTGAGCGCGGCACCTTTATAGGCGCGCGCCATCGCTCCCTTTAATTTGCCCTTCTCGAGCGAATTTTCAAGAGTGTCACGAGAAACGCCGATCCACGCGCCGCGCCCGGGGGCACGCGCGTGGATGTCGGGAAGAACGAGTCCGTCCGGCGAGATCGCCAGACGGATGTAGTCTTCACGCGCACCGACCTCCCCGGAGAGGATGCATTTCCTCTCCGGCCCGGCGCCGTCGATGTCGGAGCTTACGCGCTCATTGCGAGGATTCCGCATCGGCGGCCTCCTCGGGTTGCGGTTCTTCGTCGAACCAGTGAGCGCGGGCTGCCATGATGATTTCGTTACCCTGTTCTTCGTTCAGGCCGTACTCGCCGAGCACGCCGCCCTTGTCTTCGTCACGCGCACGGCGGTTCACCGAACCGTCGCGGCGGCGCTGCTCGGAGCGCTTCTTGGCGATCAGCTCGTCGGTGGCGAGATCCGCCAGGTCGTCGAGCGTCTTGATGCCGGCCTTGCCGAGAACCACCAGCATCGCCTCGGTGAGGTGCGGCAGTTCGGCCAGGGCGTCCTCGACACCGAGACCGCGGCGTTCCTCGCGCGAGGCTTCTTCGCGGCGCTCGAGCGCTTCCTGGGCACGGCTCTGAAGTTCCTGGCCGAGCTCTTCGTCGAAGCCTTCGATGGCGGCCAGTTCGTTGAGGTCGATGTAGGCGACTTCCTCAAGCTCGCTGAAGCCTTCGGCCACCAGCAGCTGCGAAAGGGTCTCGTCCACGTCGAGCTCTTCCTCGAACATCTTCGAGCGCTCGGTGAATTCCTTCTGGCGCTTCTCCGAAGCCTCGGCCTCGGTCATGATGTCGATCTGCGAGGCAGTCAGCTGCGAGGCAAGGCGCACGTTCTGGCCGCGGCGGCCGATCGCCAGCGAAAGCTGGTCATCGGGCACGACGACTTCGATGCGGCTTTCTTCCTCGTCGATGACGACGCGGCTGACGGTCGCAGGCTGGAGGGCGTTGACCACGAAAGTCGCGGTGTCTTCGCTCCAGGGGATGATGTCGATCTTTTCGCCCTGCAGTTCCTGCACGACGGCCTGAACGCGGCTGCCCTTCATGCCGACGCAGGCGCCGACCGGGTCGATCGAGTGATCGTGGCTGATCACGCCGATCTTGGCGCGCGAACCCGGGTCACGGGCGGCGGCCTTGATCTCGATCACGCCGTCGTAGATTTCGGGCACTTCCTGCGCGAAGAGCTTCTTCATGAAGTCCGGGTGCGCGCGGGAAAGGAAGATCTGCGGCCCACGGTTCTGGCGCTCGACACGCATGACCAGCGCGCGAACGCGCTCGCCGACGCGGGCGGCTTCGCGGGGGATCTGCTGGTCGCGGCGGATCACGCCTTCGGCGCGGCCGAGATTGACGATGACGTGGCCGAATTCGACCGACTTGATCACGCCGGTGATGACTTCGCCGGCGCGGTCCTTGAATTCTTCGTACTGGCGGTCACGCTCGGCATCGCGGACCTTCTGGAAGATCACCTGCTTGGCCGACTGCGCGTCGATGCGGCCGAGGTCCACCGGGGGCAGCGGGTCGACGATGAAGTCACCCAGGGCCGCGCCCTTCTGAAGCTTGTCGGCCTGCTTGAGGTCCACCTGCTTGAAGTAGTCCTCGACTTCTTCGACCACTTCGACGACGCGCCACAGACGCAGGTCGCCGGTGCGCGGATCGAGCTTCGCGCGAATGTCGTTTTCCGCACCGTAACGGTTGCGGGCTGACTTCTGGATGGCTTCTTCCATCGCCTCGATGACGATCGACTTGTCGATCATCTTCTCCGAAGCGACGGAGTTCGCGATCGCGAGCAGCTCGGCGCGGTTGGCGGAAATCGCACTGGCCATGGCT
The DNA here is from genome assembly GCF_004368805.1 of Novosphingobium sp. PhB55. Classification (NCBI taxonomy): domain Bacteria; kingdom Pseudomonadati; phylum Pseudomonadota; class Alphaproteobacteria; order Sphingomonadales; family Sphingomonadaceae; genus Novosphingobium; species Novosphingobium sp. PhB55. The sequence continues at coordinate 43,624 of NZ_SODQ01000007.1, read as the reverse complement.
TAGTCTTCCTGTTCCTCGACAATCTCGTCGGCCCCGCTGTCATCCAGCGGGCGGGTTGCTGCGATCAGCTTGTCCGTGAGGACCAGCCTTGCGGAATGAATGTCGCCGAGTGGGAAAGTCACCCGGCCGGACTTCTTGTCGTCGATCGTGATCTGATCGCCGTCGATGCCGACCAGGTCACCGGTCAGCCCCTTGCGGTTGCCTTCCACGGGTGCGGTCAGGCTTACCTTCACTTCGTGCCCGGCCCAGTTGGCGTAATCCTTCGGGCGGGTCAGCGGACGATCGATGCCGGGCGAGCTGACTTCGAGGCGATAGGCTTCCTCGATCAGCGTTTCGCCGGCTTCTTCCAGCGCGTCCATGCGATCGGAGATGCGGTGCGAAAGCTTCACGCAGTCATCCAGCACGAGCTGGCCGGTGGCCGGGTTCTCGGCCATGATCTGCAGGGCGATCTCATCGTCGCCCACTTCGCTCTTGCCGAAGATTCGCACGCGCACCAGGTCGAAACCGAGGGCGTTGACCTCAGGCTCGATGACTTCGGTAATGCGTGCAATGTCGGCCAAGCCGTATCTCCGGTAAAAATCGTGCTGTTCGGCAACGCAGTTTCGCGCCGGCCCCTTCCGGCGCCAGCCCGAACCTTGTGTCACCAATGTCGGGATGAGGCGCAGATAAGCGCATCGCCGGTAAAAAGCAAGAGAGAGGATTCCGGCCTGCCGGTCGGGCGAAACCGATGTCCGGGGCATCGGGCCAAGGCATTGCCGGGGCGTGGGCCGGTGCCGCTTGAAAACGGACGGACGCCCGTTCTTGCCGATCGGAAGGTCGATTAAAAAGTGCAGGCCGGGCGAGTGTTCGGGTGGGGGGGGCTCGCCCGGCCTGCGTCCAGCGGGGGGAGGGCCGCCCGCCGGTAAGTTGGGAGTCACGTCACGGCGCGACTCATCAGCCCGGCCCGTCGCATGGAGACCGCGCTGCGTCCTCCGACCACGAGGTGGTCGTGGAGCTCGATTCGCGCGGTCTCGCACAAGGCGGAGAGCCGGCGCGTGGCGATCACGTCCGCCCGGCTGGGCAGCGGATCGCCGGAAGGGTGGTTGTGCACCAGCACCAGGCCGACGGCCCGATGCTCCAGCACACGTTGCAAAAGCGACCGGGAGCCGGCCCTGATCGTGGCCTCGCAGCCTGTCGTGCAGGCCACTTGTCCCACCAGCCGCCCTTCGGCATCGAAAGGCAGTTCAAGCATCACCTCGCGGCGAAGGCAGCCCAGGTGGGTTACCAGCGTTTCGAGGAGACTTCGCGAGAGCGGCCGGATGCGACTGCAACCCGGGACCAGTCCTGCCACGAGGGATCGTTGCCAAGCCGCTGCTTGCGCCAGACATGCAGGATCGTACCGATCGCTATCGCCGAAAGCGCCAGGAACGTGGGCGTCCCCCGCATCACGGCGTAGACCGTTGGCGGAATTCCGATGTCCGCCCATCGTGCGAAATGCGCGCTGAGGCTCAACAACTGCAACGAGGTTGCCCATAGCGGCCAAATCCTTCGGGCCTGGAGCGCGAGATAGCCGAAACCGGCCGTTCCCACGGCATCCGTCAGCAGCGACGTGGGATCCACGCTCCTGAAACGACTGGGCAGCAGGCTTTCTCCGCCGACTTGCAGCAGGACCATCGCCAGGATGATCGCGGCGCCCCACCGTTCGGGCGCGCCGCCCTGCCAGAAGGCCAGCGCCACGGCGACGACCAGCAGCAGGAAGAAAGCAAGCTGTTCAGAGTTTCCCAAGGACACTCCCCATTTCGAACGAGTCCCCGATCAGGCCGCGATTTCGGCGAGCGGCTGATGCTCGCCTTCGGCCTTGTCCGGGCAGCGGACCGGAATATCCATCGTCTCTGCCAGCTTCGACAAGTCGCTATGCGCACGCACCAGTTCGGAGCGGGCCTCGATCAGGCTGCGCTGCATGGCTGCAACGCGCGCCATCGGGCGCTGGGTGCTATGGGCGTTATCGACGATCGCAAGGCGGCCGCGAGCGATTTCCGCCATGAGTTCGCTGGCCTTGGCGAGAAGCTCATCCATGTCGTTCTCGACCGACTGGATGCTCCGGGTGATCCGCATTCCGACAATATCCGGTGTCATATTCGTCGCCTCCCACGGGGAATTCCGAGATCGAAGGCATCCGGCAAGAAGACCACCGGATCGGTGGGCCGGATCGGTGGACCAGCGCGCCGCTAAAGCAGTTTTTCCAGAGCTTCGGCGATCGCCAGGGTGGCCGCAAGGGTCACCGCCATGATCAACGCCAGCAAGAAAACCGCCCCTACGCGCCCCGCCCTTCCGAACCTTGCATCGAATGCCTCCAGGCCTGCCGGCTCGGCAACCCGGGCATCGAACCAATCGGGATGCCGTGCCATGGGCCGTGCATCGGAGAGGACGAAGACCGGATCCGCCGTCAGATCCTGATCGCTCTCATCCCCCTCTCCCGACCCCGCGTCGATACGGGAAAAGCCATATGTGGATTTGCCACATAGCTCCACGAGCTGCCCATAAAGGCGCGCCGTATCCTTGCGGTTGAGGGTTCCCCACTTATCGCGCACGGCATTGATGCGCTGGTCCACCGTGTTCGGCGCGATGCCGATTTCGCGGGCGATTTCCTTGGTGGTACGGTGCATCAGCAGCAGGTCGAGAACTTCGACCTGCTTGGACGTCAAGTTTTCCAACAACCCTGTTGCTTCGGAAATGTCGGTTATCTCTTGCACATCGGCCCTCATTCGCGCCTTCCGTGCACTATAACGGCAAATCCCACTAGGGAAAATTAAAGCAAAACGGCAGACAGACTTTCCTAAACGGCCGCTTAATGCTTGTTATTCACCGAGATTTCGCGGCCGTGACTGGGCCGATGGCGGCGCGGAGGGCGCCTGTCCGCCTTCCGACAGACGGTGCTTCTTCATGCAATGGCGCAACTGGTCATAGGACAATCCCATAGCCGACGCCGCGCGGCGCTGGTTCCAGCGATGCCGGTCGAGCGCCTCGACCAATAGCCCGCGTTCGTAAGCCTCGACCGAAGCCCGCAGCCCGGCGCCCGCTTCCACGGGCGCAGCCGGCGCCGGCCTTGCCGGGACGGCGGCCACCGGAATCGGCGCGGGGGAAGGCTCGGCAGCGGCGGCGGGCATCCAGGGGTTCTCGAAAGGATCGAAGACGATTTCGGCGATCGGCGCGTGCTCGTTCGCCCAGCGGTAGACTGCGCGCTCCGTCACGTTCCGCAGCTCGCGCACATTGCCCGGCCAGTCATGCGCCTCCAGCACCGCCATGGCCCGCGGCGAGAAACCGGGCCAGGTATCCCACTCCAGCTCGCTCGCCATGCGCCGCCCGTAGTAGTCGGCCAGTTCGTAGACATCGCCTTCCCGCGCCCGCAGCGGCGGCAGGTTGATGACCTCGAAACTCAGGCGATCGAGCAGGTCGGCGCGGAACGTGCCTTGCTCGGCCATGCGCGGCAGGTCGGCATTGGTGGCGGCAACCACGCGCACGTCGACCTGCACCGGGCGCGAGGCACCGATTCGCGCGATCTCGCCATATTCGATGGCCCGAAGCAGCCGCTCCTGCGCAGCCATCGACAGAGTGCCCAGCTCGTCGAGGAACAGCGTCCCCCGATCCGCTTCCTCGAACCGGCCGGCCCTTGCCCGCACCGCGCCGGTGAAAGCCCCGGCCTCGTGCCCGAACAGCTCCGCTTCGATCAGTGTTTCCGGCAAGGCGGCGCAGTTCATGGTGATCAGCGGCTCGCCCCAGCGCGGCGAGAGGTGATGGAGCCGCTGGGCGATCAGCTCCTTGCCGGTCCCGCGCTCGCCGATGACCAGCACCGGACGCCGCACCGCCGCAGCCCGACTAGCGCGCTCCACCGCGTCGAGGAAGGCGGTGGATTGACCGATGAACTGAACGTCTCGCTCCATTCCCAACTCTTAGCGAATTTCACCATTCATTGGCAATTCATCTTTTGCACCCTCCCCCACCAAGCGTCTGAAATCACAGAAAACCGCATGTTTTCGAGTTTGGCACGCCCCTTGCAGTGACATGGGCAAATTCACGAGATCCGACAGAGGAACACCAGGATGTCCTTCCAGAACGCCAGCATCGTTGCCAGCAGCCACCCGAGCAAGCAGCCGGCCGGCTTCCAGGCCAATGGGCGGGAACGCAGCAAGCTCGACTGGGCGATCATCGCTGCCGTGCTCGCCATGGGCACGCTGAACCTCTTCGCCATGAGCGACCGCATCGCCCCGCCGGCCCATGCCGCTCCCGTTTGCGGAGCACCGCTGCAGTGAGCAGGCTCGACGCGGAAATCGAAATCCTGCAAGCATCGGAGCAGGACGCTCCTCGCTTTCAGGAAAGGCGCGCCCGCCCGTTCGACACCGCCTCCGGTTCGGGCGAAGGCTCCTTCTTCCGGGAGCCGCGCTTCAGCCAGGCCCGCAAGTTCAATCCCACCTCGATCAAAGGAACCGCCAGGATGGGTATCTTCTCCCGCACCCGCGACATCATCGCCGCCAACTTCAACGACATGTTGGACAAGGCCGAAGACCCCGGGAAGATGATCCGCCTCATCATCCTGGAGATGGAGGAAACCCTCGTCGAAGTGCGTACCAGCAGCGCGCGCACCATTGCCGACCAGAAGGAACTGCGCCGCCATGTCGGCAAGCTGGACCAGCTTCAGCACGACTGGGGCGACAAGGCCCAGCTCGCGCTCAGCAAGGACCGCGAGGACCTGGCCCGCGCCGCCCTGCTCGAAAAGAAGAAGGCCGGCGACATGGCCGAGCAGCTTCGTGCCGAGATCGCCGTGCTCGACGATGCCCTGCGCGCCTACGAGGAGGACATCGAAAAGCTGCAGAACCGCCTGCGCGAGGCCCGCAGCCGCCAATCCTCGATCGCCGCTCGCTTGCAGAGCGCCGAGAATCGCGTCAAACTGCGGACCTTGCTGTCGAGCGAGCGCGTGGACGAGGCCCTGGTGCGCTTCGACCAGCTCGAGCGGCGCGTCGATTATGCCGAAGGCCGTGCCGAGGCGATGAGCCTGGGCGACAGCCGCCAGCCGACGCTCGCCGAGGAAATCGCCGCCTTGCAGGACGGCGATACGATCGACGCCGAACTCGCCGAGATGAAGCGCGCGATGGGGAATGGCCAATCGACCGCAGGCCAGCCGACCGCAGGCCTGTCGACGCCGGAATGACAGCGGCACACCTGACATCCCGGCAGGTGTCTTGCCGAAACGTACATGCCGCCCGCGAAGGGCCATGACCGGGAACCCGGGTCTGCCGACCCGACCACTGTCATAACGGGCAAGCCCGGATCCACGCCGGGCAGCCCGAGGGAAAGGGAACAACCAGTGTCACGCGGACAATTCTATCTCGACAAGTCGAACGCCAAGCTGGCCGGCGTCTGCTCCGGCATTGCGGACTATACCGGCGTCGACACGCTCTGGATTCGCATCGCAGCCGTGCTGCTGACCTTCTTCGTCTCCTTCGTGACGATCCCGATCTACATCGCCGTCGCCCTCATGGCGGACAAGCGGCCGATGAGCCTTTACAGCGAAGACGAGGAAGAGCGCCTGCTGCGCCGCATGGAACGCCGCCGAAATCGCCAGGGCTTCGGACACAACCTGATGCGCTCGGCACCGAACCGTTCTGGTCGCCTGCGCAGCGAACTTTCGGACATCGACCGCCGCGTCGCCGAGATGGAAGCGCACTACACCAGCAGCAATTCGCGCCTCGCCGCCGAAATCGACAGCCTGCGCTGATACGCAGGCTGCCAACACCGGGTAACAGGGATTAGCCCAAGATGGATTCTCACACTCTCGCCCTCCTCATCCCGCTGGCCCCGTTCATGATTGCGGGCTTCGCGATCTGGACCCGGCACCAGCGCCGCATGGCCGAACTGCAGGTGACGGCCACCGCCGAAAAGGCCGCGCAATACGCCTCCCACTCCCGCGAGCTGGAAGAGCGCGTGCGGGTGCTGGAACGCATCATCACTGACGGCGGCTACGATACCGCGCTCCAGATCGAGGCCCTGCGCGACGTGCGCGAAACCGAAAAGGCCCCCACTGACAAGGCGACCCGGCAATGAGCTTCGGGGACTTCGTCGGGCTGGCCACCTTCATGGGCGGGATGGTCGCGATAGCGGCGATCCTGGCCGGGGCCTACAAACGCCGCCTCGCCTTCCTCGAACGCAAGCTGGAGATCGCGGCGGGGCAAACGGCCGAAAAGGCCGCCCGCCACGCCGCCCCCAATGCCGCGATCGAGAACCGCCTGCGCGTGCTGGAAACCATCATCACCGACGGCGCCTGGGACACCGCGCGCCAGATCGAATCGCTGCGCGCGCCGGATGGCGAGCCGCGCGCGAACTGACGGGGGGCCGACGAACATGGACCACATTCTCGAAATGCTCTCGCCCCTGCTGGTCGCCGCCACGGCGCTGGGCATCGGCGGCTGGATCTTCAACAACTGGCTGCGCATGCGCCACGGCTATCCGCTGGAGAATTCCTGGGGCAAGGCCGTCTATCCCCGGGACAATGGCGAGGCCCAGGCCCGCGTCCAGTTGATCACCCAGGAAAACGCCCAGCTTCGCGCAGAGATCGGCGCGATCAAGGACCGCCTCGCCAGCGTCGAGCGGATTGTCACGGATCAGGGTTATGATGTAGCCCGTCAGATCGAGAGCCTGCGAGAGGCTCGCCACGATGCCCGCCGCGAGGTGACCCAATGAGCTTCTGGACTGCCGTAGTCGTCATCTTCGCGATCGCCGCGGTAACCTGGCTCCGTGCCCAGAAACTGCGCGGAGAAAAGCCGGGCTTCCGACTGGACGGCCATGGCGAGCGCGAACACGAACTGGAAGCCGAAGTCGAGAAATTGCGCAAGCGCATCGCCGTGCTCGAACGCATCGCCACCGACGAGCGCCGCGAAAAGGATCTCGCACGCGAAATCGAGTCGCTGCGGGATTGAGATGACGTCGTCCCGGATCAAGGCCGGGACGACGCCTTCTATTACGGCACCTTCGCATCCAGTTCCGCCAGCCACACCGCCGCGCTGGCATCGGACGGCGCGCGCCAGTCTCCGCGCGGAGACAGCGCACCGCCGGAGGACACCTTCGGCCCGTTCGGCACGGCGGAGCGCTTGAACTGGCTGAACGCGAAGAAGCGGCGCAGGAACTTCTCCAGCCAGGAACGGATCGTGGCAAGGTCGTACGCGTTCTTGCGATCGTCCGGGAAGCCCGCAGGCCAGGTGCCCGCCGCCGCTTCACGCCAGGCGTGGAGCGCCAGGAACGCCACTTTCGACGGCTTCTGCCCGAAGCGGACGATGTGGTGCAGGAAGAAGTCGTTGAGTTCGTAAGGCCCGATCTTCGCCTCGGTGCTCTGGATCGCGCCGTCCGCCCCGGCAGGCACGAGTTCGGGCGAAATTTCGGTGCCGAGAATCGCCAGTAGCACCTCTTCGGTCTCTGCGCCGAACTGGTCGGTGGTGGCGCACCAGCGGATCAGGTATTGGATCAGCGTCTTGGGCACGCCGGCGTTGACCGTGTAATGGCTCATCTGGTCGCCGACGCCGTACGTGCACCAGCCCAGCGCCAGTTCGGAGAGGTCGCCGGTGCCGATCACGAAGCCGTCGTTCTGATTGGCCAGGCGGAACAGGTAATCGGTGCGCAGGCCCGCCTGCACGTTCTCGAACGTCACATCGTAGACCGGCTCGCCATTCGAGAAGGCATGGCCGATATCCTTGAGCATCGTCGTGGCGGCCGGGCGGATGTCGATCTCTTCGGCGTGGATGCCCACGGCCTTCATCAGCGTCCAGGCATTGGACTTGGTGCCCTCGCTGGTGGCGAAACCGGGCATCGTGTAGCCGCGAATGAACGTGCGCGGCAGGCCCAGCCGGTCGCAGGCGCGCGCGGCAACGATCAGCGCGTGAGTCGAATCGAGCCCGCCAGAGATGCCGATGACCATCGACCTGGCGCCCGTCGCCTCGATGCGGCGCATCAACCCGCCCACCTGGATGTTGAACGCCTCGTAGCAGTCGGCATCGAGCTTGTCGGCGCGCGAGGGCACGAAGGGGAAGCGCGAGACCGGACGGATCAGGCCGATATCGCCGCCCGCCGGGGCATGGCGGAACGGCACGGTGCGGAAGGTCTCGTCCGGCCGGCCTGCCACTTCACCCGCGTCGTTGAACGTGGGGACGCGGATGCGGTCCATCATGATGCGGTCGACATCGACATCGGCGATGCAGAGTTCCGCTTCCAGCGAGAAGCGCTCGCTCTCTGCCAGCAGGTCGCCCAGTTCGTAGACGATGCCCTGCCCGTCCCACGCCAGGTCGGTCGTGCTCTCGCCATGCCCGGCAGCGGAATAGATGTAGGCCGCCGTCGCGCGGGCGGACTGCGAGCGGCAGAGCAGATGCCGTTCGTCCGACTTGCCGATCACGATGTTGGAGGCGGAGAGGTTGCACAGGATCGTCGCTCCGGCGAGCGCACCCAGCGAGCTTGGCGGGGTGGCGGCCCAGATATCCTCGCAGATCTCCACGGCGAAGCGGAAGTTCGGCAGCACTTCGGACGCGAAGACGAGATCGACGCCGAAGGGCACGTCCTGCCCGTTCACGCGGATGGTCTGGCCCTTGATCGTCTTGCCGCTGGCGAACCAGCGCTTTTCGTAGAACTCGCGGTAATTGGGCAGGTAGGACTTGGGCACCACGCCCAGCAGCCGCCCATGCGCGATGGCGAGCGCGCAGTTATAAAGCCGCCCCTTGTGGGACAGCGCCGCGCCGACCAGCAGCACAGGGGAGAGATCGGCGCTTGCCCGCACGATCTCCGCCACGGCCGCTTCCACCGCCTCGATCATCGCGCCCTGCAAGTGCAGGTCGTCGATCGCGTAGGAGGAGATGCAAAGTTCCGGGAAGACCACCAGGTCGACATGCGCCTCATGCGCGCGCTGCGCCTCCGCCAGCACGGCATCGCGATTGAAGGCGACATCGGCAGTGCGGACCTTGGGCGTGGAGGCGGCGACGCGCACGAAGCCGTGTTCGTGCATGGCGTAGAAAGGATGTGCACTCATGGGCAAATCCCTGACAGGAACCGCGACGTGAGGCAACTTCCCCTTGCCCTCCCCCGTGCCGCGCTTAAATGGCGAGAGATGCGCAGCCTCGACGACATCCGCGAAGAATACGAGTTTTCCGAAGGCGATGAACGCTATCGCCTGCTGATCGGCCTTGGCGCCGAACTCGATCCCATGCCCGACGCGCTGAAGACGGACGCCACCAAGGTGCGCGGCTGCTCGGCCAGCGTCTGGGTCTATCCGATGGCGCGGGAGGACGGCACGCTGCACTTCCTGGCGGACAGCAATGCGGCAATCACCAAGGGCATCGTCTCGCTGGTGATCGCCGCCGTGCAGGACCGCCCCGCCGCCGAAGTCGCCGAAACCGACATCGCGGCCGCCCTGGCGCCGTTCGACCTCAAGAACCAGCTCTCGTCCAACCGGACGCAGGGCGTGCCGAACATGATCGCGCTGATCCGCGAGACGGCCGCCCGCTACGCCTCCGGACAGAACGCAGGCAGCACGACTTGAAGAAGGCCAGCCGCCCGCTCTGGATGGCAGCGGGGCTGTTCTTCGTCGCGCTCGGAACGATCGGCATCTTCCTCCCGGTCATGCCTACGGTGGTGTTCTACCTGCTGGCGGCCTGGTGCTTCGGCAAGAGCCATCCCGAATGGGCCGAGCGGCTCTACAACCACCCTACCCACGGTCGCCACTTGCGCGATTGGCGCGACCGGCGCGCGATCAGCCGCAAGGGCAAGGTCTCCGCGATCCTGGCGATGAGCGCTTCGATTCCCTTCACCTGGTTCACGGTGGGCTGGCCCTGGGTGCTGATCCCGGCCGGAGTGCTGCTGGTGATCGGCCCCTGGATCTGGACGCGCGCGGAATAGCCACGACGTCGCCCCGGACTTGATCCGGGAAGAAGGGCTCGCAGCGCTACTCCACCGCGTCCCGCAGCACGGCGATTCCCTGCTGGCGCTGGCGGCGCAGTTCCTGCTTCAGCACGGCCGGATCGCGCGCGATCACGAAGCCGAAGCTCACCCCGCCCTCTTTGCCGATGGTCGCATGGTGCAGCTTGTGCGCCTGGACCAGCCGCTTGGCATAGCCCCGCTTGGGCACCCATCGGAAATAGCGCTGATGGACGAGGCCGTCGTGGATCAGCGTATAGATCACGCCATAGAGCAGTACGCCCAGCCCGATCCAGGTTCCCGGCGCCCATGCCCCGGCACCCATGACCAGCGGCGAACCCAGCGCAAACATCGAAATGCTGATCGCCGCGCCGACCAGCGCGTAGAGATCGTTCCTTTCGAGGAGGTTGTCGTGCGGCTCGTGATGGTCGCGGTGCCAGGCCCAGCCGAACCCATGCATGATGTACTTATGGCTCGCCCAGGCGACGAATTCCATCGCTGCGGCAGAAGCGAGCACGATCAGGGCTGCGGAGAGAAACGACATGATCCCCGTTCTAGTCGCTTGGCTGCGCGTTGTCAGGTGCCGAGGATGGTCAAATGACGGTTTCGGCGGAATGTGCCGCGCGGCGGGCAGCCAGGAGAGAAAAGTTTGGAATGCAGATGCAGCCGCAGCGGCGCGGGGCCGGTACGGCTGCCCTGCATTCCTTATCTTTCAGGCGGCCTCTCCCGTCGGGTCGCAGAGGCCGTCTACAGTCTCGTGGCTGCGACACTTAGTTACAAATGCCGACAGGACTGTGACCGGTGAGTCTTCTGCCGTTCATGTTGAGACTTTTAAATCTGAATGCACGGAACAAATCCCGGAAAAAGAAGGAAAGTCCCATGCGCAAGATCACCCGTTTCATCGCTCCCGCCCTTGTCGCGGCCCTGGGTTTCTCGGCCGTCGCGCCGGGCATTGCCGAAGCGGCCGCGCCGCACCGCGAAGCCGCGCGCATCACGCCCAATCGCGAAGCCAAGATCCGCTCGGACATCGCCGGACTGCGCGGCGAGATCGACCGCGCTGCCGCCCGCCGCACGATCAGCCAGCGTGAAGCCACCGGCCTGCGCAACGACGCGGTCCAGATCCAGCGCCTCCATTCGACTTACGCCCGCGGCGGCCTGAGCCCGCGCGAGATGCAGACCCTGCAGGGCCGGATCGACCGCGTCCACGCTGCGCTCCATGCCGAACGCAACGACCGCAACGGCCACCGCCGCTGAGGACCGCGACGCACAGGCAGCCGGGGCGAGAAGCCCCGGTTGACCGCTTAGCGAATAATGTTGCGCGAAAAGGCACGCCCGTTCCCCTTGAATTGCGGGGCGGGCGGGCCTAATCGCGCTTTCACCATGACCACGAAACCGCGCACCCTCTACCAGAAGATCTGGGACGCCCACGTCGTCGACACGCGAGACGACGGAACCAGCCTCATCTATATCGACCGGCACCTCGTCCACGAAGTGACGAGCCCGCAGGCCTTCGAAAGCCTACGCGTGGCCGGCCGCCCGGTGCGGCGCCCCGATCTTACCCTTGCGGTTCCCGACCACAACCTGCCGACCACCGCGCGCAAGGATGCGCAGGGGCATGTGTTGCCCATCGCCGACCCCGAAAGCGCGCAGCAGCTGGCCGCGCTCAAGAGAAATGCGCCGGAATTCGGCATTCGCTATATCGACGCCACCGATGCCGAACAGGGCATCGTCCACGTCGTCGGACCCGAGCAGGGCTTCTCGCTCCCCGGCGCCACCATCGTCTGCGGTGACAGCCACACGGCCTGCCACGGCGGCATCGGCGCGCTGGCCTTCGGCATCGGCACCAGCGAGGTCGAACATGTCCTCGCCACGCAGACCCTGCTGCTCAAGCAGTCGAAGAGCTTCGAAGTCCGCGTCGACGGCAAGCTGGGCGCGGGCATCACCCCCAAGGACGTGGTGCTCCACATCATCGGCGTGATCGGCACGGCCGGCGGCACCGGCTACGTGATCGAATTCCGCGGCAACGTCTTTGAGGAAATGTCCGTCGAAGGCCGCCTGACCGTCTGCAACATGGCGATCGAGGGCGGCGCCCGCGCCGGCCTGATCGCTCCGGACGAGACCACGTTCGCTTATGTCGAAGGCCGCCCCTACGCCCCGCAGGGCGATGACTGGGACAAGGCCCTGGCCTGGTGGAAGAACCTGGCGACCGACGAAGGCGCGACGTTCGACAAGACCGTCTCGATCCGCGCCGAGGATATCCAGCCGACCGTCACCTGGGGCACCAGCCCCGAGGACACGTCGGCCATCGGCGGCGTCGTTCCCGCGCCGGAAGACTTCGCCGACGCCTCCAAGCGTGACGCGGTGAAGGTCAGCCTCGACTACATGGGCCTCACCCCCGGCACCCGCCTCACCGAAGTGGAAGTGCAGAACGTCTTCATCGGCTCGTGCACCAACAGCCGCATCGAGGATATCCGCGCCGCCGCCGCCGTGCTCAAGGGCCGCCACAAGGCAGACAACGTGAAGTGGGCGATCGTCGTCCCCGGCTCGGGCCTGGTGAAGGCCCAGGCCGAGGCCGAAGGGCTCGACAGGATCATCATCGAAGCGGGCCTGGAATGGCGCGAACCGGGCTGCTCGGCCTGCCTCGCCATGAACCCCGACAAGGTGCCGGCAGGCGAACGCTGCGCCTCGACCAGCAACCGCAACTTCACCGGCCGCCAGGGCCCCGGCAGCCGTACCCACCTGATGAGCCCGGCCATGGCCGCCGCCGCCGCGGTGACCGGCAAGCTCACCGACGTGCGCGAACTGGTAGGATAAGAACGACATGTCCAACGATTCCGAAAACAACCTCGCCGGCCGCGCCGCTCTGGCAGCCGGTGCCGCCATCGGCTCGGCCGCGATCGCCGCGGCCCTGCTCTTCGTGAAGCGCCGCAAGGCCCGCGCGAACGAAAAGCCGCTGCACCCCGAACAGGCGCCCGAGACCGACTGATGCAGGCCATTTCCCACGTCGCCGGACGGGCCATCCCGTTCGGCCGCAAGAACGTCGACACCGACGTCATCATCCCGGCCCACTGGCTCAAGACCATCACCCGCGAAGGCCTTGGCAAGGGCGCGTTCGAGGCGGTGAAGAAGGAACCGGACAACGTCTTTGCGGACCCCGAGTTCGCAGGCGCGCCGATCCTGATCGCGGGCGACAACTTCGGTTGCGGCTCCAGCCGCGAACATGCCGCCTGGGCGCTGCTCGACATGGGCGTGACCTGCGTGATCGCGCCGAGCTTCTCGGACATCTTCTCGGGCAATGCCTTCAAGAACGGCATCCTCACCGTGGCGCTGCCGCAGGCGGCGATCGACCGGCTGATGGAAGTGGCGCAGACCGATCCGATCGACATCGACCTGGAAACCCAGACCGTAACCACGCGCTTCCAGGATCGCTACGGTTTCGAGATCGACCCGTTCCGCAAGCACTGCCTGCTGGGCGGGCTCGACGAAGTCGGCCTGACCATGGCGCAGGGCGATGCCATCTCGGCCCACGAGGCCAGGGCGCGCAGCGACCTGCCGTTCCTGGCGAAGACTCCGGCGAGCGCCTGAACCGGCTGTCGTCCCGGACCCGGTCCGGGACGACGCATCGCAAATCGCCATTGCCCCGACCCGCTTCGCGCCCTATCGGCAGGATAAGCCCTAGATCGAGGTTATCCGATGACGAGTTTCCAGGACCGCGAACGCGCCGAAGAGGCCAAGTTCGTGCATGACGCAGACACCCAGTTCCGCATCCAGGCGCGCCGCAACCGCCTGCTGGGCGAATGGGCCGCCGTGCGCATGGGGCTTTCTTCCGCCGAGACCGAGGCTTACGCCAAGGCCGTCGTCCAGGCCGACTTCGAGGAAGCCGGCGACGAGGACGTGGTCCGCAAGCTGCTGGGCGATCTCATTGCTGCCGGTGTGGACGCGTCCGAAAACGAAATCCGCACCGCACTCGAAGCCAAGCAGGTCGAGGCGCGCCGCGCCTTCCTGGGCTGAACAGTCGTTTTCGGGCCGCGCCGGACATTCCGGTCCGGCCTGAAGATGCCCCGGCCAAGAGCCGAACGAAAGGAACCAGGCCATGGCCATGTCCGCCAGCGAAATCGAAGCCATGATCCGCACCGCCCTGCCCGACGCATCGGTCGAGATCACGGATCTTGCCGGTGACGGCGACCATTATGCCGCGCGCGTCACCAGCGCCGCTTTCGCGGGCAAGCCCCGCGTGGCCCAGCACAAGATGGTCTACGAAGCCCTTGGCGGCCGCATGGGCGGCGTGCTCCACGCCTTGCAACTCACCACCGCCGTCCCCAACTGAAGCCGGCATCGGAGCATTTTCAAGTCAGGTGAAATCACCCGACGGCCCGGAAAATGCGGCGAACAAAAGAAACGCAGAACATGATACGTTCATGGTCTAGTCTGAAGGTTTATTGAAATGTCCGACGTCAACGCGCGCATCGACGAGATTGTAAAGAACAACGACATCGTCCTGTTCATGAAGGGCACCCCGCTGTTCCCGCAGTGCGGCTTTTCCAGCCGCGCGATCGCCATCCTCGAACAGCTCGGCGCGCCTTACGAGAGCGTCGACGTGCTGCAGGACATGGACATCCGCCAGGGCATCAAGGCCTATTCGGAATGGCCGACGATCCCGCAGCTCTACGTAAAGGGCGAATTCGTCGGCGGCAGCGACATCATGATGGAAATGTACGAGGCTGGCGAACTGCACCAGCTCTTCATCGATACCGGCCTCGCCACCCAGGGCTGATCCCGGATCGATCGAATGCCAAGGCGCCCGGGGGCAACTCCGGGCGCTTTTTCGTGCGCGCCCTCCCTTCGCAGATGCAGATGCACCCCGCCTGGGGCGTGCAAACTTCGGAGGGGCGATTTCGGGGGGTGGAGGGCTCGGGGAGACGGGGCCGGGAGACATTCGGCCCCGTCTCGTTCGAGACTACTCGAGGGTACGTTATCCTATAAGCATGAGCCGTGCCAAATGGCAAATCTCCCGGTTTTCCGCCAATGGCCATGCACCCGCGCCTTCCAGGAACCCTGCAAGTGTAAAGCCGCCCGACAGTTTGCAGCCGGATCGTCGCGCAAGGCTGGCATGACAATTCCGCTTGCCTCCCCGCCTAGGGCACGCAAACTCGCGGGCATGACTCTCTATGCTCCCAGCAACGATCCGATGCCGGCGGATGGCCCCAAAGTGGTGCCGGCAGCGACCCTGGTGATCTTCCGCAACGCGGCCGACGGCGGCCCACCGGAACTGCTGATGGTCCAGCGCGCCCGCGAAATGCGCTTCGCCGGAGGTGCCGCGGTGTTTCCCGGCGGCCGCGTCGACCCGGCCGACCGCGAACTGGCCGCCGCGCTCCTGCCCTCAGAACCCATCGAACTCGCCTCCGCCCGCATCGCCGCCATTCGCGAAACCCTGGAGGAGACCGGGTTGATGGTCGCCACGCACCGGCCCGTCAGTGCCGAGGAAGCCGCTCAGGGCCGCCTGCTCCTGCTGGAACGCGGCACGCTGGCGCCGGTGCTGGAACATTTCGGCTGGGACCTCGCCCCCGAACGCCTCGTGCTCTACGCGCACTGGTGTCCGCCGTGGGACAAGGGCTTCGACACGCGCTTCTTCGTCACCGACCTCGGCACCGGCGCGGTGGACGTCACGGTCGATGCCACGGAGAATACCCGCCTGTTCTGGACGAGCGCGGCGCAGGCGCTGGACATGACTGCGCGGGGCGAGATCGCGGTGATCTTTCCCACCCGCCGCAACCTGGAGCGCCTTGCCCGCTTTGCCAGTCACGCGGACGCGCTGGCCGATATCCGGCGCCATCCCGTGGAGCGCATCCACCCCCGGATCGAGACGATCGAGGGCGAGGAATGGCTGATGATCCCCGACGGCCACGGCTATCCGGTGCGCGGGCAACTCAAGGCCGCTGCCGACCGCGGCTGATCCGCGATCGGCCAGAGGCCGGGTTCAGGCAGGCTCAGGCCAGCTCCGGCTCGGGTTCCAGCGAGGCGCGCGGGCCTTCGACTTTCGGGCCGGTCGCTCCGTAGAGCCCGAAAGCGACCGCGAGTGCGAAGAACACCACCATGCCCTTGATCGCGGCATCGTAGCTGCCGGTAAGCGTGAAGGCCTTGGCCGAACCGATCACCGCCGAAGCGATGAACGGCAGCCCGATCAGCGTGTTGAGCCCGAAGCCCCGGCTGTAGCTGGCCTGGCCGAAGCTGTCTGACAAGCCGCGGCCCAGCGTCGGGATCGCGCCCACGCCGTGCATGCCGATCAGCGCCACCACCACCGCGGTCATGGCAAAGGGCGGGTGCAGCAGCAGGACCAGCCACAGCAGGGCGCAATCGAAGCCGATCAGCGCCAGAGAGCGACCGCCGCCCAGCTTGTCGGCAATCCAGCCGAACATCACCGATCCGGCGATCCCGGCCAGCGACATGATCGACTGGAGCTGCGCGGACTCGGCCCGGGTGAAGCCCCAGGATTCGCCCATGGGCACCAGCAGCGAACCCAGCATCACCGAACTCGTCATGCTGGCGATTCCCGCGAGGCACAGCGCCCAGAAGCGCGGCCTGGCAAGGAGCTGCGCCACGCTGAGCGAGCCGTCCGACGTGCGCCGGCTGCCGGCCGCGGGCGCGGCGGTCTCCCCGCTGGGAGGATGGTCGATGGTCATCAGGCTGAGCGGGATCATGACCGCTGCGGCCACCAGTCCGATCGCAAGGTAGATGGTGGTGGGCGACACGCCGTCGAGCGTCTCGTGGAGCAGCCAGGGCATGATCGCGATCACCACCGGCAAGTGCACCACGCCCAGCGCCAGTCCGCGATTGCGATGGAACCAGCGCGTCACCAGGGTGGCCGGGCCCACCGATCCGGCCAGGCTCAGGGCGGGGCCGAAGAACAGACCGTAGGCGACGAGGTAGAGCGCATAGCTCTGCGTGAAGGCCAGCAGCAGATAGCCGCCCACCGTCAGCAGGGCGCCCACCAGCAGGAGCAGCCGCAGCGAGACTTTCGCGATCAGCACGCCCACGAAAGGCGCCAGTATCGACGAGCCGACCAGGACCAGCGGAATCCCCGCCGCCGCCGCCTCTGCGCTGACGCCCAGGCGCTGCTCGACCGACGCCAGCAGGATGCCGAAGGACCCCATCACGGTGCCGATCACCAGATTATGCGAAACCCCCGCGATCACGCCCATTCGGACGGCCTTGGGGTGGTTGGGAATATCCGGCGTGTTGCCGGCTGCATGGGCCATGGTTCTCTCCCGGATGGCGAAGTGCCGGCTTTTCGCCGCGCATGTCTTTGCCGGGAGGATACGTGGGTGCGGGACGCTGGCGAGGAGATTGGCCGCGCCGCCGGGAAATACCGCCCCGGCGAAAAGGTGATGGCCTGCCCGTTTGAAGGGAGACAGTCGGAAAGGGGCGGCGAGGGTAAGAGGGGCGGCTAGCCGACGGCGCGCCACTCCGGCGTGAAAGTGGCGTGCAGGCGCACCAGATGGTCCACCACCGGCCCGTGGAGCGGCCGGTCGAACTCGACGCCGGCGCAGTCTCCGCTGATCCAGCGGATGATGCCGGTCAGCCCTTCCAGCGCCTGCGGACGAATCACCACGCGCATGCCCACGCGGAAAAGCAGCCCCGTCGTCGCCACGCAGCAGCCCTCTGCCGTGATGTCCGAAATCTCGCCTTCGTCACGCAAGCCATTGGCAGTGCGGCATTGTGCTGCCAGCGAGATCGGCTGTCGTGTGGATCGGCGCTGCAGGAAGGGGCGGTTCATCATCCGGTTATGACGCAAACCGGTTGATCAACCCTTAAATCGCCTCAGGCCGGAGCCTCGACGCCGCGCTTTTCTTCCTGCCCTTGCGCCGCCAGTCTCCGGGCGAGCACGGCGCAGACCATGAGCTGGATCTGGTGGAAGAACATCAGCGGCAGGATGATCGCGCCGACCTGGGCGGCCGGGAACAGCACGCCCGCAAGCGGAACGCCGGTGGCCAGGCTCTTCTTGGAGCCGCAGAACAGGATCACCACCCGGTCCTCGTGCGAAAAGCCCAGCATCCGGCCCAGCAGGTTGCCGATCACCATGATCGCGGCGAGCAGGGCCAGCGACAGCAGCGCGATCAGGGCCAGTTCGCCCAGCGTCACCTTCTGCCACAGCCCGTCGAGCACCGCGGCGCCGAAAGCGGTATAGACCACCAGCAGGATCGAGCCGCGATCGGTGTAGCCCAGCATCTTCTTGTGCCGCTGCACGAAGCCGCCGATCCACGGCCGCAGCAAGTGTCCTGCCACGAAGGGAAGAAGGAGCTGCAGCGAGATCGAGACGATCGGGTCGGTGGAGAAACCTTGCGCCTTGCCGGTGATAAGCAGCGCCGTCAGCACCGGCGTGATGAAGATGCCCGCCAGGTTCGAGAACGAGGCGCTGCACACGGCCGCCGCCACATTCCCGCCCGCAATGGCCGTGAAGGCGATCGAGGACTGCACGGTGGAGGGCAGCAACGTCAGGAACAGCACGCCGGTCGCCAGGGAAGGCTCCAGGCCGGGAATGGCCCGGATGCCCAGACCCAGCAGCGGGAAGATCACGAACGTCAGGCTCGCCACGGTCAGGTGCAGCTTCCACGCCCGCGCGCCGTCGAGGATCGCTTCCCGCGAAAGCTTGGCGCCGTGCAGGAAGAACAGCAGCGCGATGGCCGCGTCGGCAACGCCGCCGGCAATGCCCGCCCAGATGCCGCGCGCCGGCAGTACCGAGGCCAGGCCCACGGTCGCAAGCAGCATGAGAAGATAGGGGTCGAGGTTCAGGCGGGCGAGAAGGCGGTTCATGCCGCCCTCTCTAGGGCGGCAGGCCGCGCGGCAAAAGCCCCCGGAGTGCGCCGTGGACGCACAAAAACTTGAGAACGCTCCCCTGGCACCGGCGTGACCCCGGCAAGGCATGCGTGAAGAGGGAGGAATTGGCGCGCCCGACAGGGTTCGAACCTGTGACCCCAAGCTTAGAAGGCTCGTGCTCTATCCAGCTGAGCTACGGGCGCGCGTCGCGCTCCCCATAGCGCGGTTCGCCGCAGAGGCAAACCGCGCTATGGACGCAACTTGTGCTTTGCCCCGTTGCGGCGGCAGGTTACGCACAGCCGATGAGCGAAGCAGACCTTTCCAGCCCAGCCTCTTCCAGCCCCGCATTTTCCGATGCGGGCCTCTCGCGTATCGACGGGATGGCCGGTGCGCGGCGTCATTTCCGCTATTTCGACTATATGCTGGTGGCTTTCGTGGTCATCCTGCTGCTCTCCAACCTGATCGGCGCAGCCAAGCAGGCGGAAGTCTCCTTCCCCGTCATCGGCCCGGTCACGTTCGGCGCGGGCGTGCTGTTCTTCCCGGTCTCCTACATCATCGGCGACGTGCTGACGGAGGTCTACGGCTATGCCAATGCCCGCCGCTGCATCTGGGCGGGCTTTTTCGCGCTGCTGTTCATGGTGGTGATGAGCGTGGTCGTGGTGGAAATTCCTGCCAGCCCGGATTGGGCGCTCGCCTCTGCAACTTACACCGTCGCCGGCAAGCAGGTGACCGCACCGAACCAGGCGGCCTACTACGCGATCTTCGGCCAGACCCCGCGCATCGTCTTCGCCTCCGTCTGCGCCTTCTGGGCCGGGGAGTTCGTGAATTCCTTCGTCCTGGCGCGCATGAAGGTCATGACCCAGGGCAAGCATCTCTGGACCCGCACGATCGGCTCGACGATCTTCGGCGAAGGCGTGGACAGCGCGCTGTTCTACCCCCTCGCCTTCCTCGGCGTGGCCGGCTTCACCCCGCACTCGATCGCCTTGCTCGCGCTGACCCAGTGGCTGATCAAGACCGGCTGGGAAGTGGTGCTCACCCCGGTGACGTACCTGGTCGTCGGCTGGCTGAAACGGCGCGAAGGCGTGGATGTGTTCGACAGCAACGTGGACTTCTCTCCTTTCGCCAAGACCCGCAGGGCGGCGGGACACGCCGAATAAAGGCTCCGAATAAACCGCGCCTCCCGCTTGGCATGACCGGCCCGCGCCGGTAGGCCCGCCGGCGACCATGCTCGATCGCATCCTCCTGTCCCGTTTCCGCAACCACCGCGAGACCGCGGTGGAAGGCACGGCGCAGTTCAACCTGCTGGTGGGGGAGAACGGCGCAGGCAAGACCAATGTGCTGGAGGCGATCTCGCTGCTTTCGCCTGGCCGCGGTCTGCGCCGTGCCGGGCTTGCCGACATGCCGGGGCAGGATTTCGACGGCGGCTTCGCGGTGAGCGCGGCCCTGCTCGTGGCGGACGAGGAGCCGGTGCAGCTGGGAACCGGCGTCCTGCCTGAGCGTCCCGGCCGCCGCCTGGTCCAGATCAACGGCGCCGAAGCCCCGGCCGTGCGCCTGGCGGAATGGATGTCGATCGGCTGGCTGACCCCGGCCATGGACCGGCTTTTCGTGGAAGGGGCCGGCGCCCGGCGGCGTTTCCTCGACCGGCTGGTGCTCGCCGTGCGGCCGGACCACGCCAGCCATGCCACCCGGCTGGAAAACGCGCTGCGCGAACGCAATCGCCTGCTCTCGGACGACATGCCGCCCGATCCGCGCTGGCTGGACGCAATCGAGCTGCAACTGGCGGAATCCGGATCGATGGTCGCCGCCGCCCGCGCCGAACTGGTCGAGCGACTGGAGCAGACTCTTGCCGCCCTGCCCGATTCGCCTTTCGCGCGTCCTTCGCTGGCCTATCAGCCGGGTGGACCGATCTCTTCCGAGGGCCTCGCCCGTGCCCTGCGCGAAGGCCGCGCCCGCGAACGCGCCGCGCAGCGCACTCTGACCGGCCCGCATCGCGACGAGATCCTGGTGACCATGGCCGGCAAAGGGCCGGGCAAGGGCCAGGCCGCCGCCGAATGCTCGACCGGTGAGCAGAAAGCGATGCTGATCGCGATTACGCTGGCCCATTCGCAGCTGCTGGAAACCGGGGCCGAACAGCGTCCCCGTCTGCTGCTGCTGGACGAAGTCGCCGCCCATCTCGATCCCGTGCGCCGCGAAGCCCTGTTCGACCGCCTGCGCGCGGGCTCGGCGCAAGTCTGGCTGACCGGTACCGAACTCGCCCCCTTCGACGCCATCGCCGGCGAGGCCGCCGTCTGGGAAGTGCGTTCGGGCGCGGTGCACCGGCTGGGATAGCCCCCCGCCCCTTGCGCTGCGGGTATCGTCAGCCGCCCTGCTTCGGCAAGGCATCCACCACGTCGTCCACCGTCGCGCTGACGATGGCATCGATGCCCAGCGCAGTGGGATGGACGTGGTCCTTCTGCATCAGGTCCGGCTTGTCGATCACCGGCTGGAGAAAGAACGGCACCAGCGTCGCCCCGTATTTCTGCGCTAGTTGCGGATAGATCGGGTTGAAGGTCGCGGCATAGTCCTTGCCCAGATTGGGCGCCGCCATCATGCCAAGCAGCACCACGCGGATATTGTCGCCCTTCAGGCGCTTCAGGATTTCCTCGAGGTTCCTGCGCGTCTCCGCCGGGGGCAGCGAGCGCAGCATGTCGTTGCCGCCCAGGCTGACGATGGCCAGCTCCGGCTTGGGAGACTGGCTTTCCAGCGTGAAATTGAGCCGTTCCAGACCCGCCGCGGTGGTATCGCCGGAAACCCCGGCATTGGCGATCTTCGCGTTGACGCCCCGCACGCGCAGCGCCTGTTCCAGCCGGTCCGGGTAGCTTTCGCCGTCGTCCAGGCCATAGCCTGCCAGCAGCGAATCCCCGAAGGCGAGGATCGGCCGCTCCGGGCCCATGGCCGGAATCGGCGGCGGCGCATCGACGGCGCTCTGCGTCCGGTCAGGCGCGGGCGGCGCGGCCTTGTCGCAGGCGCCGAGCAGGAATGGCAGCAAGAGCGAAGGGACGAGCAGGGCTTTCGCGTGAACGCGCAAGGCTTTCTCCTTGAACTACGGGGCTTTGCCCACCCATATGGGACCGGTGAGCAATCCTTCCCAGCCCCCCGCCCCCTCAATTCTTGCGCAGGACCTGCGCCTGACCCTCGGCAGCGGCGACAGCGCCGTCGAAATCCTGAAGGGCATCGACCTTTCCGTGCCGCAAGGACAGACCCTGGCGCTGCTTGGCCCGTCCGGTTCGGGCAAGTCTTCGCTGATGTCGGTGCTTTCCGGGCTGGAGCGTGCCAGCAGCGGTGCGCTGAGCGTGGCGGGGCAGGACTTTTCGGCCATGGATGAGGACGCCCTCGCCCGCGCCCGGCGCGGCCGGATCGGCGTCGTGCTCCAGGCCTTCCATCTCCTGCCGACGATGACGGCGCTTGAAAACGTGGCGACGCCGCTGGAACTCGCCGGGATGGACAATGCCCGCGAACGCGCCGAAGCGGAACTTGCCGCGGTCGGGCTGGGGCACCGCCTGTCACACTATCCGGCCCAGCTTTCCGGCGGCGAGCAGCAGCGCGTGGCCATTGCCCGCGCGCTGGCGCCGCGCCCTTCGCTCGTCTTCGCGGATGAGCCGACCGGCAATCTCGATGCCGCCACCGGCGCCACCATCGTCGACCTGCTCTTCGCCCGCCGCGCGGAAGCAGGCGCCACCCTGCTCATCATCACTCATGACGAAAGCCTTGCCGACCATTGCGAACGCGTGGTGACGCTGGCGGACGGCCGGATCGCCAGCGACCGGTTCCGGGCGCAAGGCGCGAGCGCTGGTCTTGCCTGACCCCGCCTCCGCGCCGACCCTGCCCTGGCGCACCGCCTGGACCCTCGCCCGCCGCGACCTTTCGGCGCGGTTCAAGGGCCTGCGGCTGCTGCTCGTCTGCCTGTTCCTGGGGGTCGGCGCGATCGCGGCGATCGGCACTCTCACCGGCTCGATCGAGCGCGAACTGACGACGCGCGGCCGCGAAGTGCTGGGCGGCGATATCGAGCTGAAGACCTGGCAGCGCAGCCTTTCGGACAAGGAACTGAATGCGCTTTCCCGCTACGGCCAGGTCTCGCCGGGCTTTCGCCTTCAGGCCATAGCCCGCAAGGGCGATCTCACGGCCCCGGTCGCGCTGAAGGCCGTCGACGCAAAATGGCCGCTCTATGGGCGGCTCGAACTCCAGGACGGCCGCAAGGTCGGCGCACCGCCTGCCGGATCGGTCTGGCTTTCGGAAGGAACCGCCGCGCGCCTGGGCGTAAGCCGGGGCGACAGCGTCTCGATCGGCGGCGTGGAGCAGCGGGTGGGCGGCGTGATCGCCAGCGACCCGGAGAAGCTTTCGGAAGGCTTCGCGCTGGGCGACACCGCGATCTCCGCGCTCGACCTGCCCTCGCGCGCCGGGCTGACCGACCCCGGCGCCATGTACCGCAGCGCCACGCGCGTCCGGTTCGCGGATGCGATGCGCGACCCGGACGCCGTGGTCGATGCACTGAAGAAGCGTTTCGGCGACGATGCCTTCGACACCCGCACCCGCAAGGCCGCTTCGCCTTCCACCCAGCGTTTCGTCAGCCGCATGGGCCAGTTCCTCGCGCTTGTCGGTCTGGCCGCGCTCGTCATCGCCGGCATCGGCATCGGCGGCGGCGTGTCATCCTATCTCGAAGCGCGGCGCGCCTCGATCGCCACGCTCAAGGTGCTGGGCGCGACGAGCCGCGACATTGCCCGCATCTACCTCCTGCAAGTCGGCGCGGCGGCGCTGGTCGGCAGCCTGGCCGGATTGCTGGCAGGCGTGCTGGTAACCCCGTTGCTGGCGCGCTCTCTCGGCGCGCTCCTGCCTGTCGACACGGGCTTCACCGTCTCTCCTGCGGCCCTGCTGACAGCGACAGGCTACGGCCTGCTGGTCGCGCTCGTCTTCGCCGCGCCGCCGCTGGCCCGTGCACGCAGCTTCCCCGCCATGGCGCTGATGCGCGCGCAAGTCTCGCCGCTCATGGCTCCGCGCCGGACCTGGTTGCTCCCCGTCGGACTGGGACTCGCCGCCATCGTCGCCCTCGCCCTGCTCAATGCCGCGCAGCCGCTGGTGACGCTGGGCTTCCTCGGCGGCGCCGCGCTCATGCTCGGCCTGCTCGCACTGATCGGCCTGGGCATTCGCCGGGCCGCCGCGCACCTGCCCAGGCCGCGCGACCCGATGCTGCGCGCCGGTCTCGCCAACCTCTATCGCCCCGGCGCCCAGACCGGCGCCCTGGTGACCGCCCTCGGCTTCGGCCTCTCCGCATTCGTTCTGATCGCCGCCGTCCAGACCAGCCTCGACGCCAATATCCGCAAGACCGTGCCCGCCCGCGCGCCAGACTTCTTCGTGCTCGACGTGCCCAAAGACAAAGCCGGAGCATTCCAGGACATCGTCGCGCAGCAGGTTCCCGGCGCGGTTGTGAAGATGGTTCCAAACTTGCGCGGCCGGATCCTCGCCTATGGACCGCGGGACCACATGACGCGCGTGTCCGACCTGAAGGAAATCCCCGAGGACGCCTGGGCGCTGAAGGGCGAGCGGGGCCTGACCTATTCGGTCGGCGTGCCTGAAGGCAGCACCGTCACGTCCGGCCGGTGGTGGCCCGAGATCCACCGCGGCGAGCCGCTCGTGTCGCTCGACGAGAAATTTGCCCAGACCGTGGGGCTGAAGGTGGGGGACTATGTGACGGTGGGCGTGCTCGGTGTCGAGCGGACCGCGCGGGTGGCCGCACTGCGCCGGATCGACTGGGACACCCTGGGCTTCAATTTCGTGCTGGTCTTCTCGCCCAACACTCTGGCGGGGGCGCCGCACAACCTGGCCGCGACGATCGAAGTGCCGCCGGGCCATTCCACGCGCGGGCTGCTGCCACGGCTGGCCCGTGCGTTCCCGTCCAGCTCGGTGATCGAAACCGGCACCCTGCTGCGCGATGCGCGCGGACTGCTGGACCAGATGACCCTGGCCATCCTCGCGGCCGCTTCGGTGGCGGTGCTGGCCGGGCTGGCCGTGCTGTTCGGCGCCATCGCCGCGGCGCGCGCCAGCCGGACCTATGACAACGTGATCCTGCGCGTGCTGGGCGCCAGCCGGGGCCAGCTCCTGCTGCTCCAGCTTGCCGAATACGGCCTGATCGCCGCCGTGCTGGCGCTTGTGGCACTGGCCGCGGGCAGCGCCATGGCCTGGGCAGTGATCGTCAAGCTCTTCGAGTTCGACTGGCTGCCGGACTGGCCGCGCATCCTGATGGTGCTGGGCGCCGGCCTGATCGTGATCCTGACTTTCGCCCTGGCCGGCTCGCTGCCGCTGTTGCGAGCGAAACCGGCACGGGCCCTGAGGGAGCTTTAGCGCCGGACGACCGGCGCCGCCTCAGGCGAAGACTTCAGCGCCGGTGGGATCGCGGGGATCCATGCCGAAACGGTTGGGACCGGGCGTGCCGGGCAGGCAGGTGATTACGAAAGAAGCGATGGTCGCGATCCAGCCCACAAAGGGAATCAGCCCCAGCACGATGAAGCCGAGATACCACCAGCCGCTCATGTCACGGTCGTGGAATCGGCGCACGGCAACGGCGATGCTCGGAATGAAGACCGCAAGGCTGTAGAGACCGGCCAGGCCGATCAGGACGAAAAATCCGGTGCCGAACAGCAACGAGGGATCGCCGCCCTGCTCGATCTGCTGGAAAGCGCCCAAGGACAGGCCGAGCCCCATCGAGATGCCGAAAATCACCGCGAAGACGATGAAATTGAGCAAGGCGAAGCCCCAGTATTCGATGCGAAGCGAACGGCCCGAAAAGTCGGCATAACGCTTGAATGGCATGATCATGTATTCGAACATGTTTTCCCCCTCAGGTTCGACAGCGTGTTCAAGGACTTGCACTATAGACGCCCGCTTCGGGACGGCAAGCCGCGCATGGCAGGCCCTGCGAACAGCCGCTGCGGTCAAGGAACGCCAAAGGAAAAGGGGCGCTCGGGCAAGACCCGGCGCCCCTGGCTGAGTTTGCGTTCCCTTGCGTCTCCTCCCTGCCGCGCGGGTTCGCCTTGTCACGCTCCGGCTGTGTGCCGGTAACGCGCCGCCGCGCCCGTAGAGGCGCAGCTGGATTCCTTATCGTCGGTCTGGCGAAGCCGCCCTTGCTGGGGAGCCTTCGGCATTCCTCTCCCGGCGGCGGTGCTCTTTTCGGTCACCGTCTCACCCTGATTACGAAGCCGACCCTAAAAGGATAAAGCGGGCAAAACAATCACTCATGCGGCTGATCCTCCGCTTCCCGTTCGATTGTGACACAGGCGCAACAATTGCGCAGGGCCGCTCCGTGCTTGCCGGATTTGCATAGATCGGCTAATGGCGCGCCAATTTTGCGGTGCAGCATGCGCCGCTGGCCAACTCCTCGAACCGATAGGCACTGCATGTCCGCCCCGCTTCCCTTGCGCAATATCGCGATTATCGCGCACGTCGACCACGGCAAGACCACTCTTGTCGACCAGCTCTTCCGCCAGTCCGGTACCTTCCGCGACAACCAGCGCATCGAAGAGCGCGCCATGGACTCGAACGACCTCGAAAAGGAGCGCGGGATCACGATTCTCGCGAAGCCGACTTCGATCGAGTGGAACGGCTACCGCATCAACATCGTCGACACCCCCGGCCACGCCGACTTCGGCGCCGAAGTCGAACGCATCCTCTCGATGGTCGACGGCGTCGTCCTGCTGGTGGACAGCTCTGAAGGCGCCATGCCGCAGACCAAGTTCGTCACCGGCAAGGCTTTGGGCCTCGGCCTGAAGCCGATCGTGGTCGTCAACAAGATCGACCGTCCCGATGGCCGTCACGCCGAAGTGCTGGACGAAGTGTTCGACCTCTTCGTCAGCCTCGACGCCAATGACGAGCAACTCGACTTCCCGACCCTCTACGCGTCGGGCCGTAACGGCTACGCCGGCTACGATCCGGACGCCCGCGAAGGCGACCTGACGCCGCTGTTCGAAAAGATCGTCGAGCACGTTCCCGCGCCCGACCTCGACCAGGACGCGCCGTTCTCGTTCCTCGCCACCCTGCTCGACCGTGACAACTTCATGGGCCGCGTCCTCACCGGCCGCGTCCAGTCCGGCAAGCTGAAGGTCAACGACCCGATCCGCGCCATCGACATGGACGGCAAGGTCATCGAAGTCGGCCGCGCCACCAAGGTGCTGTCGTTCCGCGGCCTCGACCGCGTGCCCGTGGAAGAAGCCCGCGCCGGTGACATCATCGCGCTGGCCGGCCTCGAAAAGGCCACCGTGTCGAACACCATCGCCGATCCTTCGGTCACCGAGGCGATCCAGGCCCAGCCGATCGATCCGCCGACCCTGGCGATGCGCTTTGCCGTCAACGACTCGCCGCTCGCGGGCCGTGAAGGCGACAAGGTCACCAGCCGCATGATCCGCGACCGCCTGATGCGCGAAGCGGAAACCAACGTTGCCATCCGCGTCACCGAATCGGCAGACCGCGACAGCTTCGAAGTCGCCGGTCGCGGCGAACTTCAGCTGGGCGTCGTGATCGAAACGATGCGCCGCGAAGGCTTCGAGCTGGGCATCAGCCGCCCGCGCGTGCTGTTCGGCAAGGACGAGAAGGGTGGCCGCACCGAACCGTACGAAACCGTCGTGATCGACGTGGACGACGAGTTCTCGGGCACCGTCGTGGAGAAGATGCAGCGCCGCAAGGCCGAGCTTACCGACATGCGTCCTTCGGGCGCCGGCAAGACCCGCATCACCTTCTCGGCCCCTTCGCGCGGCCTGATCGGCTACCACGGCGAGTTCCTTTCGGACACCCGCGGCACCGGCATCATGAACCGCCTGTTCGAGAAGTACGACAGCCACAAGGGTCCGATCGAAGGCCGCCAGAACGGCGTGCTGATCTCGAACGGCACCGGTGAAGCCGTCGGCTACGCGCTGAACAGCCTTGAAGATCGCGGCATCCTGTTCGTGAAGCCGCAGGAAAAGATCTACGAGGGCATGATCATCGGCGAAAACGCCAAGCCCGACGATCTCGAAGTGAACCCGATGAAGTCGAAGCAGCTGACGAACTTCCGTTCGACCGGCAAGGACGACGCCATCCGCCTCACCCCGCCCCGCGTGATGACGCTGGAGCAGGCGATCGCCTACATCGACGACGACGAAATGGTCGAAGTGACCCCGCAGTCGATCCGTCTGCGCAAGGCCTTCCTCGACCCGAACGAGCGCAAGAAGCAGAGCCGCAAGAAGGATTCCTGATCCCTCGGCGCCTCGGCGCCGCAGTTCAGGCTCTCTTGAGACGAACATGGAAAGGGCGGCAACCTCGCGGTTGCCGCCCTTTCTTTATGTGGGGCCTTGTGCCGGCCCTCTCCCAATCTCGGGCAATCTCAAGGATGCGCGGTCAGAACTGGAAGCCCACCGTCGCGCGCAGCGAGTGATACGAGAAGTCCTTGTTCGAACCCTTGATGTTGGTCGAACCCGAATCGATCAGGAACGGGTTGGTCGCCGGCGCAGTGCCGGGTCCGACTTCCACGTTGTACTTGTTGTCGTTGTAGCGGTTGTAGAGATACTCGAGGCCGAGGCTGACGTTGCGGGCCACCATGATCTCGCCGCCGCCGCCGGCCTGCCAGCCCCAGACCAGCTTGTTGTTGCGCTGGGGGTCGAAGGAATTGGCGGTGTTGGTGGTGAGGAAGCTGTGGTCCAGCTTGGCCACGCCGCCGCCGCCGGTCACATAGAACAGCGCGCCGCCGCCCGGGGTATAGCCGGCGCGGACGCGGGCCGAAAGGCCGTAGTCCAGCTTGCGCTGGATCGTGTAGCTGGCAGGCGTGGTGCTGTAGCCCGAGGTCGCGTCCTTGGCGTCGCTCTTCACGCCTTCGACGAGACCGCCGAGCACGAAGTTATTGCCCATGCGCTTGTCGTAGCCGAAGCGCACGCCGTATTCGGCGCCGTCCTTGTCGCTGCGGCAGCCACCGTCCGGCGTGGCGCCCAGGGCGCGGCCGTTGCAGAAGCCGGGGCTGAAGGCATTGGCGCCGGCTGCGGTGTTCACGGTGTTGTCGTAGCGGCCGTCTCCGTCCGTATCGAAGCGCAGGCTGTCGCCGCCATCGTTGCCGCGGGTGGAAAGGCCGCCGAAGGCCTGAACATAGGGGCCGTCGAAGTGGCTGTCGCGAGCGGGGGTGTCGGTGGCGATGGGAGCATCGCTGTCCTGCGCCATGGCCGGGAAGGCCGCGACGGCGACCGCGAGGCCGATCGCCGACGAGAGGAGGCGGGCAGTGTTCATTTGGTAATTTCCCTGTCAAATTTCGTACTTGGCCCTCCCCGAAGTCCAAGCTGCCGTTTTTGTTTCCTTTTCTGCGATGAAGTGAGGAGCGCTTTCCGATGGGCCGAGCAAATGGCGCGGAGGCGTTCCGATCGATTCATACAAAGTCGTACAAACCTGAACGGAATCTGCCGATGTCGCTTCGATGCGGTTCAGCCAGGCAGGCGTAGAAGAAACTCAACAAGGGACGAGACCCCGGCCCCACCGGAGCCCCTGCCCAGCAAGGAGTTTCGTACAATGACATTCTTCCGCAACGCCACGCTTGCCACTGCCCTCGCTGCCACCGCCTTCGCCACGGCAACCCCGGCCATGGCCCGCGACCACTATCGCCACAATGACAATACCGCCGCAGTCGCCATCGGCGCCGGCGTTATCGGCGTGGCCCTGGGCGCGATCATCGCTTCCAGCAGCAACAACGACCGCTATCGCAACGACGATCGCTACTACAACAGCGGCTACTCTTACGGTCCGGCCTATAGCAGCAACTGGCAGTACCGCGACGGCTGGTACTGGGACGGCAATGGCGGCCGCCACAGCCGCGACGACTACGACCGTTACCAGCGCGGCGACTATCGCCGCGGCTACGACCACGATCGCGGCGACTACCGCCGCGGCTACTGATCGCTGAAAGCCCCCGACGATCGGGGCCTCGCGGATAAACCCCTCTCCGCCTGGCCCCGGGAAATCGGGAAACCGAGACGCCCGGCCACCCCTACGGCCGGGCGTCCTTGTTTCGGCGGCAGCATCATGGCGACGGCGCCGCGCGGCTCGTCGCATGTGACGTCAAGTTCACGCGAAGTTCACTGGCCAGGGCGAAATCTCGGGGTCCGACATGCCCGCCGATTCCGCCGTAACTTGGTTGGCCCGGATAGGAGTGCGATAAGATGAAACTGAACTGGAAGTCCCTGGGGCTGGCGACGGCTCTGGCCGCATCGGCCCTCACGGCATCCGCGCCTGCCATGGCGCGGGACTACTACGACCGGGGCGGTAACGATGCCGCCATCGCCATCGGTGCAGGCGTGATCGGCCTGGCGCTCGGCGCCGCGCTCGCAGACCGCGACGACGGCCGCTACTACGATCGCGGTTATTACGGCTCCCGCCGCTACGTCACCGTGCGCGACCGGCCCGGTTACTACTACTATTACCAGGGCGCGCCGAACCGCTACTACCGCGATCGCTACTATGACCGGTACTATGCGCCCTACTATCGCGAGCGCTGGGGCGGCCGTGACCGCTGGCGCGATGGCCGCCATGCGTGGCGCGACGACCGCCGTGGCTGGCGCGACGACCGCAACCGGTGGGACCGCGGCCGTGACGGCTGGCGCGGCGATCGCCGCCATGACGATTACCGCCGCGACGACCACCGGCGCGACGACCACCGCCGTGACTGGCGTCGCTAAGGGCTGACCCCGAAGACGGGACCATCCACCAGGGGATGCCGCCGGACTGCCCAACCGCAGTCCGGCGGCATCCAGCCTTCGGCGCAGAAGACCGTTTGTCGGCCATCTGCGCTTATCCGGCGCGCCGAAGCAGCGGTTTTCCTCAGGAACGGCGCGGCATCTGTGAAGCCCACTCGCCAATCTCGGCGGGGAACGCTATGGGGCTGCCCACCATGGAAACCGCCGACCTGCGCATTGCCCTGTTTTCGGGCAACTACAACTATGTCCGAGACGGCGCCAACCAGGCGTTGAACCGCCTCGTCGGCTATCTGCTGCGCCAGGGCGCCCAAGTGCGCGTCTATGCGCCAGTGGTGAAGAAGCCCGCGTTCGAGCCGACCGGAGACCTGATCGGCATTCATTCGCTGCCGATCCCCAACCGCCCCGAATACCGCGTTCCGCTGGCCATCTCGTTCAAGGCGCGGCGCGACCTGAAGGCCTTCGCGCCGAATGTCGTCCACGTATCCTCGCCCGACCCCGTGGGCCATCAGGCCGTGTCCTGGGCGCGTGCGCGCAACCTGCCGGTACTCGCCTCGGTCCACACCCGGTTCGAAACCTACTTGCGCTATTACAACATGGCCTGGGGCGAACCGGTGGTGGAGGCGATGCTCCGCCGCTTCTATCGCCGCTGCGACGCCCTGGTCGCCCCTTCGGAATCGATGGCCCAGCTCCTGCGCGAACAGCGCATGAACTACGACGTCTCGATCTGGTCGCGCGGCGTCGACCGCGACATCTTCCATCCCGAACGCCGGGACCTGGCCTGGCGCCGCGCACAGGGCATCGCGGACCATGAAGTGGTCGTCGGCTTCCTGGGGCGCCTGGTCATGGAAAAGGGCCTCGACGTCTTCTCCGACACGCTGGACGACCTGCGCCGCCGCAATGTCGCTCACCGGGTCCTCGTCGTGGGCGAGGGTCCAGCGCGCGAATGGTTCCAGGCCCGCCTGCCGCAGGCGGCCTTCGTCGGCTTCCAGCAAGGCGAGGGCCTCGCCCGCGCGGTCGCGAGCATGGACGTGCTGTTCAACCCCTCCGTCACCGAGACGTTCGGCAATGTCACGCTGGAGGCCATGGCCTGCCGCCTCCCGGTGGTGGCGGCCGCGGCCACCGGCAGCCAGAGTCTGGTCGACGACCATGTCTCGGGCAGGCTGATCCCGCCGGGCGCCATCCACCAGTTCGCCGAAGCGCTGAAGGCCTATATCGAAGACCCGGCCCTGCGCGCCAGCAACGGCCTGGCAGGCGAAAACCGGGCGCTCGATTTCAGCTGGGACCGCATCAACCAGGACGTGGCCGATACCTACTTGCGCCTCGTGCGCCAGCGCCTGCGCCGCTGAGCGCGTCCCCGGCCAGCCTCTTCCCGCTCGGCCTCTTTCCGCTCAGCCTCTTCCCGCTCGCCCATCAGCGCAGCACGCCGCTCCGGCGCAGCCGGATCGCGTACCAGAGCAGGAACACCGCGATCGCCCAGATCGCCAGGGTAATGCCGATGCTGGCAGGGCTGGTCAGCATGGCGGGCGTCCGGGAGACGAAGGGATAGATCTGGTTCACCGCCAGCCCCAGCAGCGAAATCGTGAACGCCGCCACCGCCCAGCGCGAGCGCAGGAGCAGCAGCAGCGATCCCGCCAGTCCGCCCCAGACCCCCAGCGCCCAGGTCGCCACGGTCCAGCTCGGCGCAGCGTCCAGCCAGTCGATCATCTCGGGGGAAAGCGGCGCCATCCATGCGGGATTACGCGTCACCGTCATGGAAAAATCGGTGCAACCGAAGGCGTTCCACACCAGCGTCAGCACGCCGACGATCCACAGGTGGCGCGGGGCCCTGACGCGCAAGGTTCCGATCATCGCTGTGCCTCCCTGCCTGCTTCAAGCCCGCAAGGATACGCGCCTCGGCCAGACGATGCAATTCTGCGGGACAATGGCTAGATAGGTCCCATGGCCGACCTTTTTGCCGACGACCTTCCCCCGTCCCCCACGCCCGACACCCCGCGGGAGGATGCCCCGCTTGCCGATCGTCTCCGCCCGCGCACGCTGGAGGACGTGGTCGGACAGGAGCACCTCACCGGGCCGGAAGGCCCGATCGGCCGCATGGTGGCGGCGGGGCGGCTTTCCTCGATGATCCTCTGGGGTCCCCCCGGCACGGGCAAGACCAGCACCGCGCGGCTGCTGGCCGATGCGGTGGGTATGCGCTTCACGGCGGTCTCGGCGGTGTTTTCGGGCGTGGCCGACCTCAAGAAGGCTTTCGCCGAGGCCGACCTGGCCGCCCGCGCCGGCCAGCGGACCTTGTTGTTCGTGGACGAGATCCACCGGTTCAACCGCGCCCAGCAGGACGGCTTCCTGCCCTTCGTGGAGCGCGGCACCGTCACCCTGGTCGGCGCGACGACGGAGAATCCCAGCTTCGCGCTCAACGCCGCCCTGCTCAGCCGCGCCCAGGTGCTGATCCTGCACCGCCTCGGGCCGGAGCCGCTGAACACGCTGCTCGACAAGGCCGAGGCGCTGGAAGGCCCGCTGCCCCTCGATGACGACGCCCGCGCGGCCCTGGTCGCCTCTGCCGACGGCGACGGGCGTTTCCTGCTCAACCAGGCCGAGACACTCTACGCCGCGCAGATCCCGGAGCCGCTCGATCCGGCCGGGCTCGGCCAGTTCCTGCAGCGGCGCGTGGCCGTCTACGACAAGGACCGCGACGGGCACTACAACCTGATTTCGGCGCTTCACAAGGCGGTGCGCGGATCGGACCCTCAGGCCGCGCTCTACTATCTGGCGCGCATGATGACCGCCGGCGAGGAGCCGCTGTTCCTGCTGCGCCGCCTCGTCCGCATGGCCAGCGAGGATATCGGCCTGGCGGATCCGCAGGCCCTCGCGCAGTGCCTGGCCGCCAAGCAGGCTTATGAGTTCCTCGGCTCGCCCGAAGGCGAACTGGCGATCGCGCAGGCCTGCCTCTATGTCGCCACCGCGCCGAAATCGAATGCCGCCTATGTGGCCTGGAAGGCCGCGGCCCGGTCCGCGCGCGAGACAGGTTCGCTGATGCCGCCGGCCAATATCCTCAATGCGCCGACCAAGCTGATGAAGGACATCGGCTACGGCAAGGACTACGCCTACGACCACAATGCGCCGGACGGCTTCTCCGGCGACGACTACTGGCCCGAGGACATGGAGCCGCAACGCTTCTACGAGCCGGTCGAGCGCGGCTTCGAACGCGAGATTCGCAAGCGCCTCGAATGGTGGGACCGCAAGCGGGCCGAGCGGCAGGGGCAGACCTGATGGACGAACGGGTCTAGGCCTTGCCCCGTCACTTGTCCGGCGCCCCGGCGCGTTTCCGGCACTTCATGGCCATCGACTGGTCCGGCGCCCTCGGCCCGCGCCAGAAGGGCATCGCCGTCGCCCTCTGCGGGCTGGAGGGCGCGCCGCGGCTGTTGCACCCTGCGGATCATCGCCACTGGTCGCGTGAGGCGGTGCTGCACCTGCTGCGGGACGACTTGCCGCAGGACACGCTGGTGGGGCTGGACCTCGGCATCTCGCTGCCTTTCGCCGATGCCGGGGCTTTCTTCCCCGATTGGCCGGCCAGTCCAAAGGACGCCCGCGCGCTCTGGGCACTGATCGATAGGGTCTGCACCGAAGACGCCCATCTGGCCGCGGCCAGCTTCGTCGACCATCCCGAAATCAGTGCCTACTTCCGGCGTCACGGAGGCCGGGAAGGCCTGCGCTTCCACCTTCCCGGCGCGGGCCACCGCCGCGGACGCCTGCGCGTGACCGAACAGGCGCAGGCCCGCGCCGGGTGCAGACCCTATTCCAACTTCAACCTCGTGGGCGCCGCGCAAGTCGGCAAGTCCAGCCTCACCGGCATGCGCCTGCTGCACCGCCTGCGCGGCGCGGTTCCGGTCTGGCCGATCGATCCCCTCCCCGTATCCGGCTCGGTCGTGACCGAGATCTACACCACGCTTGCCGCCGTCGCGGCGGGCCGCTCTGCCGGGCGGGCGAAAATGACCGACCATGCCGCGCTCGATACCGCGCTCGCCGCACTGGGTTCGCCGCCGACAGGGGGAACCGGCCCGATCGACGATCACAGCGCGGATGCCCTCCTCACCGCGGCCTGGCTGCGCACGGCGGCCCCGCGCGAAGACCTGTGGAAACCCCTTGATCTCACACCGGAACTGGCCAGGACCGAGGGCTGGACCTTCGGCGCGCCTTAGCCCAGAACCTGTCCCCATCGGGGCCGTGAACAACCGGCCTCCAACATGACTGACAGGGACAGTTCGGCTATGAAACATGCACTGCTGGCGGGGATCGCCTGCCTTGCTCTCGGTCTGGGAGCACACGTCTCGAATGCGGCCCCCGCGCCCAAATCCGCTCCCCCATCCGCTCCCGCCGCCACCCCGGTATCAGTCGCGCTCGGCAAGCCGGCCACGCCGTGGAAGAGCTTCGTGAACCGGACGATAGAGAGCTGGATGGCGCAGGATCCCTCCTTCGCGGTCTATCAGGGCGCGCACCAGTTCGACGGCAAGCTGCCCGACTGGAGCCCCGCCGGGCTCAAGGCGCGCGGGGCATTCCTGAAGAAGGTGATCGCCGATGCCGGCGCCTTCGCCAGCCTTTCCGCCGAAGACCGCTTCGAACGCGACTACCTGGTGCAAGTCGCCAAGGGCCAGCTGTTCTGGCTGGAAGACGCCGACAAGCCGCACAACAATCCCGGCTTCTACATCGAGAACGGCCTCGACCCGAACGTCTACGTCAGCCGCGCCTATGCCGACAAGCCGACGCGCATGAAGGCCATGATCGCCTTCTTCAAGGCCGTGCCCACCGCCGCCGCGCAGATCCGCGGCAACCTGAAGACGGCGATGCCCGCCAGCTTCATCAAGCTCGGCACTGCGGGCTTCTCGGGCTTTGCGGAATATTACCGCGGCGACGCCCGCACCGCTTTTGCCGATGTGAAGGACGCCGCGCTCCAGGCCGAGTTCAAGGCCAGCTCGGAAAGCGCGGCCAAGGCCATGCAGGACCTTTCCGACTGGCTCGGCAAGGCCACGCCCACCCAGGACTTCGCGATGGGCGCCGAACGCTTCTCGCGCATGCTCGCCGCCACCGAGGCCGTCGATGCCCCGCTCAGCGAGTTGGAAGCCGTGGGCCGCGCCGATCTCAAGCGCAACCAGGACCTGCTCAAGGCCGCCTGCGCCGAATATGCCCCCGGCAAGGACATCCAGGCCTGCTTTGACAAGATGCGCGCCGACAAGCCGGAAGGCGGCCCCGTCGCCGCCGCGCGCCTGCAGATCCCGGAACTGACCGCTTTCGTGCGCCAGCACGATATCGCCACGATCCCCGGCACCGAACAGGCGCTGGTGGAGGAAAGCCCGCCCTACAACCGCCAGAACTCGGCCTATATCGATCCCGCCGGGCCGCTGGAGAAGGGCATCTCCTCGGTTTACTATATCTCGCCGCCGGACCCTTCCTGGTCGCAGCAGATGCAACAGGACTATATCCCCGGCAAGAATGACCTGCTGTTCACTTCGGTGCACGAAGTCATGCCCGGCCACTTCCTGCAATTCCTCCACTCGAACCGCTCGCCCTCCTGGGTGGGCCGCCTCTGGGTGGGCTACGCCTATGCCGAAGGCTGGGCGCACTATGCCGAGGAAATGATGTGGGACGCGGGCCTGGGCAAGGGCGATGCCGGCGTTCACGTCGGCCAGCTGTCGAACGCGCTGCTGCGCAACTGCCGCTACCTCTCGGCCATCGGTCTCCACGCGCGCGGCATGACGCAGGAACAGTCCAAGCGCATGTTCATGGACGAGTGCTATCAGGACGAAGGCACCGCCGAGCAGCAGGCCGCGCGCGGCACTTACGATCCGGCCTATCTCAACTATACGCTGGGCAAGCTGATGATCCGCAAGCTGCGCGACGACTGGACCGCCTCGCGCGGTGGCCGCGCGGCCTGGAAGCCGTTCCACGACCAGTTCCTGAGCCACGGCGGCCCGCCGATCCCCCTCGTGCGCCAGGCGATGATGCAGGAAGATGCGCCCCACGCGATTTTCTGAGCGGATATTTCATAAAAGCAACTGGACCGGCGCCCCTCCCTCGCGGTAAGGGCGCCGGACTTGTCGCGCGCATCACTCATGCCGATGCGCCGGGCCGGCTTAGCTCAGTTGGTAGAGCACCTGATTTGTAATCAGGGGGCCACGGGTTCGAATCCTGTAGCCGGCACCATTTACTCCTCCCAAGACATCCCAAATCCTCGACAAAATCCCTGATTTCTGCCATTTTTCGGCATCGTTGGTCTCGGAGTGTGTCAGGCAATTCCAGGGCATCCTGAACGAAATGGTGCCACGAGGTGCAATGATGGCCTCGTCGGCAGGAACCAAACAGGTGGCCCATTGGAACCGCAACGTCGCGCTTCGACTTGTCGAGGAGAATCGCCCGTGTCGCTCACCGATGTTCAAGTTCGCCAGTTGCTGCCTGCGGAGAAAATCTATCAGTGCTCGGATA
This sequence comes from Novosphingobium sp. PhB55, assembly GCF_004368805.1. Lineage (NCBI taxonomy): Bacteria > Pseudomonadati > Pseudomonadota > Alphaproteobacteria > Sphingomonadales > Sphingomonadaceae > Novosphingobium > Novosphingobium sp. PhB55. The sequence goes on along the minus strand of NZ_SODQ01000007.1, from coordinate 6,683 downwards.
GCCGGGGGCTTTACCTGGAAATCCACCCGAATGGCTCGAAGCTGTGGCGCTTCAAATACCGCTTTGCGGGCAAGCAGAAGAGGCTTGCCTTAGGGCGTTATCCCGACGTTGGTCTGGCTGGCGCACGGAGGAAGGTCGATGACGCGCGTGCGCTGCTCGAAGCCGGCGAAGATCCGCTTGCGGCGCGCAAGATCAATAAGCTGGTTGCCGCTTACAAGTCGGCCAATACCTTCGATGACATCGCCAAGGAATTCATCGACAAGATGGTGGCGGAGGAGCGGGCCGAAGCGACGACGGTCAAGACGAATTGGCTTCTGTCGCATATGAAGCCGATTGGCTCGCGGCCGATCACGGAAATCAAACCGCTCGAATTGCTCGCCGTGTTCAAAGCGATCGAGGCCAAGGGCAAGCGGGAGACAGCGCAGCGTTGCCGTTCCTTCGCCAGCCGGGTTTTCAGATATGCAGTCGCGACGGGGCGCGGCGAGAATGACCCGACGTTCATACTGAGGGGCGCTCTCCTTACGCCCAAAGTGAAGCATCACGCGGCGCTGCTCGAACCAGATCAGGTCGGCAAGCTGCTTCGTGACATCGACGGCTATCGCGGCGGCATTGTCACGCGTCTTGCCATGCAGATTGCTCCACATGTCATGGCTCGGCCTGGCGAGCTTCGAAAGGCCAATTGGTCCGAGTTCAATCTTGAGACGGCTGTCTGGACCATCCCGGCCGAGCGCATGAAGATGAGGCGTCCGCATCAAGTGCCGCTGTCGCGGCAGGTGATTGCCTATTTGCTCCAACTGTATGAGCTGACGGGGCCCGAAGGATATGCTTTTCCCGCGCGGCACACTTCGCGCAAGACGATGAGCGAAAACACCATCAATGCGGCGTTTCGGCGTATGGGTTACGGTACCCGCGAGCTTACCGCCCATGGACTCAGAACCACCGCGTCGACATTGCTGAATGAAAGCGGACATTGGAGCCCAGACGCCATCGAGCGTTCGTTAGCGCATATGGATGCCAATGCTGTTCGCGGCATCTATAATCGGGGGCGCTACTGGGAGGAGCGAACAGCCATGCATCAATGGTGGAGCGATCATCTCGACGCGCTTCGGGAAAAGGCCAGGGGTGGTAACGTTGCCCCGAACTTGGACTTTCGACTGGCCGCTGAGACAGGCGAACTGGAGGAGGCATCCCAGGCCTGAGGGCCTGACCGCGCTCTACCTCCGCTGACGCTTCGGCCGAGCCACCTTCGGCGTCTCGTCGGCATAGCCGTCACGATCGCATGACGCGTTCCGTCCCGCCTTGAGCGGCCCGGGCGGGACGCTGTCCGCATCCCGTCAGCGGTCGCCGCGCCTGCGGCGCGTCGGCGTGTGCCTCGGCTCCAGGGTGACGGGGGGCGTCACGGCCCCCTAGCCCCGCCATGGCGAGCCGCAACCTGGGCGGGGCCCAGGTCCTCCATTCCATTTCGGCCCTTCGGGTGCACCCCGCCATTTCAGGCGAGGCTTTTGGTCCGCTCCTGCCGCCCCCCGCCACCCCGGCGCCGGTCAATGGCGGTTGAGGAAAGGAACAGGAGAAATGAACAGGACCGATCGTCAGAGCCTCTATGGGGAGGTCACTTCCCGGATCATTGCCGAGCTGGAGGAGGGCAGGCTTCCCTGGGTGCAGCCCTGGGACAGTGCGCGGTGTCCGTGTCTGATGCCGCACAACGCCGTTTCCGGACGGGTTTACTCTGGAATTAATATTCTCATCCTGTGGTGCGAGGCGGTGGAACGCCGGTTCGCGTCGCAGCGCTGGCTCACGTACAAGCAGGCCTTGGCCGCAGGTGGGCATGTCCGGCGGGGTGAGAAGGGCACGGTCATCTGCTACGCGGATCGCTTCACGCCGAGGAACGAGGCGGAGCAGGCGCGGTGCGAGGATCGTGAGGTTCGGACGATTGCCTTCCTGAAGCGGTTCGTCGTCTTCAACCTCGATCAGATCGAAGGTCTGCCCGAGCGCTATGCCGAAGAACCGGGCGTGCCCGATCCGGTCTTGGCGATTGCCGAGGTGGATCGGATCATCGCGGCCACGGGTGCGGACTTCCGGATCGGCGGCGACGAGGCGTTCTATGCCCCCAGGCAGGACTATGTGCAGGTGCCCCCGCAGGCCGCTTTCCACGAGCCGATAAATTGGTTCCGGACGGTCCTGCACGAACTGGGTCATTGGGTCGGCGGCAAGGGCCGATTGGACCGCGACCAGACCGGCAAGTACGGCTCAGTTTCGTACGCAAAAGAAGAGCTTATTGCCGAATTGACCTCGGCTTTCGCCTGCGCATCGCTCGGCATCCAGCCCACCGTGCGGCATAGCGATTACATTGGCTCGTGGATCGAGGCCATGCGCGCCGATGAGAAGGCGATTTTCCGGGCGGCCAGTGCTGCCAGCAAGGGCGCCGATTTCCTCCTCGCATTCGGGGAGGGCGCGGCATGATCTGGCACATCTACCTGCTGGAGCAGCGCATCCGCGAAGCCTTCCTGCGTGATGCCTTCCCCGAGTACGAGCAGCCGGAACTGCGCCGGCTGGCCCGGGCGCTACGCTCGCTTCCTTGGCTCCCGCGTGCCGTGTTCCATCTGATCCGGTTCGAGGACATGAGCTACGAAGAGATCGCCGCGCAACTTGGCATCAGCGTTCGCCGGGTGGAGATCGAATTCGGGCGAGCCATCGGCTTGATCGTGCGGTCGCGGGGCCGGCAGGAACGCAAGGGCTGGTAAGGGATCGGGGCGCGCCCGCCAAAGCGGGCGCGCCCCGGCCTTGCCTTCCGGCGCGACGACTGTTCAGGCCTGCGGCGGGTAATCTTCGACGAGGTACGAGATGGGATTTTTCATCCATTCGGTCACGGCGCTTTCGCGCCACCCGCAGCAGCGTTCGGCTATCCGGACCTGCTTCGGGAAGGTTCCAGTCTGGATCTTGCGGTAGAGGGTTGCACGGGACAGGCCCGTGCGTTCGAGCACGGTATTGAGGCGCAGAAAACGATCGAGGGGCTTCATATCCATCTGGCGTTGTCCTTTCCTATTCGTGAGGTGGACTGGCCGGCCATGAGCAAGATTGGGCTAAACCGAGCCCGACGCAAGGGCATCAAACGGCGCTAAACGGCCAAGAACGCGCGAGATTCCGCTCGGTGCACCGTAGCGGACATTGGCGGCACTCTACGGACACCAAAAAAATATGGCCGCCGGGAGCTTGCGGCCCGCGGATCGGTCTCACGCCGTCTCAATGCAGACGGCTGACAGGGAGCACTGCCATCATCGGCGAGCGAATCGCCCGCTAAGCTGGCGGACTATGGCCGCTCGGCGGTCCCGCAGCATGGCTGCTGCGGGCGCCCGATCAGTCTTGCACCGCTCGCTGCCGGGGTCGGGGCCGGGCATGGCCGGTCACATGGCGGACGTGATCGACCAGCGCGGTTAAGAGCGCGCGAACCTCGTCGGGCGTGAAGCCGCCATCGTCGAGCAGATTGCTGTCGCCGGGGCGGTGGCGGTTCCATTTCCAGTACGGCGAGAGCACCTGCACCAGTCGCGCGGTCTCGGGGCAATCGTAGCCGAAGCCGGTGACATTGGCGTAGGCCAGCGACCGGTCGATATTGAGGCTGATGTGGCGCGCACACCAGCTATCCGGAAACCCGACATCGAGCAGGTGCGAGGACAGCGCCAGCTGCACGACGATCCCCGACGTGTAGAGGAAATAGTGCCAGTCGAACGGCGCGTCAGGGGCGAGCCCGCCCATGAAGCCTTCCGCCCGTTTGACCCGTTCGCGGCTGAGGCTGCGGCCCTGCTGGGTGCGCAGCAATCGCACCGGCTCGGCGCCGTAGATTTTCCAGAGCGCAGCGAGCGCGGAATTGTCGTTGGGCAAGGATTTCAGCGCCGCAGACACAGCGGCGATCTGATCGGGTGAAGCAGCAGGAACTTGAACGTCCATTGGCACCTCCGGGTCCGCATCAAGGCGGGTTGGCGGAAGGCTCAGGACAACTTGCGGACCAGTCCCGAACTCCCGCACGCTAACGCGCGGGAGCCGCCGGAGCTGGTAACATGCTGACCGCATGCGCCGCCGCCTTTCACCCGAAGGTTTGGACATACGCGACGGCACCCCGGAAAACTGTGTTTTCCGAGTTTGCGTTGGTCAGCGGGATTACCAGTCCCGGCGCTGCCCTTTGCGCAGCGCCTTGGCAGGATAACAGACGGGAATCCTTACGCCAAGGCTGCGCGGAGCGATTGGAGATCAAGGCTGGAAAGCCGTAGAGGAGAGGCAACAAGCCCGGCGCTGCCCACGTCCACAACGTCAAGGCGTTATGCGATCACGAAATGGACACCGCCCGCCATGCGGAGCAGGCGTACGAGCAATCCGCCGTGCAGTGGGAGACAAGGCCAAAGGTGCGCGGACGCTCCAACCCGGCAGGACTGTGAAAAGGCGGCCTGATGGAACTCGCCGCCGGGGTTCCACTCTTCGCCACGGAGTCGTCCGCGCACCGACTGTATAGCACAATTTTGCGAGGCCAGTCTCGTCCATTTCATCCGTCCGTGGTGGACGCAGAACAACAAAACCGTCCCTGCCGATTTTTGACTATCGCTAGCTCAATCTCGATCCACGCCAGCTGGTTCTTGAGCGAACGCCCGCACGCCGCGCTGCCGCCACAGCGTCAGCGCTTGCTCGCGATCGTTGCCGCGCAGCCTGGCCGCCGCTTCGACCAGCAGACCGAGGATCACCGCGCGGTCATCCCCGGTCAGCTCGACCAGCTCGGCTCTCGCGACAAGCCCGCCGAGCTCGATGAGCTGGCGGGTGCGTTCGCGCCGCGTCACTTGCCAAGTGCGGGCATCATGCCGCGCCCGGCTCGCCAAGTGGCAATTGCGCGCTGCCTGGTTCCGCCGCAGCGCTGCCCAAGTTGCTGCGATCCTCGCTGCCAGTTCCTGTGCGAGCGCCTTTGCCTTGCCCTGAAAAGAACGCGGCGCCTCGCCCCCGCCATGCCTCCTTTCTGGCCGCGTCGGTGGTGGTGGCGGCATCGAGCAAGGCGCCGGCCAGGACTTCGGCGGATAGGGCATCGGCGCCTGTCGCGTTCACCAGTTCTCCAAGCTGGCTTACTTTACGCGTTTTGAGTTGCCGCGCCTTGTCGGTGAGTGCCTTGAGTTCGGCGTCATAGTCACGGGGCTTACGCATTGTCCGTCCTTTCGTTGATCGAGGCGGACGGTTCAGCTATCGGGAGTCTCAGGCCCAAACAATAGCGTGAAATCTTCTGGGATTTCGCGTTCCCGAGTGCGATAAAATCGTTCGAGGGCGCGCTTATACGTCGTGCCGACGTGCTGCTTGAAGTGTAAATGGATCGCCGTCATGGCGATCTACCATTTCTCGGCCAAAGTCATTTCCCGCGCCACCGGCTCCTCGGCGGTGGCCGCCGCCGCCTATCGTTCCGCTTCGCGGCTGCACGATGAGCGGCTCGGGCGCGATCATGACTTTTCGAACAAGGCGGGCGTCGTCCACTCGGAGATTCTGCTCCCCGAGAACGCGCCGGAACAATGGCTCGACCGCGAGCGTCTGTGGAACGATGTCGAGGCGGCCGAGAAGCGCAAGGACGCCCAGCTGTGCCGCGAGGTCGAGTTCGCCATTCCCCGTGAGCTCGACCAGGCCGAAGGCATTCGTTTGACCCGTGACTTCGTTACCCAAGAGTTCGTGTCGCGGGGCATGGTCGCCGATCTCAATGTGCACTGGGATATCGGCGAGGACGGACAGCCCAAGCCCCATGCCCATGTGATGCTCGGCATGCGCGAAGTGACCGAAGAAGGTTTCGGCCCCAAGGTGCGCGATTGGAACCGCACCGAACTTCTCACCCATTGGCGTGAAGCCTGGGCCGATCACGTCAACCAGCGGCTTGCCGAACTCGATATCGACGCGCGGATCGATCACCGTTCCCTGGAAGCCCAGGGCATCGAGCTGGAGCCCCAGCACAAGATCGGTCCGGCCGCCTCGCGGATGGTGGGGCAGGGGCTCGAAAGCGAGCGGCTCGAAGAGCATCATGCGATTGCCCGGGCCAATGGCGAGAGGATCCTCGCCAACCCGGCAATCGCGCTCGATGCCATCGCCCACAGCCAAGCGACGTTCACCACCCGCGACCTCGCCAGGTTCGTGCACCGGCACAGCGACGGCAAGGAGCAGTTCGATCAGGTGCTCGGCGCGGTGCGCGCCTCGCCGGAACTGATCGCGCTGGGCAAGGATGGACGCGGCGAGGATCGCTTCACGTCGCGCTCGATGATCGAGACCGAGAAGCGGCTCGAGAAGGCCACCATCAAGCTCGATGCCGAACGCCGCCATGGTGTCAGCCGTGCCGTGCAGGAAAAGGCATTGGCCCGTGCCGAGGCGAGGGGGCTAGTGCTCTCGGCCGAGCAGTACGGGGCGCTTGAGCATGTGACCCATAGCCGGGGCCTCTCTTCGGTGATCGGCTATGCCGGCACCGGTAAGAGCGCGATGCTGGGTGTTGCCCATGATGCCTGGCGCTCGGCAGGGTATGAAGTTCGCGGTGCGGCGCTCTCCGGGATTGCCGCCGAGAACCTCGAAAGCGGTTCGGGCATTGGCAGCCGCACCATCGCCAGTATGGAACGCCAATGGGCGCAGGATCGCGAGCTGCTGACCGATCGTTCGGTGCTGGTGATCGACGAGGCCGGGATGGTCGG